>JAVKLI010000087.1:0-12774 GCA_031539425.1 Bacteroidia bacterium
AAACAACATCAATCAAACTAAATTAGACTTATTTGATACATAGGGGGGCTTCGCTTTCAGAAATTTAAATACTATTCAATAAAATCAACTTTCTTAAAGAGATAAAGTGCTAATTCGTATTTTTATCGGACAACAATGTTTTCCTATAAAAAAGGCAATCACTAAAAATACTATGGCTAAAGAATAGGTATAAAAAATAGGGGTTGCCATTTTTATATTTAATAAATATACAAAAGCAAAAGCGATAAATGGAACAATACATGTTAAAATGTTTATATAAAACTTTGACATTTTAAATGCTCCAATCGAACCTGTCCATCGCCCAATTAACAAACTTCCCCAATACATAGATATAAAGGTGCCAATAGATACATTATTAATTACACTCTTATATTCAGAAGTTTCAAGTAAGGCGCCCAAATTACTTTGAATAGTTACCTCAGCACCTACATAAAAAAATATGGCAAACATACCCATTGTTAATTGTCTATATTTTTTTTCTTCAAATTGATGATTGGTTTTTAATTTGTGATAATGAATAAAAAAAATAATTGTTATACATATTAAAAAAAATAATAGTAATCCAATAATTATTAATTGCGTAAGGTTATTTAAAGAAATATTAAATAACAGCACAGTAAATAATAGGATTAATGACAGTAAAACAAACAATACGATTTTAAACGGTGATTTTAAAATTTTAGTTTCTTCATTTTTCAAGTCGCTTAAATTTGATTCTATTTTAGTATTATATAAAATAATAATTGCTAAAGCAAAAACAAATGCTAATATAAAATATACCAAATTTAAAGTTAAAGGTGTTGATTGAGCTATATCTTGAGCATCTAATTTTGTTTTAGAAAATAAAATTAAACTAACAATAATGGGGCCAATTGTTGTACCAATAGAATTAATGCTTCCTGCTAAATTCAACCTTTGTGCGCTTTTTGATAACTCTCCATAATTTATTACAAAGGGATTAGCGGCAATTTGTTGTAATGAAAAACCTAATGCAATAATAAAAAAAGTTAGTAAAATAAACCAAAATGATAAACTGTGTAAAGCTAGCATCATTAATAATCCGCCTATTAAAGAAACACTTAAGCCCCATATGATAGTGTTTTTATAACTCAAATATTTTACAACATCTTTTTTAAATATTAGATTAATTAAAAATAAAAAAATAGATCCTATAAAATAAGCGCCAAAAAAAGCAGAATCAATAAGTTGGGATTGAAATTGATTGAGTTTAAAAGTAGCTTTGCAGTATGGAATAAACACACCATTGGAAGCAGCCAAAAATCCCCAAAAGAAAAAAACAGCCATTATTGAAATTAAACCTGAATTTTTGTTTTGGTGTTTCATATTAAAAATATAAAGTTTATGTACTATTTAAAATTATAGTCGTTTATGTTTCCAACGCCTATGAGACCACAACCAATTTTCAGGTTGGAGTAAAATGTCTTGCTCTAAACGTTTAGTATGAAGTTCTGAAATATCACCTGTTTCGGTTTGTTTAGGTTGGGGGACTAATATTTCAGCATCAACTGAATAGTAGCCTCGTTTAGTTTTTAAAACCGAAACATAAACTATTGGTACATCTAAAGTTTGTGCAATTCTTTCTGTTCCAAAAAAAATAGGCGTGTCTTGATTTAAAAAAGTTAACCAATAAGCCTTATCTGGTTGAGGTGTTTGATCTGCAATAAAAGCTGTAGCCGTTGTATTGTTTTTATTTCTTATCATACCCCTGCTTGCATCTTGCATGGCGTATAATTGTGTTCCAAAACGTGTACGCATTTTATATAATAATTTATCAAAATAACTACTTTTTAAAGAATGATAAATTACAAATAACGGCATATTACATTGAGAGCTAAAAGAAGCGCCTGCCCATTCCCAATTTCCAAAATGACCCATTACAATGATAACAGATTTTTTATTTTGATAATAACTTTCAAACAGTTGTTTGGCCTTTGGTTGTAAATAACATCTTTTTTTAATGGATTTTTTGCTTATGGTAAGGGTTTGTATTGTTTCTAAAATTAAATCAATAAAATGTTTATAAAACTTTTTTTCTATTTTTTTAAGTTCCTCATTTGATTTATTTGGAAAAGAATTTTGTAAATTTTTAAATACAATCTGTCTTCTATACTTTAAAACATAATAAATAAATAGAAATAATATATCTGAAATGCCATATACAATCCAAAATGGAAGTACTGAAACTAAATACAAAATTGGTAAACATAAATAATATCCTAAAGCTTTAATCATGTTTTAAAAATAAATAAATTCTTTTTTTAAGTCTGTTGAAAGTTTTAAAAAATAAGTGTTTGAATATTCTTTTTTATCAAACGATTGCACCCATTTAAAACCTATCAAAGTATTAGTTAAAAATACCTCGTCTGCATTTAGTAAAAAATTAAGGTTCATACTTTTTTGTATTATTTCTATTTTATTTTTTACAGCCCAATTAAAAAATTGACTTCTCATTACTCCTGCCACACAAGCATCTTCAAGAGGTGGTGTATAAATGATATTATTTTTCACTACAAAAATATTTGATGTTATACATTCTGAAATGTCATTATTTTGATTTAAAATAAGGCATTCATCAAAATTATTTTGTTGTTTGTATATACTAGCCATTACATACATTAAAGCTGATGTGCTTTTAATATTAGAATACTTTGAAATTGGTTTTTTTATTTCGTTAAATACACCTAAGTGCATACCTTTTTTTATATTTTTTTGAAGCTCAAATGGACTGTTTTCTATCACATAAGAAACGGTATTTGTAGTTGGCAAATAATGCCCACCATCTATTCTAAAAACTGTTAATCTTACTCGTGTTATATTAACATCATTTTTAGTTAATAAATCATTAATTGTATTATTTAAAGCATCAACTTCTAATTTAGTATTCCATTCCATTTGAAGTAAACACATACTCTTTTTTAATCTTTCAATGTGCGATTGCAAGTACAAGGGTTGTTTATTAAAACATAAAATTGTTTCAAATAAGGCGTCGCCATATTTGAAAGCTCTATTTTTATGCGGTAATAATTCTATGTTTGAAGATATGAATTCTTCATTATAATAAATATCATTTTTCATCCCAACCTAATTTAGAAGCTATCCAAGAAGTACTCCAAGCATTTTGAAAATTAAATCCTCCTGTAACGCCATCTATATTGAGCACTTCGCCACAAAAAAATAAATTTGGGGTTAGTTTGCTTTCCATTGTTTTCATATTAATTTCTTTCAAATTAACGCCTCCTGCGGTTACAAACTCTTCTTTATAGGTTGTTTTACCATGTACTTCGTATGTATCTTTTGTGATAATTTGAGCTAAATGGATAATAGATTTTTTACTTAGCTCATTACATTTTATTTGTAATGAGATGTTTGCCCTGTCAATAAAATAAAGCCACAAGCGATTGGGAAAATTGCAAATAGTTTGGTTACTTAGTAGGGAATTATTGTTTTTTATAATTTCTAAATTTTCTAATACGTCATTTTCATTTTTATCTCCTGTCCAGTTTACAATTATATTAGTATGGTATTGTAATTTATTTAATTCTAAGGCAGCCCAAGCCGATAGTTTTAAAATGACTGGTCCGCTAAGCCCCCAATGCGTAATAAGTAAAGGACCATGTAAATTTAATTTAGAGTTTTGAATAGCAATCTTAGCGTTTAAAACGCTTAAACCCATTAGCTCATTTATTTTTTTATAATTTATATTAAATGAAAACAAGCTAGGGTAGGTTTCTTTAACTTTATGCCCACAATGGTTTAAAAATTCATAATGATTTAGTTTAGAATGCCCGCCAATACTACATATTACGTAATCTGCTTTTAAATGTTGAGTTGTAGTAATAATTTCAAATTGCGTTTGTTTTTTATTTAATGCTAAAACGGCTTCATTGGTCATTATTTTTATTTGAAGTTTGTCTGCTTCTTGTAAAAAACAATTAATAATGGTGTCACTACTGTTAGTGGTAGGAAACATTCTTCCGTCTGATTCGGTATGTAAACTAATGTTTCTATTTTTAAACCATTCAATAATATCAGTAGTTGTAAATTGAGAAAAAACAGATTGTAATTCTTTTTGCCCTCGAGGGTAATGGGTAATAAGGTTTTTGTTATTATTTATTTGATGTGTTACATTGCACCTACCGCCACCACTTATTTTTACTTTTGATAAAAGCTTACTTGTTTTTTCTAAAATAATTACTTTATAATTATTAAAACGCATAGCTATATTTATTGCAGAAAAAAATCCAGATGCCCCTCCCCCAATAACAACAACTGTTTTAAGAGAAGTTTGTTTCATATTATTTTTGCATAGCCATTTGTAACATCAACTCAACTTCCTGATTATGCCTTTTAGAAAACCCAGTGGCAGGGCTAGCAGAAGATTCTCTTCCAATAAATTTTAAATTAAGTGCTCTCAAATTTAAATCTACAAAACGCCAAGGACCCATATTTTCTGGCTCTTCTTGCACAAATGAAAAGTGCTTGGCTTTGGTATATGTTTTTAATAGTTTATCTATTTGATGTTTTGGAAACGGGTATAATTGCTCAATTCTAATAATTGCGATGTGGTTTAGTTTTTCCGTTTCTCTTCTTTCTATTAAACTGTAATACACTTTACCCGAACAGAATAAAATAGAGGTTGCGTTTGCAAACTCTTTAGTATCATTTATTACTTCTTTAAAGTTGCCTATTGTAAAATCTTCAATAGAACTAACACAGGCAGGGTATCGTAATAATTTTTTAGGTGTAAAACAAACAAGTGGTTTTCTAAAATTTCTTTTTAATTGTCTGCGTAATACGTGAAATTGTTGTGCAGGTGTTGTGGCATTTACAATTTGAATGTTATTTTCGGCACAGGCTTGTAAAAAGCGTTCCATTCTTGCTGATGAATGCTCTGGCCCTTGCCCTTCGTAGCCATGTGGTAAAAGCATTACCAATCCATTCATGCGTCGCCATTTGTATTCGGCAGAGGTTAGGTATTGATCAATGATAATTTGTGCGCCATTAAAAAAGTCTCCAAACTGTGCTTCCCATATTGTGAGGGCATTTGGGGTGGCAAAGGCATAACCGTATTCAAAGCCAAGCACGCCGTATTCGCTTAATAAGGAATTATATATTTTTAATTGTTGATTTTTATTAATGGTGTTTAAGGCTGTGTATTTCTCTTCTGTATCTTCTGTTTTAACAACGGCATGGCGGTGAGAGAAGGTGCCTCGTTCTACATCTTGCCCACTAATTCTTACCGCAAAGTTTTCTGCTAGTATGCTGCCGTATGCTAACAATTCACCCATCGCCCAGTCAAATTTATTTGACTGTATCATGGCTTTACGCTCATCAAATAATTTTTGTGTTTTTACAAAAAATGTTTTGTCTTTTGGTAAAGTTGTAATTTTTTCTGCCAGTTCTAAAAATATTTTTTTGGTAATGGCAGTTTCTGGCGATGTTTCAAAATCTTTATCTGATGCCATAGTAATGCCATTCCATGCGCCTTGCAAGTATGAGGTTACTTTTGTTTTAAGGGTTTTTTTTGCTTCTGTTAAACTATTATCTAAAATATCTTTTATGTGTTGTTCTATATGTTTAGCATCTTGAGCTACTTCACTATTCTCATCATGTAATTTTTTTACATAAATATCTTTTGAGTTTGCGTGTGTAGCAATGGCTTTATATAATAAGGGTTGAGTAAAACGAGGCTCATCTCCTTCGTTATGTCCATACTTTCTATAACATAAAATATCTATAAATACATCTCTATGAAACGTTTGTCTAAATTCAATAGCCAATTGTGAAATAAATGTAAGTCCTTCTACATCATCGCCATTTACGTGAAATATAGGTGATAGAACCACTTTAGCTATATCGGTACAATAGGTTGACGAGCGGGCATCTAAATAATTGGTAGTAAAACCAACCTGATTGTTTATAATATAATGTATGGTGCCTCCTGTTTTATAACCTTCTAGTTGGCTCATTTGAATAACTTCATATACGATGCCTTGCCCAGCAATGGCTGCATCGCCATGTATAGATATGGCACAGGCTTTAGATAAATTTCCTTGATGTTTGTTATCTATTTTTGCTCTTACAATTCCTTGCACTACAGGTGCAACAGTTTCGAGATGTGATGGGTTTGGGGTTAAGCTAATATGAATGTCTTTACCTGATGCGCTTTTTATATCAGCTGAATAACCTGTATGATATTTTACATCGCCGTCAAAGTATTCGTCTTCGCTTGGTCTGTCTTCAAATTCTGTAAAAACATCTTTGTATTCTTTTCTCATAATATTTGACAATACATTTAACCTCCCTCGATGTGCCATGCCTATTACATAATCTACAATACCATTATCGGCGCCATGGTGAATTAAGGCTACTATAGCAGGTATAACCGTTTCAGCTCCTTCTAAAGAAAAACGTTTTTGACCTACATATTTGTTTGCCAAAAAATTTTCAAATAATACAGCTTGTGTTAATTTTTTTAAAATAGTTTTCTTTTCTTGAGTGGTAAATTGCTTGGTATTTTTAGATGACTCCATGCGAGATTGTAACCACTGTAAGCTACTTGGTTCGCGCATAAAAACATATTCAACACCAATGCGTTTACAATATGTTTCATTTAAATGAGCGATAATATCTTTAAGCTTAGCTGGGCCTATCCCTATAATGTTACCGGCCTGAAAAACGGTTTCTAAATCTTGTACCGAAAGTTCAAAGTTTACTAAATCTAAATTTGGTTCAAATACTCGGCGGGCTCTAATGGGGTTGGTATTTGCAAATAAATGTCCTCTTTGTCTGTAGTTATTTATGAGTTGTATAACTTTAAATTCTTTAACAATATTGGGGTCTACAGAATTGGAAGTATTGTCAAAATTTGTTTTAGCAAATTCAAATCCTTTAAAAAAATCTCTCCATGAAGCATCTACCTCTGTAGGGTTTTGTATGTACTGACTATAAAGTTGCTCAACGGCACTCACATCGTGAGATCCTATATATGAAAATTTATCCATGATTTATTTTAAATTGTAATTTAATATTCCAAACACAATTTTATTAAAAAAAATTGGTGAAATAGCTTGAAAAATAGCTTATAATCGATTATTTATTAACTATGATGTTTTAATTACTATTTATCCAAGATTTTAATTTGTTAGTAATTAAATATAATTTAAATACATTTAAAATAATCAAAAGGTTCAAGGCAGTTAACGCATTGGTAAAGCGCTTTACAGGCAGTGCTACCAAACTGAGAAATAAGCTTAGTATTTTTGGAGGCGCATCTAGGGCATTGTATTTTTTTATGTAGAATATTGTTACAAGAATGCGTGGGGGGCGCGATACCATATTTTTTTAATTTTTCTTTGGCGGTATCTGTCATCCAATCTGTTGTCCATGCTGGTTGATAAATCATTTTAACCTCAACAGTTTTAAAATAATGGGATTTTAGTTTTTTTACAATGTCATTTTCTATTTCCTTCATGGCAGGGCAACCGCTATATGTAGGTGTAATGGTTATAATTACGTGCAATGAAGATGCAATTGTGATAGACCTAACAATACCAAGATCTGTAATTGAAATTACAGGAATCTCAGGGTCTGGAATATCCGATAAAACACGAAGTATGTCTTCTTCAGTGTGGACCATAACAATTAAAAGAATTTATTTTATAGCTTCAATTCCTGGCAATGTACCCTCTTCTATATATTCTAACATAGCACCTCCGCCTGTACTTACATAACTTACTTTATCTTGCAAATTAAATTTATTGATGGCTGCTACGCTATCACCGCCGCCAATTAAGGTAAATGCACCATTTTTTGTTGCTTCTACTAAATTGTATGCTATTTCTTTAGTACCATTTTCAAATGAAGGCATTTCAAATACACCCATTGGTCCATTCCATAAAACCACCTTTGAAGCTAATATAATTTGTTTAAAAGAATCTAATGATTGTTTATGAATATCTAATCCCATCCATCCATCTGGTATGTTATTAATATCACACGTTTTGATATTAGCATCATTGGCAAATTTATCTGCCACAATTACATCTGATGGTAATACAATGTTAACCCCTAATTTTTTGGCTTTGTCTAATAACGTTAAAGCCCAATCTAATTTGTCTAGCTCACATAATGAGTTGCCAATATTACCTCCTAAAGCTTTAATAAAAGTAAATGTCATACCACCACCAATTAAAATATTATTGGCATTGTTTAACAATTTATCTATGGTTTTTATTTTATCGCTCACTTTTGAGCCGCCAACAATAGCTGTAAATGGCTTATCAGTTGTATCAATAGCCTTATTTATATTTATTATTTCGTTAGCCATTACATAACCAAAGCATTTACTGTTATTATCAAAGTGCTCCGCAACTACAGTAGTTGATGCGTGGGCTCTATGAGCTGTACCAAAGGCATCATTAATATAAATATGTCCATGTTCACTTATTTTTTTAGCAAAGGTTGTGTCGCCATTCTCTTCTTCATTGTAAAATCGTAAATTTTCAAGTAATAATATTTCTCCACTTTTTAAAGATGATGATAATTTAAAAGCTTCGTCGCTTATACAATCTGTAGCAAAATGAATAGGTACATTAATATATTGTTTGATGTTATTAATAATGTGAGCTAAAGAATATTTAAGATTTACTTTTCCTTTGGGTCTACCTAAATGAGACATAAGCACAATGCTACCACCATTTTTCAAAATATACTTTAAAGTGGGAATAGCTGCCCTTATTCGTGTATCATCAGTAACTTGCAAATCGTTATCTAACGACACATTAAAATCTACTCTTATTAATGCCCTTTTGTCTTTAAAATCAATACTTTCTATAGTTTTCATTTTGTAAATAATTATTTCGTTTCTATTTTAGATTTTATTAAAAAAGATTTTGGGAAATTTGGTACTATTTTTTTAAAAAAATTAATAGCCTCTATTCGTGTTTTAAAATTTCCAACAGATACAACAAAGTTTGGTTGTAAATATTCTTCGTATGATGGAACATTTGAATATAACTCATCAAATTGTGTTTTGATAGTTTTAGCTGCTATTCGGTTTGATGTAAAACAAATTTTTATTCTGTACCCATCAATAGTACCTTGCGTTTGAATATGGTATTGTTTTTTCAACTCCTCCAATGCTTTTATTTTCATTGAGGTTTTAATCAAATAAGCATTTGGATTTTCTTGTGAAAAAAGAGTTTGAACACTCATAAAAAATATAAAAATAAAATACCGCATAACACAAGCAAAAATATAAATTATAATATGTAGTAACTTCTTTATAGTGATATATTTTTTATTTTACCTTGCAAAATAAAACGTTTCTTTAAAGATTTAGGCAAAAAGATGATTTCTATTTGTATTCCAATATATAATAGGCCATGCCTAGAGTTAGTATCACAAATACTTCAACAAAAAGAAATATTTTACAGTGACATCGAAATTATTTGTATTGATGATGGGTCAAACCAACAGACAAAAAAAGACAATCAGCAATTACATCAACTTGTTACCTACATTGAATTACCGTATAACGTAGGAAGATCAAAAATTAGAAATAAATTTAAAGAATATGTCAAAAACAATTGGTTATTATTTTTAGATTGTGATGCAATTATAACAAACTCACATTTTTTATTAAACTATATTCAAACTATTAAAAGTTTTAAAACGCTTGTTATTTGTGGTGGTACTCATTTTTTACCATTTAATAACGCATCTAATTTATGTTATAAATATTATAAGTCAGCCACTAAAAAACTTTTAGCAAAACATCGAAATGTTAATTCTTACGCTGCATTTATGACTAATAATGTTGTTATACATAAATCTGTTTTTGATAAAATTCAATTTAATAAAAACCTAACCAAATATGGGCACGAAGACACTTTGTTTGGATTTGAATTACTGTTAAATAAAATTAGTGTTTTGCATATTGATAACCAAGCTGTTTGTTTGTGCGATGATAGCAATACTGAATTTATTGCTAAAACAAATGAAGCAATTGTAAATTTAATACAAATTGAAAAGTATGTAAATCTTAATAAAGAGTTTATAAACAACGTATCACTATTAAATATATACTATAAAACAAAATCATTTTATGGGCTATTTGTTTTTAAAGCCTTAGGTACTTTATTTTTAAACCCTTTAAAACGTTTATTATTAAAGGGTTTTTTTAATACTCAAATATTTCAACTGTATAAGTTATTGCTGCTGGTTAAGATAAAACATAAAAGTAAAAATAAGTAAACTTAAAGCAAACTGCTTTAGTAAAATTATTATTAACAAATGAAAAGCGCTAATTACCTAAATAAATATACATGCCCTTGATAATTTTCCATTTTACGTGTTTCTAAATTTTTAAAAAACACTTGCCAAACATATATATCCGATTTACACACAACCCCTTTATAAGTACCGTCCCAGCTATCATTTTCAGGATCTTTACTAGTATATAAAAGTTCTCCTTGTCTATTATATAAATTTAAACAATACTCAGAAACTCCACTTACTATTGGTTTAAACACAGTATTGATATCATCTTTATTAGTTGGTGTAAATGCGTTTGGTATCCAAAAGCGGTACTCTGGAGTTACTTCAATTTCAATATAACTAGAATGCTTACAATTATATTTGTTAGTTACAGTTAAAACTGTGTTAAATTTACCATGTTTTTTAAATACATGTACTGGATTTAAAATAGTATCATATCCGCCATCAGCAAAATCATATAACCATCTAACAGGGTTGTTATATGATTGGTTTGAGAAACTCACAACGGCATCAAAAAAATTTATCTTTCTAGGGTTGGCATCAAATTTAGAAGTTGGAGATGGTTGTATGGTGTAACAATTATTACAACTAAACCTACTTGAATCTATACAAAATGAAACAGTTTTGATACCTAGAGTAACATCATAAATACCTGGGTTGTTAAATTCATAAACAAAACCGCTAATTGTACTTGTATACCCTGAAGATAAAGACCAATTATATACAGTTGGTAAAATATCTATAGAACTGGTGCTTGCAAAGGTGTAACTATAACCAACGCATCCAAAAAATGGGTTAAGATTAATACTAGCTGTTGGGTTTTTAATTACTAATACTGTATTATTGTGTGTAGCAGTGCAGGAGTTTTCTTTAATTGTAAGCGAAACAGAATGTACTCCATCACTTAAATAAACAACATTAGTTACAGATTTAGTGTTAGCAGATTGAGGATTGGCATTTGGTCCAAAACTCCAATTAAAGGTGCCGTTACCTTGAAAATCACCAGAAGGAAAAAAGTTTGAGGAGTTTTTGTTTAAACATAAATATTTTGGTCCAATAAACGTTGGTTTTAACTTAGGGAATACTCTAAATATTGCTTTAGAGGTATCTGAGCATTTAGAAGACTTAGCAATTAATGTAATAGTATATATGCCAGGAGCAGGGTAAGCGTATGAAGGTTGGTATAATTTTGAGGTATCTGCAAGGGTTGTCGGGTCGCCAAAATTCCACCAATATTGTAAAAACTGAGGATTTGGACCACTATTATTAGAAAAAGTCATAAACAAACCAGTGCATAAATTATTAGGGTCTTGAACGGTAGATATCTGTGAAAGAACATTAGCAACTACTAAGTCTCCACAATTTACTACATTAAATTGAAATTCTCTTCGGTGAGTACCTATCTGTACCCCATTTCTATATTCTTTAACAATTACCATTATTACCCATTGGCCAAGCATAGCTGGAGATCCATTTAATAACCCCGTTGTTTCATTAATATTAATATCAGGATTTGTGTTCATTGGGTATAAAGCAGAGAAGGGGGAAACATATGTAATATTTTGAAATGGCGGCGGAGTTGTAACATTAACACCTCCAAATCCGCTGCTACCTCCCTTAACAGGCAACCCAAGTTCATATTTTAACTCATCTGCATCAAAAGCAGCAAAATTTAAATTTAATGGAATACCTTTACACACATAAATAGGAGGCGTATTAATAAACATAGGACTGCTATTAATTGGAGCTTCTTCTGGCCCTGGTATATGCTCGTAAAATGTAGCACCAATGTTACTTGGGTTGTTAATGTTTATAATAGTAGCATTGCGGCAACAACGTTGATAAGCTAAAGTGTAGCCACCTTTCTTAGGTGGTAAATCTACAGTGTATTCATAAATACCTTCTTCTACACAAGCTAAATTAGAAGACATCGGGGCACAAGCACCTTGATAGGTAGTAGGTAATTGTCTTGATGATTTTAACGGAACGTTATATGTTGTTACTAAACTGTTATTATTATCGTATACCTTAATAACGGCGGGATTATCAAGGGCTGGAAGACCATTTAAACAATCCCTATACACTTTTAAAATAATTTTATACGTGCCATCAGACTGTTTTATGTAACTCATTTCGCCACCTACAATGTGGGAAGCAATACTTGAAAAATTAATTATTAAACTAAATACAAAAAACAAAAACCACTTTTGGAGCTTAATAATACTACTTAATAAATTATTAAAGTGTAACATATAGGTTATAAAAAATAACACTAAAAATAAGGTTTTATTTAAATACAGATAATGTTAATTAAGGTGGGTTCTAAAAATTAGTTTTTAGAGGTTTGAATAAAAATCGTAGAACCCATTAAAACGATTTTTATAATCTGTACCATCAAAAGTACAATATTTTTCCTTTACAACATCATAATCTATCTATCTATCTATCAGT
>JAVKLI010000088.1:0-18234 GCA_031539425.1 Bacteroidia bacterium
GTGTCTTTAGTGTCAGCACAAGATTTTGTAAGAAAGGTAAAACCGTTAGACATGTCTTTAAATACACATAATCTATAATTAGTTGGATGAATTTCTTTTTTCATAATTTGATTGTTTAGATACAAATATAATATTTAATTCATTTATAAGGTGAGTTCTAAAAATTAGTTTTTAGAGATTTGACTAAAAATCGTAGAATCCATTATTGTAAGCTCCCCCATTTAAGTACAACTTGAGAGTAGACTTTTTTATTATTTGAAAAGAAAACAGCAATCATATGTTTACCGCCTTCAATCCGGTTTTTGTTTTGTCCTTTGCAAATATATTCAACTTTACTATACGTTATAGGCGCCATGCCTCCCAATAAATCGTGTGGTCGATGGTTATTATAGTCATGCACAAAGTTTGCTGTAACCTCACGAACTTCATCAAGGTTATCAAATATATAACTATCTAACACAACTTCTCTAAAGGTTTTATTAAACCTTTCAATAAATGCGTTTTGTGTGGGCTTTCCTGGCTGAATGTGTTTAAATTCTATACCCTTTACTTCACTCCATTCTTTTGCAATGTTAGCAATAAATTCAGGTCTGTTAGCCATTCGTATTTTGGATGGCTTACCAAACTTATTTACAAGGTGGTTGAGTACCCATATCACTCTGCTACTTTTCAATGAATAATCCGTTTCAATGAATAGCACTTCACGATTAAAGTCGTCAATTACATTGAATGACCTAAACTTGCTGCTTGAGCTTAGTGCATCACTAGTAAAATCAATACTCCATGTATTGGTAAAGTTATTGGGAACTTGTAACGGTTCTTTTGTGCGGACTGGTAAACGTTTTTTCTAGTGGTAACTTCATTTCTTTATATACTCTGTGTAGTCGTTTGTGATTGATTTGTTCATTGGCATTTTGTAATCTATGGTAGCACTTCCAAAAGCCTTCTCTGGGATTAGCTTGAGCTAATGCTGCTAATTTGCTTTGAAGGTATGCGTCATTTATACAAGATTGTGTTTATTTAAGTACTTGTAAAATGATTTTGCTAAGCTAAAATGTAAAATAGAAATACATTTTTAAATGTTTTTATAAAAATTAAAGCAAAATTGTATATTTGCCCCCTTTATTGACAATTTGAATTATGGGAAAAAGTAAAATCCTTATACCCTTTGGTGGACTAGCAATTGGAGAACACGAATTTGAATTTGAAATAAACAATACGTTCTTTGAATTATTTAATGAAAATGAGGCTTTACAAGGTAATGTTACTTTAAAAGTAGTATTGTTAAAGCAAAATAGTTTACTTCAATTATTTATTTCATTTAATGGTAATATTAAAACAGAATGTGATAGATGCTTAGTTAACAGCGATTTTCCAATATCTGGAAAAGAACGGTTAGTTATAAAACATGGCGATACTTCTGAAACCAATGAAGATATACTAGTGCTTAGAATGGGTTTAGAAGAAGCTGACATTACCCAATACGTTTATGAATACATAGCCACAGCCATTCCACTTAAAAAAATACCTTGCGAAGCAGTTAAACCATTTAATAATACAATTTGCGACCAAGTACTGCTACAAAAATTAAATCATTTTTCAAATAACTAATTTCATTAAATAAAAAAGTAACAAATAAAAAACATTAACCAATTTTAAACTAAAATACAATGCCTAATCCAAAACGAAAACTATCCCGATCTAGAAGAGACTCAAGAAGAGCAACCTACAAAGCACCTACTAATACGATTGCTAAAGACACAACCACCGGTCAAGCACACTTATACCACCGCGCACATTGGCACGAAGGTAAATTGTATTACAAAGGCAAAGTAGTAATGCAAAAAAATGTTGCTGCATCTGAAGCAGCAGCTTAAAAGTAAAACATTATTTAATTTTACACATCAGTTATATTTACTGAAAATACGTTTAAAATTAAATTAAAAAAAAATCATTTTACATTTTAAATATTTATAAATCATGCAAAACAAAGGCACCATCAAAACATTGGCTATATTACTAACACTAGCTTGTGTTTTTTATTTATCGTTTTCATTAATTACTAAAGGGGTAGAACAAGATGCAAAAGACTTTGCTTCTAACCTCACTTCTAGTGCCGCAATTCAACAAAAAGCTAAAGAAGCGTCAAAAGGAGAAGCTACAAAAATAGCCTCTTACATTGATTCTGTTAATGTAAAATTAATAGATAAATATTTAGATTCTATAAAAAAACAACCTGTTTATGATTTATTATTGGCAAACTATACATTTGAAGAGTGTAAAAAACGTGAAATAAATTTAGGTTTAGATTTAAGAGGTGGCATGAATGTAACTTTAGAAATTTCTGTTGCCGATATACTTAAAAACTTATCAAATAATAATCCTGATGCCGCTTTTAATGCTGCTATAGATGAAACTAAAAAAAATCTTGGGCAAGGCAATGATGATTTTTTAACCTTATTTAAAAAAATATACAAAAAAAATGTACCAAATGGCAAATTAGCTAACCTTTTTCAAACTATTGAATTAAAAGGTAAAGTAAACTTAAATTCAACAAACGATGAAGTTTACACGTTTATAAGAGAAAAAATTAACGAGGCCATTTCTAACTCCGAAAAAACATTCCGTTCTCGCATAGACAGATTTGGCGTAGCACAACCAAATATTCAAAAATTAGGCAGCTCTGGTCGTATATTAGTTGAACTTCCAGGCGTAAAAGATAAAGAACGCGTAAGAGAATTATTACAAGGTACCGCCAACCTAGAATTTTGGGAAACTTACGAAAATATAGAAGTAGCTAATGCGTTTGAAAAAGCAAATAAAAAAATAAAAAACATATTATATCCTGATTTTGAATCTGCTTCAGATTCTTTAAAAGCAGACACAACCAACACCATTGTAGCTAAAGGAAAGGTAAAAAATAAAAAAACAGTTAAGTTAGAAACTATAAAAAAAGATACTACTAACTTAGCAAAATCTATTGCTAGTACAACCAGCTTAACTCCACAACAGCAGCAAGATACAGCGTATAATAATTTTATCAAACGTTACCCATTATATTCTTTATACTCTCCTTTAAAGGCAGCTGTTTATCAAGATCAAGATAAGAAATACAATTATATACCAGGCCCCGTAGTAGGTTATGCTCTTAAAAAAGATACAGCCCTTATTAATTCCTATTTAAAAATGGATAAAGTAAAAGCCCTTTTTCCATCTAGAATGGTATTTATGTGGGGTGCTAAGCCAGATTTAAAAGGTGAAGCTCCTAATCAATACGAAACCTTTAGTTTATATGCTATTAAAGCGGACAAAAACGGAAAACCTGCTATGTCTGGAGATATTATTACAGACGCACGCCCTGATTTTGATGCTCAAAGCGGCGGACATCCTTTTATTAGTATGTCTATGAATGGTGAAGCGGCAACCAATTGGGCTAAATTAACCAAAGCCAACTCACCACAAGGAAATCAAAAAGGTAAAAGTATTGCTGTTGTTATGGACAATATGGTTTATTCAGCTCCTACAGTTAATGGCGAAATTAAAGGTGGTCAATCCCAAATTACAGGAAACTTTTCAGTAGAAGAAGCGGGCATTTTAGCCGCAGTATTAAGTGCTGGTAAACTACCTGTTGCAGCTCATATTGTAGAAGAAAGCGTGGTAGGTCCTACCCTTGGGCAAGAAGCTATAGACTCTGGCTTAAATTCATTTTTAATTGCCTTACTAGTAATACTTGTATTTATGTATGCTTATTATAATAAAGCAGGTATGGTAGCTAACATAGCCCTTATTTTTAATATGTTTTTTATAATGGGGGTACTTACTTCAATGAATGCCGTATTAACATTACCAGGTATAGCTGGTATCGTACTTACCATTGGCTTGGCTGTTGATGCCAATATCTTAATATTTGAACGTGTACGTGAAGAGTTAGCACTTGGAAAAAACATTTCTAACTCAATAAAAGAAGGATTTAAACATGCAATGAGTTCTATTATTGATTCAAACGTAACGTTAGCTATACTTGCAATCATTTTAATGGTATTTGGATCAGGCCCTGTGCAAGGTTTTGCAACCACTTTATTAATAGGTATTGGCGCTTCTTTATTTTCAGCTATATTAATCACACGTGTAATTTTTGAATGGATGCTTGAACGTAAAATGACTTTACCTTTTGATAATTCATACACAAGTAACGCTTTCAAAAATGTATCATTTGATTTTGTTGGTAAAAGAAAATGGTATTATTTATTATCTACAATAGTTATTGTGCTAGGCGTTGTATTTTACTTTAAAAATGACGGTTTTAAATTAGGTGTTGATTTTAAAGGCGGACGCACATACCAAGTGCAATTTGAAAAAGAAATGAATACCGACGCAGTAAAACAAGCTTTAGGTAATGTGTTTAAAGAGGCCAGTTTAGAAGTTAAAACTGTTGGTTCGGCTAATAAATTAAAAATAACAACTTCATATAGAGTATCAGATAACTCACCAACTGTAGATACAGAGGTGGAGAAAGCACTAGAAACAGGTTTACAAACTTTACAAGCAAAACATGAAATTATAAGTCAGCAAAAAGTAGGTCCTACAATAGCTACAGATATTTTATATGGTGCTTATGGCTCTATATTATTTTCGAGCTTAATTATGTTTTTATACATTGTAATAAGATTCAAAAAGTGGCAATACGGCTTAGGCGCAGTTATAGCCTTATTTCACGATGTGTTAATAGTGTTATCATTTTACACCATACTTGATGGTGTATTTGCAGGATTAAACTTAGAGATTGGTCAAGATTTTATTGCAGCTATATTAACCGTTATGGGTTATACCATGACAGAAACTGTAGTTGTATTTGATAGAATTAGAGAACGTTTATCTGAAAAAGGCAATTTAGATGTAGCAGGAGAAGAGCGTATTAAACTAATTAATTACGCACTAAATAGCACATTAAGTAGAACCATTTTAACTTCATTAACTGTATTTTTTGTACTCTTAGTTATATTTATATTTGGAGGTGAAAGCATCAGAGGCTTTATCTTTGCTTTATTAATAGGACGTATTATTGGTACTTATTCTTCACTTTGTATTTCTACTCCTATTGTTGTAGATTTTGACAAAAAGAAAAAGTAATAAATTTAATTTTACAAAACTATATGCCAAAAGGGATTTATAAAATACCACAAGCAGTTAATGAACCTGTAAAAAGTTATGTGTCAAAAAGTGCCGAACGTATTGAACTACAGGCGATGCTTAAAACCTTAAGGAGTAAAACTATAGATGTACCTATGTATATTGGGTCACAACAAGTTACTAGCGAAACTAAAATTCGCATGAGCCCACCACACGACCACAAACATACACTGGGATATTTTAACAAAAGTACTAAAGAACATGTTAAACAAGCCATAGATGCCGCTTTACAAGCTAAAGAACAGTGGGAAAACTTAGCTTGGGAACAACGCTCTAGCATATTTTTAAAGGCAGCCGAATTATTAGCAGGGCCTTACCGTGCAAAACTAAATGCAGCCACCATGCTTGGGCAAAGCAAAAATGCCTACCAAGCAGAAATTGATAGCGCCTGCGAGATGATTGATTTTTTAAGATTTAATGTACAGTATGTATCTGAAATTTATGCTGAGCAACCGATTTCTTCGCCTGGCATTTGGAATAGAGTAGAGTGGAGGCCTTTAGAAGGATTTATTTATGCGCTTACCCCATTTAATTTTACTGCAATTGCGGGTAATTTGCCAACCTGTTGTGCTATGATGGGAAATGTAGTAGTTTGGAAGCCTAGCAATACTCAAGTATATAGCGCCAATGTATTAATGGAAATATTTAAAAAAGCAGGTTTACCAGATGGTGTTATTAATTTAATATACCCAAGTGGGCCAGATGCTGCAGATGTAGTATTTAAACATCCACAGTTTGCTGGTATCCATTTTACAGGTAGTACAGAAGTATTTAAAAATATTTGGAAAACCATAGGAGAAAATATTCACACCTACAAATCATATCCACGTGTTGTTGGCGAAACTGGTGGTAAAGATTTTATACTAGCTCATCCATCAGCTGATGTAGATGTATTAGCTACAGCATTATCTCGTGGCGCATTTGAATACCAAGGACAAAAATGTTCCGCAGCATCAAGAGCTTATATACCAAGTAATATTTGGAATGAAGTAAAAGAAAAGTTAGTTGCCGATGTGAAATCAATGAAGGTAGGTCCTACAGAAGATTTTACAAATTTTATAAATGCTGTAATAGATGAAAACAGCTTTGATAAAATAACATCATACATAGAAAAAGCAAAAACAGATGTTGATGCAGAAATTATATGTGGCGGAACCTTTGATAAAACCAAAGGTTATTTTATTACACCTACTGTAATTGTTACTAAAAACGCTAAATATATAACTATGTGTGAAGAACTATTTGGCCCTGTATTAACTATTTATGTTTATGATGCAAATAATTTTAGTGAGGTATTAGATATCTTAAATACAACATCAGAATACGCCTTAACGGGAGCCATCATATCTCAAGATAGGTACGCTATAGAATTAGCAACAAAAAAACTACACCAAGCTGCGGGTAATTTTTATATTAATGATAAGTGCACGGGCGCAGTTGTTGGTCAGCAGCCATTTGGCGGTGCCAGAGGTAGTGGTACTAACGATAAAGCGGGTTCAAAAATTAATTTATTACGTTGGGCATCACCACGTACAATTAAAGAAACTTTTAACCCTCCTACAGATTATAAATACCCGTTTTTATTGGTGGATTAAATTGAGTTTTTTATTTAAGTGTAATTCTAGGGTCTAATAAACAATAAATAAAATCTACACATACATTTATAATTGTAAACATAAATGCAAAAAACAATGTAGCTCCCATTACAACCGGTAAGTCATTTTTTGATAACGCTTCAAAAACTTCAAAACCGATTCCTTTCCAATTAAAGATATATTCCACAAAAACAGCGCCAGCTAAAAGGCTTGCAAACCAGCCAGATATTGATGTTATAACGGGTGCTATAGCGTTTTTTAAAGCCTGTTTAAATAGTATTTGAAATGTACTCAATCCTTTTGCTTTTGCAGTAAGTATATATTCTTTATTTAAAACATCAATTAATGATTCTCTAGTTAGTTGTATAAGCGTGGCTAGTGGCCTAATTCCTAAAGTAAGGGTTGGTAATAATACATTTTTTAAACATAATGTTTTTCCATGCCACACATCAATGTTAAATAAACTGCCTGTTGGTGATAAGTTCGTATAATCTTTTAATATATATGCAAAAATCCAGGCTATAATTAATCCTACAAAAAAAGATGGCGCTGAAATACCAACAGAAGATAAGCTTAAGCAAATTTTATCAAACCATGATTTTTTATACAATGCGCATAAAATTCCAAATGAAATACCAATAACGCATGCAAGAAACATTGAAGAGGTTGCTAAAATAAAAGTTGTAGGGATAGTTTCTTTTAAAATATGATTTACTGGACGTTTACTAATATAAGATTGTCTTAAATATGGCGGTTTAAAAACTAAAATAAATGAATCAAATAATTTGAATGAAGTGTAAATTGATATTTTTTTTGCATTAAAATAAAATGCATGTTTCACATCTGCATTATTATAAATTGAAATTATAGATAAGTCATTAATATATTTTGCATATTGAATGGCAAGTGGAAGATTTGTTCCTAGATCTTGATTTACAGCCTCAACTGAGGCTTTATTTACTTTTTGTCCTAAAATGATTAAAGCTGGATCTCCAGGCAATAATTGAAATAAAAAAAACAAAACAGATGCTACTCCAAATAAAACCAAAAAAGATTGAGCTATTTTTTTAAAAATATATTGTAACATTTAATTGATAGTGGCTCCGGCAAGAATCGAACTTGCATCTAAAGTTTAGGAAACTTCTATTCTATCCATTGAACTACGGGGCCTTAACTGATGGTTGTGAAACTGAATTAGTGAATGTATTTGCTTGATTTAAATTATATTTTGTAGTAATTAAGGTTGTACAATAGGAGTAATGGAATTAGATTTAACATGTGGTAGAGCCGTATTTGAAGGGTTATTTGGTTGTTCAATATTAAGTGTTGTTGTTGTTTGTTGATTTAATTGTTCTTTTTTTACAACAAATGTATTATAAACTAAATCGATTGAATCATGAATATTTAAAGGTACTTCACCAAAAACAAATTGATGATTAATAGTCTGTTTATTTGGCATGTACATTAACTTTGAAACTATTTTATTTGGTTTAATTTTTACAGTAAGGTACAGTGAGAAAAATAGAATAATAACTAATAAAAAAAATATAATGGGAACATAAACATGGCGCTTATTTTTTGGTTTAGTTCTAAGGTATTTATATTTTATTTTAATTTTTTTAGTATGTTCTATATAGTTTGATAAAACGGTATCTTCTAAAGTTAACTCAATATTTACAATTAAGCTTCTAATTAATCTTTCATCAACTTCGTTTTGTTCTAATTTACTCATTGTAATAATTAGTTTTTAATGAATTTTGAATATGGTGTTTAAAATTAAACCTTGCTTTTTCTAAATTAGAAGTTACAACCGATTCGTTAGATTCTAATAAAAGAGAAATACGAGCAATGTTAACTAGATCAATAACATGTAAATTAAAAACTAATCGTTGAGTAGGTACTAATTTATGTAAGGCATATAAAATATCTTCTTTTTTAATATTTTTACTATTCAATAATTTACTTTCAATAAACAAGTTGTAACTTTTATCTTGTGGTGGTGTTTGTTGAGGAAAGATAGTACTTGCTATATAATATTCATTCCTTATACTTCTAATATAATTTACTAAGCCATATATAAAGTGTGTTTTAGTAAACTCATCAAAACTTAATTCTTTTTCAGAATTAAACAATTCCAAATTTTGAAATAAATAATCAAAGGCTTCAAATAGTGCAGTTTCAGATTGTTGATTGTCTTTGGCATAGCGTAATGACATATATGAAAAGGTGCCATGATAATATTTAAAAAACTCAATCTTTGCGTTTAAGTCATTTTTTATGCAAAGTGAAATTAATTTTTGATCTATCATTTTTTGTACAATTAGTCAGTTTATTTGTTCATAAGCTCAAGTTGTCGATGTTCAGTTTTTCGTAGCTCATCACTATTTAGTGTTTTAAAATAATCATAAGTATATTTTAAACCTTCAGCACGATGGATTTTTGGTTCCCAGTTCAATATTTTTTTTGCCATTGTAATATCTGGGCGTCTTTGTTTAGGGTCATCCTTTGGAAGTGGAAATGATACTAAAGGTTGTGTAGTTTGAGTTAATTTTAAAATTTCTAAAGCAAAATCTTTAATACTTATTTCATCAGGGTTTCCAATATTTACAGGTAAATGATAATTACTTAATAGAAGTTTGTAAATACCTTCAATTAAATCATCAACATAACAAAAGCTGCGTGTTTGAGTACCATCGCCAAACATAGTAAGTGGTTCGTTGCGTAAAGCTTGACCTATAAATGCAGGTAATACTCTGCCATCATTTAATCGCATTCGTGGGCCATAGGTATTAAAAATGCGTACTATTCTTGTTTCTATTTGATGCGTGTGATGGTATGCCATTGTAAGCGCTTCCATAAATCTTTTAGCTTCATCATAACATCCACGTGGACCTACAGGGTTCACATTTCCCCAATACTCTTCTGTTTGCGGGTGTACAAAAGGATCTCCATACACTTCACTAGTTGATGCAACCAATACTCTTGCTGATTTTGATCGAGCTAATCCTAACACATTATGTGTACCTAATGATGATACTTTTAAAGTTTGAATAGGAATTTTTAAATAATCTATTGGGCTAGCTGGAGATGCAAAATGTAAAATATAATCTACATGCCCCGGAACATGTATAAATTTACTTACATCATGGTTGTAAAACTCAAATTTTTTGAGTTTAAATAAGTGTTCAATGTTTTTTAAATCGCCTGTAATTAAATTATCGATAGCAATTACTTTATCGCCTTCTTTAATAAATCTATCGCATAGATGAGAACCTAAAAAACCGGCTGCTCCTGTTATTATAACGGTTTTGTTCATTTTTTTTATAACTTAATTAAATATTTACTAATTCGTTCGTTTAAAATTTTTGCAATTTCAACAAATTGTTGATTGATGATAACATTATATTTATTTATTGATTTTGAAAAATTAGTTTCTACAGTTCCAGAATTCAATTCTTTTCCGTTTATATCCATTAATGTATAATGTAACACTATTTTTCTTTGACCTGTTGTTTGCAGGTCTTGGTACATCGAATTTTTTATTTTGATATCCAACTCATTTATAAATAAAAAAACATTGGCATGATAGACTTCTTTAAAATATTTTAAACCACTTTTTTTAATGCATTTTGCATCCATAAATTTATTATCAGAATTTAAATCAACATCTAAATAGCCTTTATTTACAACCTTTTCAGGTTTTTCTTCGGTTGGCACAATATAATTTAATTGATTGGGGGTTTTTACGTAAACTGTTTTCATGGATGAAAGTAATTTTTGAGCTTCATTAATTATCTCTTTAGTTGTATCTCTTAACAAATTAATTACTTTATACTGTTTAGCTAACTCATCTGTAAGCTTAAAATCAAATCCATTTCTAAGTAATAATATTAATTGCTTAGAAGTAATTTGACTACTTTCCATTAATAGTTTATCTATCTCACTAAGGTACATGGTAGAATTATAAGTTACATAAATAATAGTGAGAGTTTTATTTGTTACACCATAAACAGCAGAAATTGTAGGTTGAAGTGGTTTTTGTTGAGCTTGTGTGATTTGCGGCAAAGAAAAACTAAAAACTATTATAAGTATGTATATATAATTTATCATTATTTTTAAATAAATCACCTTAAACGGTTCCTTTTTTCTTTTTAACTTTTATGTTTTTTGAAATATGAAATAAAATTTCATTTGTATCCGTGTTAAAATCAATTTTAACATGATCTCCTTCCACTAATTGATGTTTTAACAACTCTTCTGCAAGTGGATCTTCAATATATTTTTGAATTGCCCGTTTTAAAGGGCGTGCTCCATACTGTTCGTCAAATCCTTTATCAACAATGTATTGTTTTGCAGCTTCGTTAATTTCAATATGAAAATTCATTTTTTGAATCCGTTCAAATAATTTGTTTATTTCAATATCAATCACCTGTCCTATATCTTCTTTTGTTAACGAGTTAAAAATGATAATATCATCTATTCTATTTAAAAATTCAGGTGCAAATGCTTTTTTTAATGCCCCTTCAATTACATTTTTATTATTTTCATTTTTGCTTTCTAAACGCGTTTGGGTACCAAACCCAACTCCTTGACCAAAATCTTTTAATTGTCTAATTCCTATGTTAGAGGTCATTATAATAATGGTATTTTTAAAATCTATTTTTCTACCTAAGCTATCAGTAAGTTGACCATCATCCAATACTTGCAGCATCATATTAAATACATCTGAATGTGCCTTTTCAATTTCGTCTAATAGAATAACTGAATAAGGTTTACGCCTTACTTTTTCTGTAAGTTGTCCTCCCTCTTCATATCCTACAAAGCCTGGAGGTGCTCCTATTAATCTACTAGTAGAAAACTTCTCCATGTATTCACTCATATCAATTCGTATCAACGCATCATCGTTATCAAATAAATATTTTGCTAATACTTTAGCTAATTGAGTTTTTCCAACGCCTGTAGGGCCTAAAAAAATAAATGAACCAATAGGTTTATTGGGGTCTTTTAATCCTAATTTGTTTCGTTGAATCAGTTTAACAATTTTTTTGAGTGCTTCATCTTGCCCTATAATTTTACCTTTTAAAACATCTACCATTTTTAAAAGTTTTTCGCTTTCATTTTGTGATACTTTTTGTAATGGTATCCCACTCATCATAGAAACTACTTCAGCTACGTGATCTTCTGTTACTGTAATTCTGTTTTTTTTAGTTTCCTCATCCCATTTTTTAGTCTCTTCTTGTAATTTGCTTTGAAGTTTTAATTCTGAATCTCTTAATTTTGCAGCCTCTTCATATTTTTGAGAACGAACCACTTGTTGTTTTAATGTTTTTATTCCATCCATCTCTTCTTCAAGCTTTGCGATACTGTCTGGTACAGTAATATTTGTAATATGAACTCTAGAACCTACTTCATCTAATGCGTCAATTGCTTTATCTGGCAAATGTTTATCACTTAAATAACGTGCTGTTAGGTTTACACAAGCTTTTATAGCTTCGTCGGTATATGTTACATTATGAAATATTTCATATTTATCTTTTATTTTATTCAAAATTTGTAAAGATTCTTCTACCGTAGCAGGCTCAACTATTACTTTTTGAAAACGTCTTTCAAAGGCACCATCTTTTTCAATATACTGTCTGTATTCATCAAGTGTAGTAGCTCCAATACATTGTATTTCACCACGTGCTAGTGCAGGTTTAAACATATTACTTGCATCCATGCTACCACTTGCTCCACCTGCGCCTATTATTGTATGTATCTCGTCAATAAATAAAATAATATCAGAATTTTTCTCTAATTCATTCATTACTGCTTTAATACGTTCTTCAAATTGACCTCTATATTTTGTTCCAGCTACTAAAGCAGCTAAATCAAGGGTAATTACGCGTTTACCAAATAGTACTCTTGACACTTTATGTTGTACAATTCGTAATGCTAATCCTTCTGCAATAGCAGATTTTCCTACACCAGGTTCGCCAATTAATATAGGGTTATTTTTTTTTCTACGTGCCAAAATTTGAGATACGCGTTCTATTTCCTTTTCTCTACCTACTACAGGGTCTAGCTTATCCTGCTCAGCAAAATATGTTAAGTCTCTTCCAAAATTATCTAATACTGGCGTTTTAGATTTAATATCTAAATTACGTTTGGGTGCCTCATGGCTAGTTTGATCGGAACTAGAAAAACTATCTCTATCGTTAAAATCTTCGTCGGAAGTTACGTTTTCTATTGATTGTATTTTATCTGGATTTGACACTTCTATTTCATTTTTCACTGCGTCATAATCAATATTTAATTGCAATAGCGCTTTACTAACCACATTATCTGGTTCTTTAAGCATAGATAATAATAGATGTTCTGTTCCTATTAATGGGGATTTAAGTGCCTTGGCTTCTAAAAATGAAATTTTTATAACACGTTCAGCCTGTTTTACTAATGGTATATTAATTAAGTTATTTGGTTTATTGGTAGTAATAGGTAAACATTTTTCTATTGTTTTTCTGAGTTCATTTAAATTCACTTTCAAGTTTTTTAAAATTTGAATTGCAGCGCCTTCTCCTTCTCTAATTAAACCTAACATAAAATGCTCAACTCCTATGTATTCATGGCCTAATCGTAATGATTCTTCTTTACTAAAAGATAAAACTACATTCACTTTTTTTGAAAATTTAGCCTCCATATTATAATATACTTGATGTGTTTTATTATTTATAAAAATTAAAATACTAAATAAGTAATGTTTTATTGTAATATCAAATGTAATTTAAAACGTTTATTAAAATTTGATTCTTATATCATTTTTTAAAGTAAAGATTGTTAATAAAAAAATGTTTTTTTGCAAAAACATTTCTTCGTATTTGTATAAATCATTTTTTTTAAATTTATTTGAAAGATAATATATAGGTTAACTATTTACCAGAAATAAGTTACTTGCTCCAATTTATATCAGAGAATTTTTTAATTCTTTTTATAAAATGTAAATACACAATGTTATTAAATAAAATTCCTGTATTTGTTTGTTTAAATTCAGGTAATGATCTTAACACCTTACGCTTTTGTAACGTTTTTATTAATTGAGCGTAAAATGATATGTGTGCTCTTATTACAGAAATAAAGTGAAAAAATTGTCCTTCAAATAAAAACTTAATTGCAGCAAGAGCATCTAAAATTAGACGCCATATTAATTTAAAAAATAAAAAATTAGGTGGTGCATTTTTTAAAAAGGTTATTAAATTATTTCTAAAGTTTAAAAAGGTTTTATTTGGGCTTAGTTTATGCAATGTGCCTCCACCCACATGGTATACAGTAGAGTAGGGTATAAAATAAATTTGATAGCCTATATTTTTTAATCGCCAACAAATATCTATCTCTTCCATGTGAGCAAAATAATCAGAATCAAAACCACCAACTTTCCAAAATAATTTTGATTTAATAAACAAGCAAGCACCTGATGCCCAAAATACTTCTTGGGTTGTTTTGTATTGGTTAGTATTTTTTTCTAAATGATTAAAAATTCTTCCCCTGCAAAATGGATAACACCATTGATCTATAAATCCACCAGCTGCGCCTGCATATTCAAACATGTGTTTTTGATTATAATCTAAAATAGTAGGTTGGCAGGCTGCTACATTAGGATGAGATTCCATAAAATTTAACATTGGTTCTAACCAATTTGGAGTTACAGCTACATCAGAATTTAATAGCACATAGTATTCTGAATCAACTTGAGATAAAATTTTATTATATCCCAATGCAAATCCATCATTAGTTGTGTTTTGAATAATGGTTATGTTATTAAAATTTAATTTTAAATAATTTACACTTTCATCGCTCGAATTATTATCTCCAATTATAATTTTGGCAATAGATGAATAATTTACAACTGTACTTAAAAACTGCTGTAAAAACTTTATTCCATTCCAATTTAGAATTACGATAGCAATTTTTTTATTCACTTTAAATTTTATTATTATTTATTAAGTTTTATTAATCTTCTTGTAAAGTTGCT
Organism: Bacteroidia bacterium; assembly: GCA_031539425.1. GTDB lineage: Bacteria > Bacteroidota > Bacteroidia > B-17B0 > Aurantibacillaceae > UBA4416. The sequence goes on from JAVKLI010000088.1 coordinate 14,794, forward strand.
GCATCTGTTTCATTACCAGGGCTTACAATAGATTTCCAATTAGGATACTGTGATTCATTAAGCATTGTGCTATGAATGAGCTTATAATCATTTATGGTTCCTGAGGAGTTACAAAAAATAAATTTTTTGTTTGTAAATTTTTGATTCGTAATTGCATCAGTAGCTTGATAATATTGCCATACTTCATAAGGGTAGGTATTTCCTTTGCTTGGATATTGATTAAGAACATTGGGAGTTCCATATTGTAATAGTACACGTCCTCTATCTGTTATATAACCTGGTAAATTACCACATTTCATTTTAGCGTTGATATCAAAAATGAGTTTATAATATTGTAACATTTTATAAATTGGCTTTACACTATCTCCTGCAGCTTGTGTCCAATATGATATTAAAAAATTTTTAATTAACTTACTGTTTTTAGATTTAATGATATTGTGTTGCCACTCTCTTTCTTTATTAGAAGAACGAGCCCAAAGACTTTCAACTAATATTTTTAATGTATCTAAATTTTCAATATTTAATATGTGTTTTTCGTGAGCTTTTGTTAATAATTCAGAGTCGGCCTTGGTATTTAAACGTTGAAAAAACCATTTTTGAAGTTTATGCAGTTTATTTAATGAATCTTTTACCTCTATAACTAAATTATAATTACCAGATGATACGTCTTCTAAGTTAATTTTTGATATCAATGCGTTAATTTTTTTTGACTCTTGTTTGGTTTTCCATTCATGTTTTTCAACCCTTTGAAAGGTTTCGCTATTTTCTAAATAATAATTAATAAATGTAGATGTTTGTTTTCCTAATGTGGTATCAGCATTATAAATTTCAAAATAAAAAGTTAGTTCAGACTCAGATTTAGGATAGTAGTTTATTGTATAAGGTACCAAGTCGTAACCATTTTTATTGTTTATCGCCTCTGATTTTTTTTTTGTATATGCTGATATTGGCATTACTGAGGATGTATATATCGTTTTTTGTCTACTATATTCTAATTTAAAAAAAGAGGTCTGTTTCACTTTTTTAGTTATTTGCATATTATCCATTATAGTACACTCTAACTGGTATTCGCCATTTGGAAGTGCAAATCTTTGATAATCTATAAATGAAGGTTTTATTTTTATGGTATCGTCTAATAAAGACCCCAAAACATTATAGTTTATTACTTTAACCTCTTCATTTCCTTTTGATATTTTATAATTTACATTAACACTAGCGCGCCATTTATTTTTTACTTTTTGATATTTAACGGTGTTACCCGATATTGTTAAATATGGTTCTACATAGCTTGTATTATTTCCGTTAAAAAAAACAGCTTGACTCTGGTAGTAGTTTACTTGAGCAAATATTGATATTGCTTGCACTATAAAAATGAAAAAAACAATCTTTAAAAATTTAGGCATTTGTTTTTATTTAATTTTAATACATCTTTGAAAGTAAAGAATTATATTGATTTTTAATCAATATTAATATTAAAGTTTAAAATTATGGTTTAAAAACACATTTTTTTAACCATCACCTAAATTTTAGGTTTTAAACTAAATGTGATGTTAAAAATTATATAATTGAGTTTAATATCTCTGTAAAATTAATATCTCCATGAGATGCAGTATAGATACATTTTCCGTTTTTAACAACTAATGCCTGAGGAGATTGATGAGCCACGTTAAATATTTGAGCAATTTCATTTGAAATGTCTCTGTACGCAAGTAAATCTAAAAAATAGGGGGTAATTTTTGAATCAGTTAAAAAACGGGTTTCGATTCTACTAAGTGCCATTTTACTAATAGAACAGCGAGTGCTATGTTTAAAAAAAAGTAAAGAATTTTGGTTTTTTTTTGAATCCTCAACTATTTGGTGTAAGGTGGCTAAGTTTGTTAAGTGCAACCACTCCATAATAAATTAGTGCGCTTTAATTATTTGTTGTGAAGGTGCTTTTGTATAAGCTGCGCAATGTGGTTTTGAAGATGCGCAAGATGTTAACATAGCCGCTGTAAATCCTAAAGCAAATAAAAATGTAAAAAGCTGTTTCATATGGTTAATTTTTGTAAATTTTGGTGTGCTATAAAAGCAGTGCTAATATAATTTTTTAATTTAAATATTATTCAACTATTTTAAAAAATGTGTTAATTTTTCTATTTCACTATGAGCATTAGTGTTATTATATATAACTTGATAAACGGCATTTGCTATAGGCATTGACACATTATATTTTAAGTTGATTTCATAAATACATTTAGTTGCATAATAACCTTCAGCTATCATATTCATCTCCAACTGTGCATGTTTTACGCTATAACCTTTTCCTAACATGGTACCAAACGTTCTGTTTCTACTAAATTGTGAGTAGGCAGTTACTAATAAATCGCCAAGGTACGCAGAATCTGCTATATCGCGTTGGGTAGAATCAATGGCATTTACAAAGCGTTTCATTTCTTGAATAGCATTACTTACTAAAACAGCTAAAAAATTATCGCCATAGCCTAAACCGTTACAAATACCAGCTGCCACAGCTACAATGTTTTTTAGCACTGCTGAATATTCTGTACCATACAAATCTAAAGAGGTAGTGCAATGTATATAGTGACCTTTTAATAAGGTAGATAATTGAATGCCTATATTTTCAGAATGACTAGCTACAGTTAGGTATGAAAGTCTTTCTAATGCTACTTCTTCGGCATGGCATGGCCCTGTTATAACTCCTAAGCAATTAATAGTAACATTAAAGTGTTGGTGTAAATAATTTCCTACAATTAAATTGTACTCCGGCACAATCCCTTTAATTGCTGATACCACTATTTTATTGTTAAATATGGTCTTATCTATATCTTTTATGGTATTGTGTAAAAATGCAGAAGGTATAGCTAAAATAATATAATGGGCATTAGCAATAACAGCTTGTAAATTATTAGATAATTCAATTTTATTTAAATTCAGCGTAACTGAAGTTAAATAGCGTGGATTATGTTGATGTTTTTGAATAAAATCTATATCGGCTTGATGACGATGATACCAAGTTAATTTAGAAGTATTTTGAGAAATAATTTTAACTAATGCCGTGGCCCAACTACCGCTACCAATGATGGCTATTTTTTTTGAATCCATTTTGGTTTTATGTTTTAAGTGATTCCGATTGGATTCGAACCAATGACCCACAGCTTAGAAGGCTGTTGCTCTATCCAGCTGAGCTACGGAACCATTTTTTAATTTAAGACTACAAATTTAGCACTTTTTTTATACTATTTTTTTTTAAGTATTTTTTATTTCTTAAAAAAACCAATTTGCTTAAAAGTATAATTAAGGGGAGTTCTATAAATTAAATGTTGATAAATTCGGTAATTATATATTAATTTAATTATATGAATGTCAGGTAGTTAATTTTATATTTGCACTATAAATACATCAATAAAATGAAGGCAGGTTACTATAAATCTAAAGGGA
>JAVKLI010000089.1:0-6569 GCA_031539425.1 Bacteroidia bacterium
CATATAGAGCATTTTAAAGCCTTGCGCATGGCGGTAAATACTGCTGGCTGCCGCCCATTTATTTACGTATGATAACCAAAGTGGGCATAAAACAGCACGTATGCAGCACCTATACAGTGCCTTAGTAGCTATAGATGGTGGCACCCATTACCCACACAAAGCCTACGAGCATGGCTCACCAGCCGAACAGCTATTTAAACGCTTTCAGCAGCAGGTAACCAACAAGATGTGGTTTAGCGATGGGCAAAGCATTACCGTGCGTAATGATGATAATAAAATGAATAAAGATTTTATTATGGAACATAAGCATAAGCTAAAAACCACAGCCGAACTAGAACAAGCCTTTGCTTTATGTGTGCGCTTTTGGAATGAAGCCCAGCACCCCAAGCTAAACTGTAGCCGCCAAGAGGCTTATAACCACAGCATGGCTTACCGTGAGGAGTTAAGCATGCAGGATGTGCAAGACCTTATGTGGATAGAACAAAGCAAACGCCCTATAACCTACAAAGCCCACGGCTTAGATTTATGGCTGGGCGACAAGTTATACCAATACGAAGTGTATGATGCCTATGGCAACATAGACCTTGACTTTAGAAAAAACAACATAGGTAAAAAGTTTATAGTGCGCTACGACCCCGAATACCTAGACCAATACATAAGCCTTTGCGAAAAAGATGCCAATGGCAACCTGCTAACCATAAGCCACGCCCAGCCTAAGCGCAGCTTTACGGATATACCAAAGCTAATGAAAGAGGGCGAAAAAGCCCAAATGCTAAAAGACAAACACGTGCGAGAGCTGGTAGAGGTGCAAAACACTATTAAAAACCTAGAGCGCAAAACAGGCATTAGCAGAGAAGCTTTAATAGAAGAGCAAGACTTATTAATAAAATTTAAAGGGCAGCTACCCAAACAGCAACGCAACGAACTAGAATCAGACGAAAATATTTTACACAGAATTTAAATTAATACTAACAAAAAAAAACCTATGAACACCCAACAAAAAAAAGCCATACAAGAGCGCATTAAATTATTAATAGCCGACTCTAGCCAAAACAAAGTAAGTAAAAAAGCCGAAGTAAGTAATGCTACCATTAGCCAGTTGGTAAACAATAACTGGGATGATATTAGCGACGAAATGTGGCGACGCATTAAAGCCAACTTACGTATAGATTTGGAGTGGCACCATGCCGAAACTACCAACACCAAAAGCATCTTTAAGTTATTAAAAGCAGCGCAAAGCCGTAGCATTAGCCTTGCTATTAGCCACAATGCAGGGGCAGGCAAAAGCCACAGCTACAAGCTATACGAGCGCACGTATGAAAATGTAATTTATATAGAATGTAAAAACTACTGGACAAAAAAATCATTTGTAAAACAGCTACTCATCGGCAGCGGCTTGGATAACAGCGGCACCATAGAAGAGCTCATACAACGCTTTACAAATTACATTATCAAACTGCAAAAACCCTTGGTAATTATAGACCAAGCCGATAAACTCAAAGACAGCAGCTTGGATTTGTTTATGGATTTTTATAACGACATGGATGGCGCATGCGGCTTTATGCTAAGCGGCGTGCCAGCCCTCAAAAAGCGCATAGAGCGAGGCTGTCAACATGATAAAATTGGATACAGAGAAATAAAAAGCCGCATTGGCAACCGATTTATAAAGCTCGATGAGATTAAACACAAAGACGTAAAAGCCATTTGCGAAGCCAACGGCCTTACAGAAGAGCATGTAATTACTGAAATATATAACGAATGCGAAGGCGACTTGCGCCGTGTAAAACGTAGCGTAGAACAATACTTTATTTTAAAACAAGTAGCCTAATACCAATGAGCAACGAAGTAAGTATAAAAAGAGCGCATAGTTACCAAGATATTGAGCGGTTTAAATTTAAAACCCTCAAAGTAGCGGATAGTTGGAAAGAACACCTTGGCACACCGCAACAAGGCGCATGCTCTATACTTATTTATGGCTTTAGCGGTAATGGTAAATCGTCGTATGCTTTGCAAATTAGTAAAATGCTTTGCCAACAAGGGCAGGCGGTGCTGTATAATAGCCTTGAAGAGGGGATGAAGCTGAGTTTTAAAAGAGCCCTTGAGCGCAATAACATGAAGGGAGTAAGCAACTTTAGGTTTGTAAGCGAAGAGTTTGAAGCCTTTGAACAGCGCTTAATCAAAAAAAGACAAGCTAAAATTGTAGTGATAGATAGCGTGCGCATCTTTTTTAGAAAAAAAAGCAAGCAGCAAATAGCCGAATTTATGAGCCGCTACAAAGATACCACCTTCATCTGCATAGCAGGGGCAGAGGGCAAACAACCCGAAGGCGTAGCAGCCAAAGAGATATACTACCTATCGGACGTGGTAATAAATATAAAAGATTTTGAAGCGGTGTGCAAAAAAAACCGCATGGGTGGGCAGCTAGATAGCTCTTACATTATATGGCACGAAGGTTATAACCAGCGCAACACTGTTTTGTTGCAAAAAGGATAAAGAATAAAACACGATGAATAACCAACAACTCATACAACAAGCCACAGGGCTAACACATGATGATTATTGCAGCATGGTATTTACGGAAGGTTTACGATGGATAGACTTACACTTTGGTGATGTAGCTATATTGTTAAAAGCCACTGAACAATCTGCCGAATTTTGGCATTGGTGGCAGCAACAATGGGCGCATAGAGATAGCCAATTTTTGTCCGATACCCAGTTGAGAGGGTTTGATATACCACTACCTAATACCCAAAGAACGCAAGCACTTAGAGTGTATAAAGTGCTGCATGATGCAGGCAACATACACACTTACCCCGATAAACGGGTGTGTGCTGCTTTAAATAAAGTGATAGATAACAAACATATAATTATAACCCCTTGTTAAAATGAGTACAGATATTAAAGCAATAAAAATGCAAACACTACTTAGCGCATATAATAAACTCATTGCCAAAAGAGATGAATTAAACCAATGGTTGTTAAACAAACACGATAGCACCTACAGGCTACAAGTAATAAGTGATATCAATGCTTTAAGTATAGATATAAACATAGCCAAAAAAAAAATATACAACCTTAAAAACGATTTACCAACGCTAGGCTTCGAAATAGAAAATATCTACTTACCAAAAAATAACAAATAAAAAAACAACAACAAAATGGGAACAAAACGTGAAAAAAAACCAGTGTACACCTGTAACACTATGGAAGATTTAGAAAATGTAGCATCATTATATGCTACAGCAGATGCTAAACTGGCAAAAATTACAGCTATGATGGATGAACAAATAACAGCTATACGAAATAAATATGCTAATGAACTGCAAGAGCTGCAAGACGAAAAGGATGAGCAATTTACAGAGATACAGCAGTTTGCAGAAAAAAACCCTCAGTTATTTGATAAGCGTAAAAGTTTACGAATTACCCATGGTGTTATAGGTTTTAGAACAGGCACACCCAAACTCAAAACTGTTAAAAAATTTACATGGGGTGCAGTTACGGAATTGTTAAAGGAGTTTTTCCCTGATTATATCCGAACCGAAGAAGTACCTGCCAAAGATAAAATATTGGCGGATAGAAGTGAGCCTTACATGATTGATTTATGTAAAAAATGTGGGATAGAGGTGGTGCAAGAAGAGAGTTTTTATGTTGAATTAAAAAAGGAAGGTAATTCTAATTAAAACCCCATAGCGTGCTTTTGGTTTAGCACGCTGCCCCTAAGCAGGTTGGTGCTGCATTGCTTTATAAGTTGCATAGGGTTATAAAGCAAGTGGTGAGTTCGAGACTCACTTAGGGGGCAAATTTTTAAACTAAAACGATTGTAGAGCTGGATGGCTAAGCAGTAGACGGTTAATCTACTTTGGCAGGTTCGATTCCTGCTACAATCGCAAAACACAAAAACATGAAAATATACATAGCAGGTAAAATAAGCCAAAACAATAAACAAGCCCCATTGGATATGAGCTTGGTAAAACAAAAATTTACCGATGCCGAAAAAGCTTTAAAAGAAATGGGTTATATAGATATAGTAAACCCACTAGAATTAGAACATAAAAGCTACCACCCGTTTCCGCTATGCCCAATGCCCTTAGTTTGGGAAGATTATATGCGAGGCTGCCTAAAAGCCTTATGCGAGTGCGATGCCTTGTATTTGTTGCCATGTTGGGAAGATTCTACAGGGGCAACCCTTGAGCTTAAAGTAGCGCAAAGCCTTAATTTAAAAATTATACATGCTATGTATTAAACCCTATTTAATAACTATTTAAACTCTTTTTAAAACATGAAAATTGACTTAAAAACCAACCGTAAATTTTGGGGTATAGCCAATAACATAGGTTATACTAAAAGTGATGTAGAAGAACTTGTTTTTGAAGTTTTAAACCAACGCACCAGCATCGTGCGAGAGCTAAACACCACCGAATACTTTAAAGTACTAGATTATATGCAAGCTATACAAATTGCCAAATACCCATTAGGCATCGCTAAAATAAGCGATTTTGAAAAGGGAGAAAAACAGCGTAAAAAGTTTTTTAGCATCTGCCACGAACTTAATTGGAAATTACCAAATGGCCAATTAGATTACCCACGCATCAATGGCTGGCTAAAAGCAAAAGGCTATTTACACAAAGCTATTAACGAGTACAAATACGCTGATCTGCCAAAATTAATTAGCCAATTAGAAAATCTTTTAAAGCCATGATTCGAGAACATTATAAATTTAAAGTAAGCACCCAAGAGGCTAACAACCTAAAGGCAGTACTAAATGAGATGTATTGTATATACGGCAATACTAAAGAATTGGAACTAATGCTACCCTTAGTAGCACTGCTGCCGCTATATAAAAAACTAAATGGTATGTTTATGCAAACACAATACAATATTAAACTCAATAGAACCCAAGCTATTGCCTTTGTAGTGCTTTATAGGAGTAACCTTATAGAACTTACAGCCGAAACCAACATCATTTTTACAACTATTGACAGAAGTATATGAGGCGCAAGTACTTACTCCAATCAGAAGCTTTAGGCTGCTATATTACTATAGAATATGCAGATGGTATGCTGTGTGGCCTTGAAGCCGAACTACCATCATTTAATACAGTTCAAAAGGGGGCAAGCAAATATGGGCTTTATTTTAACGAAGCAGTTTTTTTAGAAGAAGCAAAAAAAAACAAAGTGGCTATTACAGAAATAAAACGAGACATAACCTTTGACCTATTTTGGGACAAATACAATGACAAAGCACGTAGCGGTAAGCAAGAAGCTGTACAAGTGTGGAATAAATTAACCCAAAAAGAGCAGCTAGAAGCCTTTGATTTTATAACCACTTACTTTAATACCGTTAAACTAAACAATGTGGCAAAGCTCTATGCAGCCAGCTACTTAAACAAAAAACGATGGATAAAATAATGAGTAAAATAAAAATAAGCGGTTTAAAAAAAATATTACTTTTAAATTCACTTAATCCACACAAAAAACCAGTGAAAAAAAAATATTGGGAATATTTTTTATCAAGTTTAAATTTTGCAACTGTAATACCTTTTTTTTTGTGGACCATTTTGAATGTTTCAAATTTAACAACTGGTATAATAAATGTATTAATTAATTTATGCTTCTTGCTTTGTATTATGTTATTTCGTACAACTTATAGTATGTATCAAGATATTAAATTGTCGTATTGTAAAGTCGTAAAAGTAATTAATAGAGATAATAAGTTATCTGTATTAATAGAGGATAACATGTTATGCACTGTAAATACAAAAATTAGTTTAATGAAAGAAAACCATGATGATGAAGAGCTTATTATAGGAGAAGGTTTAATAACACATAAACAAACAAATGGTTTTTTATACTCTAAAATTGATACTAAGTATGAAATAAAACATATACAAGATGAAAAAAATCTATTTGTTAAACCATATATTGTGCTAAAATGAAAAAATATAAAATTTTAAATATTATTAATTCAACTAAAATTGTTATTAATGCTGGTAAAAAAGATTTTCAGAAAAATGATAAAGTGATAATATACCGATTAACAGATATAGAGGTGAAAGACTTAGAAACGGGTAAAAATTATGGGTATTTAGAAGATTTAGTAGGGTATGGTCAAGTAACTTATTTGCATAGTAATAATGAAACGTGTATTATAGAGCCATTAATTGAAAGACGAGTTACATTTTTTTTAGGTATACGACAAGAAAATATTAGGAGTGAATGGGACGTTATAAGAGAAACAGATTTGGTTCGAAAGAGCGATTAACTACTTCGTAAAATATTTTCAATTGTGCGAACGGACAAAAACATTTTTTGGGAAATAGCCTCTATAATACTGTAGGTGCGCCATTGTGGCTTGGCGATTTGGTAATTTTTAAATAATTTATGAATGTATTGGTTGCGCTCTAATGTCATCTTTTTTTTCATCATGTAGCCTTGTAATATGTTGGTTACGCAAAGGTAACTTGAAGACTATAGAGCTTCAAAAATAGAACTTAACATTGATTTAACAGGGTTGTTTTGATATATTGGTATATTTGTGGTATATAATTTATTATGGAAACGACACTTCAA
>JAVKLI010000014.1:0-2345 GCA_031539425.1 Bacteroidia bacterium
TGCAGGGCTTGCCTATAAAAATTTAATTAGCACTGAGCTTAGGTATAGCGCAGGGGTTTGCCAAGTTCCCATCAATGAAACCGGCTATAACCAAACGCTATCCGTTTACTTAAAATTAAATTTAAGATTAATTGGAGTAGCCTTTAAATCATTAGCGTTAGAGTAGTTAATGGATTAAAGTTTTATTAAAGGGTAGTGTTTTAAAAAATGGATAGTTAGGTTTCATTATAAATACAATAATGAAGTTAACTGTCATTTACGGAAAAATTCGATACATCTAACGCTAAATTTTATAGCGTAGGTCAATTAAATTGTCGCATTTGATGCTTGAACCTACCCAAAAATTACTTTCTTATGTCTAGCTATATCTTAAGGTTTAAAAATTGTATATTTACCTTCTTCAATTTTTTGAAGAATATTTTCAATGTACAATTAAAATTTTATTCATAATGGGCAAAATAATAGCAATAGCAAATCAAAAAGGTGGGGTAGGTAAAACAACGTCGGCTATTAATTTAGCAGCCTCTTTAGCTGTATTAGAGTATAAAATTCTTTTAGTAGATGCCGATCCTCAAGCTAATGCTACTTCTGGCGTGGGTTTTAATCCTAAGGATATTAAAACTGGTTTGTACGAATGTATTGTAAATGAAACACATCCCAATAAGGTAATATTAAATACAGATACCCCAAACTTAATGCTATTACCTACCAATACAGATTTAGTAGCCTTAGAAATTGAAATTGTTACTTTACCGGATCGTGATTATTTAATGAAACGCGCTTTAAATAAAGTAAAAAATGATTATGATTTTATCATTATAGACTGTTGCCCATCGTTAGGGTTAACAGTTATTAACTCTTTAGCAGCTGCGGATAGTGTAATTATTCCTGTGCAGTGCGAATACTTTGCGTTAGAAGGAATAGGCAAATTATTACAAACCATTAAATTAGTGCAAGAACATATTAATGTAGATTTATCTATAGAGGGTGTTTTACTCACCATGTTTGATTCTCGTATAAGGCTTGCTAACCAAGTAGTAGAAGAAGTGCAAACGCATTTTCAAAATATGGTTTTTAAAACCATTATTCAACGCAATGTTAAATTAGCCGAAGCGCCAAGCCATGGTAAAACCATTATAATGCATGATGCTATTGGTAAAGGTTCTGTAAATTATTTAAACTTAGCCCGAGAAATTTTACAAAAAAACAAATTGACAAAAATGACAGAAGGTAAATTATCTAATCAATCACGCGCTAACGAAGAAGATTAATTATTCAATAACAATAACATATTATGAGTACAAATAAAAAGCCAGCCTTAGGTCGTGGATTAAGCGCACTGTTAGAAAACGCTAAAACCGATGTTACTACAAAAAAAACAGGCGTTGAAGCACCTACAGTTAATTCAATTTCCTTAATTCCTTTAAGTCAAATAGAACCCAATCCATTTCAACCACGTACTGATTTTGATGCAGAAACCCTGCAAGAGCTTACAGAATCAGTTGCACAGCATGGTATCATTCAACCAATAACTGTAAGAAAATTAGGATACGACAAATATCAAATTATATCTGGTGAGCGAAGATACAAAGCCGCACAAAAAGCCAAACTCATTGAAATTCCAGCATACATCCGTATAGCAAATGATGCGGCCATGTTAGAATTAGGGCTTATAGAAAATATTCAACGTGAAGATTTAAATCCAATTGAAATTTCTGTGAGTTACAAGCGATTAATAGAAGAATGTAATTTAACACAAGAAAAACTAGCCGAAAAGGTTAACAAGCAGCGTAGCACCGTTACCAATTTTTTACGATTATTAAAATTACCTGTTGAAATTCAAAAATCTTTAAAATCTAAAGATATATCCATGGGTCATGCAAGGGCTTTATTAGGAATTGAAAACGAAGATAAACAATTAGCTGTGTTTGCTATGGTACTTGAAAATAACCTATCTGTAAGGCAGGTAGAAGATTTAGCTAGAGGCGAAAAGGTAAGTACTAAGCCACTTAGAGCGCAACCTACACCAAATATTATTTCTGAAAAAGACAAAGTTATTTTAAATAAAATTCATAAATCACTTAAAAATAATTACAGTTTAAAACGTAATGATAATGCGTCCGGTACCTTAACCTTTAAATTTAATAATACCGAAGATTTAGAGCATATCATTTCTTTTTTTGAATAACTATATCTTTTAATTTAAATTATTAGTGTCCGATAAAACAATTTAAAAGGGAGCGGTATTTCTACCATCTCCCTTTTTTTATTACTTTAATTTTTACGACAAAAGTTAAGTAATGAGTAAAAGTAAAAATTTTAGCGGACAGCCCATAATAAGTCAA
>JAVKLI010000002.1:0-14034 GCA_031539425.1 Bacteroidia bacterium
AAAATATTAGATACCACTCGGTACATCTCCCAAATAGGCTCTAAATTTATTGTAGTGTATGAAGAGAAAGACAAGTGCATTATTCGGTTTTTATTAAACACTAAAAAAAACAAAAAAACCATTTTAGATTTTAAAGGCGAAAACATTGATAATTACAAATACTATTTAATTAAACGCGCACAGCTTGATTTTAAAACCAAATCGGCCGATTTTAATGAGTTTAATTTAGCCGTAGGAAGTGTACTTACGCCATTAAAACTGCGCTTTGAGCCCTTTTCGTTTAATAAAGATTTTACTATTGGCCCCACCATTGGTGTGCGGTATTTACCGCATGAGTTTTCTAAGCTGTCGTATTCTGGTTTGTTTGGCATTGGCATCTCTAGCATTACTTTAGATAATTTTAATACCAGCGGCTTCCTTACCAAAAATATAGAAACCATAGCCTTTACACCATCATTGGGTTTTATGTTAGAGTATTCCAATTCTCAAATTGGTGTATTTTTTGGTTTTGATTTTTTAAGTGCAAGCAATGATGCCTCCTCTAAATTTATTTACAATAATAAACCCTGGCTATCTATAGGCTTTGGGCAGGCTATATTTTCTAATAAGTAAAAGTATACCATTTAGCTGCTCTTTAAATTAGAATTTAAACAAATTAATAGTTTATTTTAAATACATAAGCTTCTTCTGAAACGCCTTCGGTGTGTATTAATTGGAGCTTGTTAGGATACTTTGTCATAATAGGTTCAATAATATTATGAATGGTGTTAATCACATCGCCCGTGTTCATGTTCGGATTCATGCGGAGGCTACCCACCATAATGTGTGTTACTTTGTTTTGTTTAAAGTACGTTAAGGCACTATCTGGATGCGATTGATTGGTGGTTGGGTCTTTTTTGATGACATTATAAATATGAAAAAACTTTTTTCCATTGGCATATATAAAACTCATGGGGGCTTTTCTACTTGCTACAAAATCTGTTGTGGCTAAATTATCTTTACACCATTTACTGCATTTTAAAAAATTTTGCCAATCGGGCGTGTAGCCATAGTACATATCTCCGCCAATGTTTTTTTTAAGTATGGGTAAATTAATACTGCTTTTTTTAATGGATTGCATTAGCAAAGAGCCACTCATTATAATAATTAAAGCCAAGTATAGTTTACTACCAATAATGTTAGTTTTTGTAAATTGATAACAGGTATGCAATAGCACTATTAATAAAACAGGCATGCCTATCATCAACACCCGTGGCTGATCCCAGCGGGTTTGTAATACTGTAAATGTAAGGGTTAATAAACTACCTACGTATAATGATAAAAATAATAAAAGGTTATTTTTTAGTTTTAAACTTTTATAAAAAGCATAAGCCATTATTAACACTAATAATAGTGCAATAAGCGGAATGGTGTCTGTGGAGTTTTCATTTTTCCAACCAAGTAATTGTAAAAAACGTTTGCCTAGGTAAATGTCTGTATTTTCTATAAGGCGCGTTATTAACCCAGTAAAATCAACATTTCCGCCATCTTTATCGTAGGGATCTTTAAGTAATAAAATTTTTGTTTGTCCCGAAAATTGATTTGACGCATTCCATACTAATTTAATTATTGTTTCATAAATTATTTTAATAATTACATAACCTCCAATAATAAATACAGCCTGTTTCCATTTTTTTAAAATTACTAAACAAAGTAATAGCGTAGGAATAGCAACAATAGCAATGTTTTTGCAAGTAGTAACTAAAAACAAACTCAAGCATAAGTAAATAATGTTTTTATAATTTATAGTTGAAGATTGTAAATCATCAAACATTTTTAATGTAAAAAATAAAAAAACAGATTGTAATAATAAAAACAGAGATTCGGTGTACGTCATACTAGCATAGTACATAATGAGGCTGTTACAACTGATAAATAACATCACCGGAATAAACACAACATACTGTATTCTATTTACAAAAGCTTTAAAAAAAACAAATACAGATGCTACAACAAAAAGCACATTTGTTATTTTAAATAAGAAGAGTTTAAAACCCAACAGTTTTATTAAAGTGGCTAATAAAAGCGTGTATAATGGCGCATTTTGAACATGAAAATATTTTGGAAACTCATCTACACAGCGCCAGCCATCTTCTAAATAAAAGGCATCATCATTGGCTTCGCTAATACGGGCATTAAATAAAAGTAAAGCAAATAAGGCAGCTAAGCCTGTAAATACAGGTAATAATTTTTTTTGATGTTTGATGCCAAACTTTTCAATGGCTTCAAGTATAGAATTTGACGAATTGGTAACAGGTGTGTTGGTGGTTTTATTTTTTTCAGAACGTGCCATATTATAAAATCTAAGTTTTGAAAGTTAAAAACTTTACAGTTAAACTTCTATAGTTTCTTTAAACTGGCTTAAAAAGCGAATGTCGTTTTCGTAAAATAATCTCAGGTCTTTTATTTTATATTTCATCATGGCTAGTCTCTCTATACCCATTCCAAAGGCAAACCCAGAGTATTGGGTGCTATCTATTTTACAGTTTTCAAACACTTGAGGGTCTACCATGCCGCAGCCCATTATTTCTACCCAACCAGTATATTTACACACATTACAACCTGCTTGTTTGCAAAGCGAGCAGCTAATATCTACTTCGGCGCTTGGTTCTGTAAATGGAAAATAGCTTGGGCGCATTCTAATTTTAGTATTGTTACCAAACATACTCTTGGTAAAATAACTCAACACACTTTTCATATCAGCAAATGATACGTTGGTATCTACATACAACCCTTCTACTTGATGAAATTGGCAATGGGCACGTGCGCTAATGGCTTCGTTTCTGTATACTCTGCCAGGAGAAATGGTGCGGATAGGTAATTTTTTGCTTTCTAATAAATGTATTTGAACAGACGAGGTTTGGGTGCGTAACATCATTGGCGGCTCTGTGCTTACGTAAAAGGTGTCTTGCATATCGCGCGCCGGATGGTTAAGAGGTGTGTTAAGTGCAGTAAAGTTGTGCCAGTCATCTTCAATTTCTGGGCCTTCGCTTACATCAAAACCTATTTTACTAAATATTGAAATAATTTGTTGTTTTACAATAGAAATTGGATGCATGGAACCTAAGGGCAACAAAGCATCTGTGGGAATTGTTAAATCTAACTGTGAATGTGGGGTGTTTGTTGTTTTTTGTTCTAAAGAAAGAGAGTCAAATTTTTCTTGAGTTTTTAATTTGAGTTCGTTTAATTTTTGTCCAAACTGTTTTTTTAATTCATTAGGAATATTTTTAAATTGCTCAAATTGTTCGGTTATAATTCCTTTTTTTGATAACCATTTTAAACGAAATTGTTCTTTTTGTTCAGCATTTTCAATTACTACAGCGTTTAAACTTATTAAAAGTTTATCAATTTCTTCAAACATAAAAATGTGTTATGCTACGCCTGTTTTTCTTACACCGGCTGTACGTTTAATGCCTGTGCTGGTTTTCATTTTAACATTATTATTTTGAGCGGCGTTAAAGTTATTATGCTGCTCTTTTGTGGTATGTAGTTTTGTTTGTTCTTCTGAAGCTGCATCGGCAGTAACTTCTTTTACTTTTAAATTATTGGTTTCTTGTAGTAAATTATACCACGAAAATAATTTTCTAATATTATTTAAGTATACTCTAGATTTATCGTATTCTGGAAAAATAGTTTCAAAATATGCTAGTGCTGTTTTATCATCAACTTTAGCATCGGGGCATTTGCCACCATTTTCTTTATCAAAAATGATTTTCATTATTTCTGCTATTTGTTTTTGATCGTCTTTAGTGTAAATAGCAATTTCTTCTAATGCACTATATTTAGTGTTTACGTTATTAACAGATGTTTTTGCATTGGTAACAAGGTGTTCAAAAATGCATCCGTTTTTAGTTGCAGTAATTAATTTGAAAAGCGATGGTTGACCAACGATTGAATATATTCCTTTTAAGTCTATCATATAGTTTTTTTTATTTGTCAAAAATAAACTTTTTATGTTTGAATAACACCTACATTATACTTTTTTGTTATGGGTGCCTGATTTGCCATTTCTATACCCATACTTATTACTTTTCGTGTTTCTAATGGGTTAATGATGGCATCTACCCAAAGCCTGCTGGCGGCGTAGTATGGTGTAGTTTGTTGGTCGTATTTGTTTTTTATGTTTGAAAACAATTCTTCTTCTTTTTCGGGTGTTATTACTTGGCCTTTTGCTTTAAGGCTTGCCACTTCTATTTGCACTAATACTTTAGCTGCTTGTGCGCCTCCCATAACGGCTATTTGTGCAGTGGGCCAGCCTACTATTAGCCTAGGATCATAGGCTTTGCCACACATAGCATAATTGGCTGCGCCATAACTGTTGCCTATAATAATAGTAAACTTTGGCACTACGGAATTGCTCATAGCATTTACCATTTTGGCGCCATCTTTAATAATACCGCCGTGTTCGCTACGTGAGCCTATCATAAAGCCTGTAGCATCTTGTAAAAACACTAAGGGTATTTTTTTTTGGTTACAGTTCATTATAAATCGGGCTGCTTTATCAGCACTATCACTATATATAACGCCTCCAAATTGCATTTCTCCTTTTTTTGATTTTACCACTTTACGTTGATTAGCCACAATACCCACAGCCCAACCGTCTATACGGGCATAGGTGCAAATGATAGATTTGCCATAGTCTGCTTTATATTCGTCATGTTGGCTATTATCTACCAAACAGCTAATCATTTCGTACATGTCATATTGCTTATCCCGTGTGTCTGGCAATATGGATAATATGTTTTGTTCTGCTTGTTTGGGTTTAACGGCTTTGGTTCTATTAAATCCGGCTTTTGGACTATCACCTATTTTAGAAAAAATATTTTTGATTCTATCTAAGCATTCTTTATCATCTTTGCATTTGTAATCGGTAACGCCGCTTACTTCGCAGTGTGTGGTGGCACCTCCAAGAGTTTCATTATCTATTGTTTCGCCAATGGCTGCTTTTACAAGGTACGAGCCTGCTAAAAATATAGAGCCTGTTTTATCTACTATCATAGCCTCATCGCTCATAATAGGTAAATAAGCGCCGCCAGCAACACAGCTGCCCATTACGGCTGCAATTTGTATAATGCCCATACTACTCATTATAGCATTGTTTCTAAAAATGCGCCCAAAGTGTTCTTTATCTGGAAAAATTTCATCTTGTAATGGTAAATACACGCCGGCGCTATCTACCAAGTATATAATTGGTAAATTGTTTTCAATAGCAATTTCTTGTGCTCTTAAATTCTTTTTGCCTGTAATAGGAAACCAAGCGCCTGCTTTTACTGTAGCGTCATTCGCAACTATAATACACTGTTTACCACTTACATATCCTATAACTACTACCACACCGCCAGACGGGCATCCGCCATGTTCTGGGTACATATCATAACCTGCAAAGGCACCTATTTCAACAGATTCTGTTTTTGCATCTAGCAAATAATTAACGCGTTCGCGGGCTGTCATTTTGCCTTGCTCATGCAACTTGGCTATTCTGCTTTTTCCGCCACCCTCAAATACTTTTTGTAAACGCTGTTGAAGCAATTCTATGTGTTGAATGGAAGTTTCGAGGTTGGTATTAGATTTAGTTGTTGAAGTCATAATGATTAAATTAATCTGTAAAACTATTATTTGCTTTTAATGTTTTTTTCATCTAATTTCATAATGCCCATCATTTGATGCATTGTTTTTTGCATGCCTTCCATTGAGCCATCCATAAATATAACGTTGCCTTTGCCTTGTTCTGCAAAGTGTTTAATGGCTTCTGTCCACATAGAAAACAATAAATAAGAAGCATCTAAATTTGCTTCATTAATTTCTTTAGCCGATTGTGCCATGCCTTTAGCTACTTCTTGTCTAAACAATGCAATACCTTGTCCTCTTTGCATAGCGGCTTCTTTCTCGGCCAATGCAGATATTTTTATAGCATTACCATCTGCCTCTGCAACTTTAGTTTTGGTAATTAATAAAGCTTGTCCTTCGTTTTCTGCCGCTGCTTTTAAATTGTTTGATGCCACCACTTTAGCCATTGATTTGATTATTTCTGCATCAAAGGTTATATCATTAAGTTGAATGTCTATCATATGATAACCCCATGCCTCAAGGGTTTCATCTAAGTGTTGTTTTACTTCTAATACTATTTCTGTTCTTAATCCTAATATTTCAGCTTGTTTTTTTGTAGCTACAAAACTTCTAATGGTACCTTCAATTGTTCTAATTAACGCTTGCATCAAACTTCTATTATCAACAAATTTGAAGGCTGCATTTTTTATAGTATCTTCCGATTGGTTGATAACCGCATAAAGTAACATGGCCTTAAAGTGAACATTAGCTTGATCTTGTGTTACTGCCTGAAATTCAAGCTCTACAGAATGATTTTGGGTAGAAATGCGTTTGTAAACTGACTCTATCAGCGGAATTTTAACGTTTAAGCCAGGCATTAAAATACGTTTGTATTTGCCAAATTGAGTTATAACCGCCACACTTCCTTGATTAACCGTAATAAACGTAAAGAATATTAAAACAAGTGCAAGCACACCTAAAAACACGTATAAAACAGACATAACTAAAAAGTTTAAATGAATTGTAAATGTAACTTTTAATTGTTGAATGAAAATAAATCATTCTGTTTTTAAATTAAGTTATTTTCAAATAATAATCATCATTACAGTTACATTATCAGTTCTATATATTCTGCTTTTATAGGCTCTTGAGAGGTTAAATGTAAATACACCTGAATAAGTGTTTCAACATCTTTAAGACAATAATCCGCAATTCGTTTTAAGTTTTTTTCTTGGTGATATACCTTTGAAACTTGGCTGCCATCGATATCATCTTTTGGTGAAGGAATATTAAATGCATGTGCTAATAATTGAAGCGAAGTGTAGTTTTTATAATCTCCAAAACGCCACATATCCATAGTATCTATATGAGGGATTTCCCAAGACTTTTTACCCTGTATATTTAACAGGTTGGGTAATTTTAATTTATTAATTAAAAAACGACGGCATATAAATGGAAAGTCAAATTCTTTACCATTATGGGCACACAATACATGTTGATGGCCCGTAAAGTGTGTATTTATAAGCTGTGCAAAGGAATTAAGTAGTTCGGTTTCATTTTCGTTAATAAAAGTTTTAAGGCGCATTTTATTTTCTAATACATAGCCTACACCTATGCAAATAATCTTTGAAAATTCGGCATATATACCTGCTTTTTGATAATGTTCTTCTGGCGAAATCTCTTTTAAATATTGCCATTTTTTAATCCAAACTTCTTTTGCTGTGTCTGGTAAATCTGAGTAATTGTAATATAAAGGTGCTGTTTCAATGTCAATAAACAATATGTGGCTAAGTGCTATTTTGCTCATATTTTAGTATATGTTTGAAAGGCATAATCAAATTGATTTTTATCGTCTGCTTTAAGTTTTTCTTCATTTACAAGTTTAAATTCATTCAAATTTATTTCAGGAAAATACGTGTCGCCATCAATATTGTTATGTACAAGCGTTTTGTATATAGTATTTGTAAATGGTAAGCTTTGCTTGTAAATATCACCGCCGCCAATTATAAAAAGTTGGTTTTCATTTTTGCAATAATCAAATGCTTGCTCTAAATTATTAACAACAATTATGTCAAATTGTTTTGAAACGTTATAGTTTAAATTGCGAGTTATAACTATGTTTTTTCTGCCTGGCAATGGTTTACCTATAGATTCAAAGGTTTTGCGACCCATAATAATTGGACAACCCATTGTTACTGTTTTAAAGTGTTTTAAATCTGCTGGTAAATGCCATAATAATTGGTTGTTTTTACCAATGGCGTTATTTAATGAGCAGGCTACTATAATTGATACTTGCATTTATTGATTGTATTTTTTTCGTAACGGAATTAATAATATCAAACCTAAAGCAAAAAAAACAACCATCACTAAAATAGAATTTCTCATACCTCCAAATGTGTAACTAATAAAGCCAAATGAAAGCGTTCCAATTATCATACCAATTTTTTCAATAACATCATAAAAACTAAAATAGGCTGTAGTTTGACTTAATTTATTTGGTAAAAGTTTTGAATACGTAGAGCGTGCCAAAGCTTGAGTGCCGCCCATTAATAGGCCAACTATTACAGCAACAATATAAAACTGTGAGGGGTAATAAACATATTTAAAAGTTCCAAAACACATAATTACCCAGCATATTACAGCAATAATTAACATATTTATATTATTTATTTTTTGTGCTAAAAATGAAAATAAATACGCACCTAAAACTGCCACAAACTGTATAAGCAGTATAGAAATAATTAATGAATTTGTTTTGGCTTGTTCGCTAGGCCACATAATTTCTTTGCGTGCAAATAAAACGGCAACAACCATAATAGTTTGCAAACCCATATTAAAAAAGAAGTAAGCCCTTAAAAATTGTTTGATTGGTTTTTGTATCCGTATTTGAAAAAAAACTTTTTTAAGTTCATTAAATCCTGATGTAATAATTTGCCGCTTATTTAAAACAGAAGTTTGTTTTAGCGTTTTAGGTAAGTGTTTAAATGTATACTGAGCAAAGCCTATCCACCAAAGTCCAACCATTAAAAAGCAATATTCTATTTTAAAAAACCCCGCCCCTGTTTGTTTGTTTAATTTAAAAAACAAAATTCCAACTAAACAAATAATAAGTAATATTGAGCTGCCTATGTACCCTAGCGCAAAACCTTTTGCACTCACTTTATCTTGATAATAAGTAGGTACTAATTGGGGTAAATAAGAATTATAAAACGCTAAACTTCCCCAAAAACCTATAGTTGCAGTAATAAATGGAATAAAACTTAATTCGAGGTGTTGAGCATTAAAAAAATATAAACAAACACAAGAAATAGAACCTAGGTAACAAAATAATTTTAAAAAAAGGATTTTGTTTTCAAAATAATCTGCTATACCTGATAAAATTGGTGTTATAATAACAACTATACTAAGCGCAAGGGCATATAAAAAAGTATATAAATCTGTATTTACAAACTCAGCGCCAAAAAATAATACTTTATCTCCTGTAAAAGTACCATTGGTGTGGCTTGTTACATAATCATAAAAATTTGGAAATATGGCTGAAGTGATTATTAAAGGAAAAACAGAATTTGCTAAATCATAAAATATCCAAGCATTAATTACTTTTTTTGAGAAGCTCATATTTGTTGTTATGCAATTTTAAATTTTGTTCCCATTTCCAAGCGCTGCTCATCATATCATCAACTGTTAGTTTTGGTTGCCAGTTTAAAAGCTTTTTAGCTTTGTCGTTATTAGCATACACACTCACCACATCACCTTTACGTCTATCTCCAATATAATATGACAATTTATTTTGATATACTTTTTCAAAAGCAATTATAACTTCTAACACGCTAACGCCATGCCCTGTACCTAAATTAAATACATCTACGTTTTTATCTTTCATACTATTTTTACAGTATTCAAAAGCATTAATATGTGCAGTAGCAACATCTGATACATGTATATAATCTCTAATGCAAGTCCCATCACGTGTATCATAATCATTACCATACACTGTAAGTGGTGGCAAATCTCCTATGGCTACTTTTGTAATAATAGGAACTAAATTATTTGGTTTATCTTTTGAATCTTCCCCTATTAATCCTGAAAGATGAGCACCAACAGGATTGAAATATCTCAATAATATAGATTTTATATTACGATGGTTATTTATAAAATTTGTTATAATATCTTCTCCTATTTGTTTTGTATGGGCATAAGGCGATTCTGCCTGAGCAAGTGATGTATTTTCTGATACTGGTAAGGTGTTTATATTTCCATATACTGCTGATGAAGATGAAAAAATAAAGTTTGAAATATTAAATTTTTTTGCCATTTCCAAAATAGATATTAACGAATTAATATTATTATGGTAATAGTTAAGTGGGTTTGCTACAGACTCGCCTACAGCTTTAAATGCTGCAAAATGAATAATACCTATAGGATTTATAAATTCTTCAAATACTTTTTCTGTTAGCTGTTTATTACACAAATCAATGTTATAATTTTTAACTTTTTTTTGAGTGATGGCTTCTATCCTTTCAAATACTGTATGGTTAGAATTTGAAAAATTATCAATTGAAACAACATTATATTGTGTGTTTAATAATAACTCTATAATAGTATGAGAACCAACGTATCCTGCGCCTCCAGTAACTATTATTGTTTCAATCATGTATCTAAAATTAATTTAAAAATTAATTGCATTCTTTTTTAGCGAATGCAAGTTAAAATAATACTTTTAAAAACCTATTAAAATAATGTTGTGTTATTTCCAAAATTAAATTTTCCTGAAATACAATTAAAAGTTAAGCAACTAAACAATAATCAATATGCGTTATTTGATATCATTCGTAAAAAATATATAGTTTACAGCCCTGAAGAATGGGTTAGGCAGCATGTGGTTCATTTTTTAATAAATTACAAACAGGTGCCAAACTCCTTAGTTTCTATTGAAAAACAAATTAAAATAAATGAACAATCCAAAAGATATGATATTGTAGTATTTACCTCACAATTAAAACCGCTATTAATAGTAGAATGTAAAGCGTTTAATCAAAGCATTTCTCAAAATACGGCTAACCAAGCACAAAATTACAATAGATTAATAAAAGCGCCCTTTGTATTGTTAACTAACGGTCTTTTGCATTATGCCTACCAAACTCTTAATGATAATATGGTAGCACTAAATACTTTACCAAGCTTTAATGAAATGAACCTAAAGGTTTAATTGAAGCTTTTGATTACTATTATTTTGTTTCATGTACACCTTGCAGTGAAAAGCAAGAAGAGGTACGAAAATATAATAAAGATACAGCCCTTATGTATAGGTGGGTTCATACTTACATGAAGCCTGATAGCACTTATGATATCTATGAATATAGGCAAAATGGTGATATCTATGAGGGACGTGCAAAAAAAACAATTTATATACTGAATTAAAAAAAGATGTAGATATATGGTATACAGATAATGGTAATTGTTATGGTGCTGGTTGTGCGCAGCGTGAATTATATACAGATATACGTTTTACATACAAAATAATTAACGATACATTAATAGAAAACAATGCCCGTAAATATTACAAATTGTTTAAGTTAAAATAGGGGGTTGAAAAATAACTTTATTTCGTTGGCAACACTGTTGATTTACATTCGCCAAACCCCACTCTAATATTGCCTTTTTGGGCATAGCCTTTTATAATAACGCTATCGTTATCATTAATAAATTTTCGTTCAGTGCCATCATTTAATTTGATGGGGTTTGCGCCCTTCCATGTTAACTCCATCAAGCTTCCAAATTCATGAGGCTGTGGCCCGCTAATAGTACCACTTCCCATAAGGTCTCCCACATTTACATTACAGCCATTAACGGAGTGATGGGCCAATTGTTGAGTCATAGTCCAATACATATATTTATAATTAGATTGGCAAACCGACGTTTGAACCCCTTGTTGTGTTTCAATTATTACTTCTAAGTTAATATCATAATTATCAAATCCTTTGTATTGTAAGTAAGGTAATACTTCGGGTATTTGCTTGTAACCTTCTACTTTAAAGGGCTCTAGAGCCTCTATCGTAATTATCCATGGCGATATGGTAGAAGCAAAGTTTTTTGCTAAAAAAGGGCCTAAGGGTACGTACTCCCATGTTTGAATGTCTCTAGCGCTCCAATCATTAAATAGTACTTTACCAAATATATAATCACTTGCATTTTGAGTAGTAATGCTATCACCCATTGTGGTTGATTTGCCAATAATAAAGCCTGTTTCAAGTTCAAAGTCAAGTAAGTTTGTTTGCCCAAAAATTGGAGCATCTGCATCTGCTGGTTTTTTTTGCCCTTTTGGTCGATAAAATGAATGACCACTTACACATATGCTCGATGCACGCCCGTGATAAGCCACCGGTAGGTGTTTCCAGTTAGGCATTAGAGCATTGGCTGGATCTCGTATCATTTTACCTATATTGGTGGCATGGTCTATGCTGCTATAAAAATCGGTATAATCGCCAATTTTAATTGGTAACGTATTTTTCGCTTCGGTTAGTTTTAGCAATGCTTTTGCAAACTGTTGTTTTTGTGCACCGTTTTTTTCATCAAATAGATTAATAATTTCTTCTCTTACAGCGTTGGTAATTTGTTTGCCTAATGCTATAAAATCGTTTAAATACTGTTGGTTTAAGGTGTTTTTATTAAATCCTTTGATAGATTTAAAAGCGCCTAACTGTGCTAACTCAAACAGGTTAATCGCCGTGTCTCCAATACAAGTGGCTGCATAATAATTTGAATTAATTTTAATAACTCCAAAAGGCACGTTATATAAGGTAAAATCAGAGTTTTCTGGAATTTGTAACCAACTAGTTTTCATAATTTTTATTTATTTGAATTTACATTTTCTACTTGCAAACAGACACATTTTTAATAAAATGAGTCCGTGTTTAAAGCGTGATATATTTGTTTCGCCATAGGTTCGGTCTTTGTAACGAATTGGAATTTCTAAAATTTTTAAATTTAATTTATGTGCGCCAAACAATAAATCAAAATCTCCAAACGGATCAAAATCTCCAAAATAGGCTCTATTGTCAATGAGTTTTAAATAGTCTTTTTTAAACATTACTTTGGTTCCGCATAAGGTATCTTTAAATCTTTGCTCTAACAGCCAAGTAAAAGCCCAACTAAAAAAGTAGTTTCCTATTAAATTTAAAAATCGCATAGCGCCTTTATTCATAGGATATACCAAGCGTGTGCCATTTATAAAATCAGCTTTATGGGTGGCTATAACGTCATAAAATTTTACCAAATCGGCTGGGGGTACTGTTAAATCTGCATCTAAAATCATCAATATATCGCCTGTAGCAATTTTATATCCTGCCCTTACAGCATCGCCTTTGCCTTTACCGGGTTGTTGTATGTATTTAATATCATGACTGTGCTTATACTTTTGGGCTATTATTTGTATTTGATTCCAAGTGTCGTCTGTACTATTGCCTTCTACAAAAATTATTTCAATATGTTTGCCAAATTGAGGCATTTGTAAAATAGCATTTTCAATATTACCACTTTCATTACGAGCTGGAATAACTACAGTGGTGCTATAAACAGCTTGTTGATGCGCTACAGATAAAGTAGAAGAGGGCTTTGCAAATGAATAAGTATTTAAAGTTAAAAATCTAAAAGGCGGAAATTTGGCTAAATACACATTCATAAATTCTGATAGTAATGGAATGTAAATAGGAAACACAAAGCGTTTGGCATTTCTGTAAACATCAAAGCCAGATACGGTTAGTAGGTTATTAACGTCTTTATTGGATAACCAATTTTGAATGGGCGTTTGAGGTTTCAGTTTTAAAAGCTCTGTTAGCTTTAAAACAGGCTCCCACAAAGAATTATAATACTGAACAATTATTTTGGTATTAGAATGTGATACTTTGTGAAGCTGTTCAAATACCAACTGAATATCAGGTAAAAAACCAATAACATTACTTAAAATAATTAAATCAAACCGCTCATTTAATTGAATGTTGGAAGCATCCATTACTTTAAAATCAATAGCGGTAGCCTTGTGCTTTTCTTTAGCCCAGTTTATTTGTTCTTTGCAAAAATCAATACCTACTTTTTTAGATCCCTCTATGTGTGCTAATAAATCGCCACTACCACAGCCTATTTCTAAAACAGAATTTGATGGGTGAGAAAAGTAATAACAATACTCTTTTATTTCATTCCAATAATACTGCGAAAATATAGATTTAGAGCGGTTTTTGGCTAGTTTAGTAAAATATGTTTGAGTTGTTATCAATTAAAAAACGGTTGTTAAAAATTAAGCTTTTGCCCATATAATCCGCAAATAGAAAAATACACTTTTTCAAATAGAAAAGTACAATTTTTAGGCTTTAAATTTTAATACCCTTTAATATAATTTAAAACCCTTTTAACTTGCGTTAAAAAGGTCTTTGTTATTTATATCATAGTTAA
>JAVKLI010000090.1:0-8504 GCA_031539425.1 Bacteroidia bacterium
TATTTGACTTATTATGGGCTGTCCGCTAAAATTTTTACTTTTACTCATTACTTAACTTTTGTCGTAAAAATTAAAGTAATAAAAAAAGGAGATGGTAGAAATACCGCTCCCTTTTAAATTGTTTTATCGGACACTAATATAATTAAATATTAAAATATTTTTGTTAATCAAACATACTATTCTAAAATAGATTTATGTAGTTTTAAACCAAAATTTTGAGCATGATTTTAAAATGTAAAGCACCCTTACGCATTGGATTAGCAGGTGGTGGTACAGATGTAAGCCCGTATTGTGATATGTTTGGAGGAGCTGTAATTAATATGACTATTAATTTATATGCTCACGCTACGCTTGAGCCACTTGATAATGGAAAAATTATTTTATCTACTGGCCACAATAATAGTATTACCCTTGAAGCATCTGAAAAATTACGTTTAGTAACTGGTTATGAATTATTAATAGGTGTTTATAATAAAATAAATACATTATATATTAAAAGACCAATGTCTTTTAAATTAACCTCTACTATTGATGCACCCCAGGGGTCAGGTTTAGGAACCTCATCTACAATTGTAGTTGCTTTAATAGGCGTTTTTTTAAAATGGTTAAATGTATCGTTAAATAAACATGAAATTGCCACATTAGCCTATGATATAGAAAGAACAGATTTGCAAATGAGTGGTGGTAAACAAGATCAATATGCAGCTACGTTTGGCGGAATTAATTTTATTGAATTTGGAACTCATGATAAAGTTATTGTTAGTCCATTATCAGTGAGTCAAGCTACGATTCAAGAATTGCAATCAAATATGTTGTTATATTTTACTTCTACCCAAAGGCTTTCTGCGGTTATTATTGATGAACAGATTAAAAATGTAAAAAATAACAACAGTAAATCTATAGAGGCTATGCACCATTTAAAAGAACAAGCACTGCAGATGAAACAATGTTTGTTGGAAAATAATATAAATGATATTGGTACTATTTTTCAGTTTGGGTGGTTATACAAAAAACAAATGGCGCAATCTATATCAAATTCTTTTATTGATGCAATTTACGATACCGCTATGCAACATGGGGCTACAGGCGGAAAAATATCTGGTGCTGGCGGTGGCGGATTTATGTTTTTTTATTGCCCAAATAATACCAAACAACAAGTGGCAAATTGTATTACTCAATTAGGAGGCAACATGCAAAATTTTCAAATAGAATTAAAAGGCTTACAATAACATTATTTATTGCTTAATTGAGGTTCAAAGGCTTGTATAATGTGTTCAATTTTAGTTTGTTTGTTATTATATATAATTGATAAAATATCAAATTGTATCTCAGAATCTATATTTTTATTTTGCATGTAATAATGAGCTGCTTTTATTAAGTTTTGTTGTTTGCTCTTAGATACAAAAGATTCAGGAGATCCAAAAAAATCAGTCTTTCGCAATTTTACTTCAAATATACTGATGACATTATTTTTGAAGGCAATAATGTCTACTTCTAAATGATAAATGCGCCAATTTTTTTCTAGTATTTGGTAGCCATGATCAATAAGGTATTGCTCAGCTATTGTTTCTCCTTTGGCGCCTATTTGGGTGCTTGTAAACTTATTATGTTGATACACTATTGAATGATAACTTTAAGAGTGCTAGGTGGGGTTAGTTTATTTTTATCTAAAATAGATACAAAATAAAATCCTTTTACAAACTGACTGGTGTTAAGTTGAATGTGGACATTTTGAGTTTCTAATTTATAAATTAATCTACCTAAGGTATCTGTAATTTTAATTTCGTAGGTTGTAAATATGGGCGAGTTTATATTGATATTTAATTCATTTGTGGTAGGGTTAGGATACAGTACAACATTCATTTTTGTTTGAGCATTTTCTATAACACTAATGGTAGAAGTTGGTTGTGTTGAATTGTAAAAAGCAATACCGCCTGCATAATTTCCAATTACCAAATCTCGTTTACCATCATTTGTAATATCTACAAAATTTGGGGCACAGCGAGCACCTTCATAAATAGAAAATAAATTGGAGTTTAATAAATTAAAGGTTCCTGTTAAATTTCCATCTATATTATCATAAAGACTAATGCTACCACTGGCTGTGCCAAGCATTAAAAAGGTTCTGCTAGCATCTGTAAACATAAATGGCACACTGTATCCAGAAAAAGAACCGGGCGGCGCAGTACTTATATTGCCTAATTTATTGGTTATTAAAGTAAAATTTGGGGCTGTGGCTGTGCCAATATTTTTATAATACATAATTAATCCGTTGGTGCCGCCTAATAATAAATCTTTAAGCCCGTCTTTGTTTACATCAAATATTTGTGGATAAACAAAGTTGTTACCTCTTATAACTGCATTATTATAACTTAATGAAAAGGTATTGAAAGCCGCAGGATTGCCTGCTCCAGCTGTATTTACAAAGTAATGCACGTATCCATTTGAACCACCTAATATTAAATCTTCGTCGCCGTCATTATCTAAATCTCCAAAGGTTGGTGCCAACGCATATAAATCTAAAGAACCGATATTGGCATAATCTTTAGTAATTAATGAAAATGAAGGACTAGTATTGGTGCCAATATTTCTATAATAAGCTAACCGCGATTTATTAGTGTTATCTACATAGTACCCTAAATGGCCTACTATAATATCTTGTTTTCCATCGGCATCGGCATCAAAAAAAACAGGGTAAGCGCCTTCACCTAGTTCTATCATCTCATCTTGTAAAAAGTTTTTTTTCTGTATTTGAAAATTTACTGTTGGGGTGGTAGATACATCTTTATAGTACCAAATGCTTTCATAATTTTCAGATCCAGATGTAGCATTGGGAGAGGCAGTTAAGTCTTTTTTCCCATCATTATCAATATCTAAATAACTAATAAATGGAAATGAATTCATTTTTATTACCGTGGTACTCCCTTTGTTTGGATAGTTGGGGTATAATTTTGTAGTGTCAGTTATATGGGCATTATTAATAAAACCTCCATTATGCACATAACTTACTTCGTTACAGCCTATATCGCTAATAATTAACTCTTTATCGCCATCACCATCACTATCAAATATTACTAAGTTAGAGCCTGAGTGTTGGGTTTTACCTAGAGGATTACTTGGGTTAATAGGGTTTGGTATTTTAGGAAAAGGACATTGGTTTAATAATACCTGGCAGCCCGACTCGTATATATCGCCCCAACAATCATCAACTGTATTAAATTTAAAGTTTTCGGCATTACCATATAGTTCTTTACTCATGTTTTTATGAAACTCTAATTTGACTCCAAGTATCCAAAATGCAAGTATGTCTAAATCGCCATCGTTATCTAGATCAGCAATGCCGGGTGCACTTACTTGACTAGCGGGTATATTAGACATATTAGGTGTACCGGATGGATTGTAATTACTGTTTAATTTATCACTCACTAATGAAAACGATAAAGCTGTAGTGCTTGTGTTTTTAAAAACTCTTATACAACCGGTGGTGTAGGTAAAAATATCTATTTTATTGTCAAAGTTATAATCTACAAAAGAAACCCAACTATACACTTGTGGCAGTTGAGCTTGATATTTAGGTGCATGTATATACTTAGTTTGCCCTGCATTACCTACATTTAGATATGTTGTTAATTTATCACCTACATCTGAATGTTTATCAAATACTACCAAATCATTTTTACCATCTAAATCTAAATCGAGGCTACCTAAGGTTGTAAAATTAAGCCCTCCAGCCCAAGGCATACTTAGTTTTTTTCCATTTTCGTAAACAGGAACTGTATCTCTAAAAACAGAAAATTGAGCCTGTAATGAAAATTTAAAAAAAAATAAAAGAGCTAATAAAATTGTTTTTTTCATATTAATCAAATATAAAAAAAGAAACGTAATTACTCTAACCATTAAATAGAGCTTAAAATATTAAACAGACGTCTATATAAAGCTAGCTATTTGTTGTTTTTTTTAAATAAATAACACTTTATATATAATCTGCAAATAGAAAAGTACATGTGTTTTTTGTATATTTCGTGCCTAAAAAAAGGAATTTACATTACATTGTATTTAGGATGCAGCTCATTGAAACTAAAATAAAAGACCTTATCATCATTCAACCTAATGTGTTTGAAGATAGCCGAGGTTATTTTTTTGAAAGTTATAATAAAGAACAATTTGCTAAACTAGGCGTTAATGCAACCTTTGTACAAGATAATCAATCTTTATCAAATAAAGATGTTTTGCGAGGCTTGCATTTTCAGGCAGCACCATTTGCACAAGGTAAATTAGTGCGTGTAATACAAGGTGCCGTTTTAGATGTAGCTGTAGATATAAAAAAAAACTCCCCAACTTACGGAGATCATGTAACCGTAGAGCTTAATGAAACCAATAAAACCATGTTTTATATCCCGCCAGGCTTTGCCCATGGTTTTGTAACACTTCAAAATAATACCATATTTACTTACAAGTGCACCAATGTGTACCATAAAGAGGTAGAAGGCTGTTTATTATGGAACGACCCAAAACTTAATATTAACTGGAATTGTTCCAACCCATTGGTATCAGATAAAGATCAACTAGGTGAGGTGTTTACTAATTTTAAAAGCCCATTTTGATTTTTTCTTTTTCTAAATAGTTAAAAGAAACTAACAAGTATTAAATCACACATGATTTTTAATACATTTGTTTTTCAATTAAATAAAAAAAACATGGAAATTATAGGTAGTTTAAAATTAAAAGGAGAAACTAATAAGGTAAGCGAAAAGTTTCAAAAAAGAGATTTTGTTGTTACAACAGATAAAAATACACCGTACCCTCAACACGTTAGTTTTCAAATAACACAAGATAAATGCTCAATTTTAGATAGATATAATGAAGGGGATGAAATAAAAGTACACTTTAACCTTCGTGGTAGAGAGTGGAACGGCCCACAAGGTGTTAAATACTTTAACACTCTTGAAGCTTGGAGAATTGAAAATATAAGCGGAGGTGGTAATTCAAATAACAATTACAATCAAAGCAACGCAGCTGCTTCATCATCTACAACTTTTAATACTGATACTGCAACAGACGCAGACGATTTACCATTTTAAAAGCTAATTTTTACTTATTTTATTGTTTTGTATGCCTATGTTGCAACAAAAAAAGCCTGCTATATTATTAATTTATACAGGTGGCACCATAGGCATGCAGCAAGATTCAAACTCACATGCTTTAAAGCCACTTAATTTTAGTGCTTTAAAAAAGCATATTCCAGAGTTAGAAAAATTAAATGTAACATTAAGTTCTATTTCATTTAAAACTCCGATAGATTCTAGTAATGCATCCATAGAATTTATTCAAGAATTGGCAGCATTAATTGAAAAAAATTACAACATATACAATGGTTTTGTAGTACTTCATGGGTCAGACACGATGGCTTATACAGCTAGCGCTTTAAGTTTTATGTTTGAAAATTTAAGCAAACCTATCATCTTTACAGGTTCTCAATTACCAATAGGGGTAATACGAACAGATGGGAAAGAAAATATTATATCGGCTATAGAAATTACGGCTACTCAACGTAATGGTAAACCCATTATAAATGAAGTATGTATTTATTTTGAATACAAGCTGTATAGAGGTAATAGAACTTACAAGTATAACTCTGCTAATTTTGACGCCTTTAAATCGCCTAATTACCCATTTTTAGCCGAAGCTGGCGTAGATATAAAATATCACACAGATTTTTTTTTAAACCCATCTAAAAAGAAACTTCAAATAAATAAATTGTTAAACAACCATATAGCTTGTTTAAAGCTATACCCTGGCATTAATGAAACTGTAGTAAAATCAATACTTTTTACGCCTAATATTAAAGCTGTAGTTTTAGAAACATTTGGGAGTGGTAACGCTATTACAAAACCATGGTTTATTAATTTATTAAAAGAGGCTATAACAAAACGCATTATCATTTTAAATATTACCCAATGCAACGAGGGTTTTGTAATACAAGGTAAATATGAAACTAGCAGTCAACTTAAAGCAATAGGTGTAATAAGCGGGCATGATATGACCTTTGAAAGTGCTATTACTAAATTAATGGTTGTGTTAGGCAAAAATTTATCACATCAAAAAACTGTACAGCTTTTACATACTGTAATAGCAGGCGAAATGACACTTTATAACAAACTTAATTAAATTAAAAATGGCAAAATCTACCTATAATGAAGACAGTATAAAATCATTGGATTGGAAGGAACATATACGCATGCGCCCTGGCATGTATATTGGTAAATTGGGTGATGGTTCGGCCTTTGATGACGGTATTTATGTGTTGTTAAAAGAAGTGATAGATAACTCTATTGATGAATTTATGATGGGTACCGGAAATAAAATAGAAGTATCATTAAAAGAAGGTATTTTAACAGTGAGAGATTATGGACGTGGCATACCATTAGGGAAATTAATAGATGTGGTATCAAAAATTAATACTGGCGGAAAGTATGATAGCGATGCGTTTCAAAAATCTATAGGGTTAAACGGGGTAGGTACCAAGGCTGTTAACGCCCTATCTACCCATTTTAAAGTAATATCATACAGAGATGGGCAATGTAAAACGGCTACTTTTAGTAAAGGTGAATTAATAAACGAATCTAAAATTGTTACATCAACGGAAAAAAATGGCACTTATGTAGAGTTTCAACCTGATGATAGCATATTTAAAAAATATCATTTTGTAATTGAATACATAGATAAAATGCTATGGAACTATGCCTTCTTAAATACAGGATTAACCTTGTATTTAAATGACTCTATTTATAAATCAGATAACGGATTAAAAGACTTATTAGAAAAAAATATTACAGGAGAAATTTTGTATCCTATTATCCATTTAAAAGGCGACGAAATAGAATTAGCAATGACACATAGCAACGAACATTTTTCGGAAGAATATTACAGTTATGTTAATGGGCAGTACACCACACAGGGGGGCACACACCAAGCTGCTTTTAGAGAGTCGGTTGTGAAAACAATTAGAGAATTTTATAAAAAAGATTTTGATCCCTCTGATGTTCGAAAATCTATTGTAGCAGCCATTTCCATAAGGGTTCAGGAGCCGGTATTTGAATCACAAACCAAAACCAAACTTGGCTCTCAAGACATTGCACCCAATGGGCAAAGCATTCGTTCATTTATAAACGAATTTATAAAACAGCAGCTTGATAATTATTTGCATAAACATGCAGATGTTGCTAAAGCTATTGAAGCAAAAATATTAGCCAATGAGCGTGAAAGAAAAGAACTTACAGGTATTCAAAAATTAGCACGTGAGCGAGCCAAAAAATCGAATCTGCATAATAAAAAATTACGTGATTGTCGCATTCATTTAGATGAAGCTAAGAATACCCGTTGTCACGAATCTTCTATTTTTATTTGTGAGGGTGATTCGGCAAGTGGTTCAATTACCAAAACACGTGATGTAAATACCCAAGCTGTGTTTAGCTTAAAGGGTAAGCCACTTAATTCATTTGGCTTAGGTAAAAAAATTGTGTACGAAAATGAAGAGTTTAATTTGCTTCAAGCAGCCTTAAATATTGAAGATAGTTTAGAAAATTTAAGATATAATAACGTGATAATAGCCACCGATGCCGATGTGGATGGTATGCATATTAGATTATTATTACTTACTTTCTTTTTACAATTTTTTCCAGACCTTGTAAAAAACGGACACGTATACATTTTACAAACACCATTGTTTAGAGTTCGTAATAAAAAAGAAACCGTTTATTGTTACTCCGACATAGAAAGGGTTGAAGCTATTGCCAAGTTAGCCCCAAAGCCCGAAATAACACGATTTAAGGGCTTAGGTGAAATATCACCCGATGAATTTAAACATTTTATAGGTAAAGATATACGCTTAGAGCCTGTATTGTTAGATCAACAAGCGTCTATACAGCAACTTTTAAGTTATTATATGGGTAAAAATACTACCGATAGGCAAGAGTTTATAATTGGCAACTTAAAAGTAGAAGTTGACGAAGAGCAAGCGATAGTGTAACGGACGAGATGGTAAATTCCAAACTGTTGTTTGTTAGGTTATAGTTTAAATTATATACTGCCGTTTTGCCAATATTTAGCATTTGCTGTAAGCCTATATGCAGCACATTGCGTGACGAAAAATAAACCGTTTGCAATAATTCTTTTTTCAGACACTGAGACGAGCAATTTAAAAGATGCAGCAACTTAGTAAAAAAGCGCAATTAATTTGATAAAGCTAAAGTTTACCATTAAGAAACGGTGTAGCAAAATCATTTTACAAGTACTTAATGAACAAAATCTTGTTTATAAAATCTGTTTAACACAAAATAATATCCATAAAGTTTAATTATTTTTTATTAGTGTCCGATAAAACAATTTAAAAGGGAGCGGTATTTCTACCATCTCCCTTTTTTTATTACTTTAATTTTTACGACAAAAGTTAAGTAATGAGTAAAAGTAAAAATTTTAGCGGACAGCCCATAATAAGTCAAATA
>JAVKLI010000091.1:0-3432 GCA_031539425.1 Bacteroidia bacterium
AAATACACTGATAGATATATAGATTATGATGTTGTAAAGGAAAAATATTGTACTTTTGACGGTACAGATTATAAAAATCGTTTTAATGGGTTCTACGATTTTTATTCAAACCTCTAAAAACTAATTTTTAGAACCCACCTTAATGTCAATTTCAGATAAATTTTAAATCAAAAATTAACATTTAAATAATATAAAATTGCTTTGTTATTTTTTTATAACACAATTAGGTAATATTTACACTTCTATTTTATTAAACTTACTGATCGTTTTACAAAATTAGTTAAGGCTTCTCCTTTAAGTAAACCCTGGGATAATAATGCTAAATCGCAAGCTTGTTTAGCAAGTTGAGATTGAGTTTCAGTGTTATTTAAAATATTAGAAATTAGTGGATGATTTGAGTTAACCACAACATTATACATATCTGGCATAGATCCATAAAAACTCATGCCACCGCCCCCCATAGCTTGCATATCTTTCATTCTGCGCATAAACTCTGGTCTAACAATAAGCATTGGCATATCAGTTTCACTTAAACTTTCAAAATGGATAACAAAACCTTCTTTTGGTAATTCTTTTTCTAATATTGGCTTGAGTTTATTTTGCTCATCGTCTGTTAATTTACTTGGCTGAGCTTCTTCTTTTTTAATTAATTTCT
Organism: Bacteroidia bacterium; assembly: GCA_031539425.1. Lineage (GTDB taxonomy): Bacteria > Bacteroidota > Bacteroidia > B-17B0 > Aurantibacillaceae > UBA4416. The sequence continues at coordinate 656 of JAVKLI010000091.1, forward strand.
CTACAGTATCTGCATCAACTCTTACAAATGATATATTGGTGAGCTTCCCTTCTATGTGATTTATAAAATGAGCATCTATAGGCGAATCCATTACCAATACATCGTAGCCTCTAGTCTTTGCGGCATCTATATAGGCGTGTTGTTCATCTAAATTAGTGCAATATAGATATACTGTTTTTTTATCTTTATCGGTTTGGTTTGCCTTTACATGGTTTTCATATTCTTCAAACGTAAAATTTTTACCATCTGTGTTTTTTACTAAGGCAAATTTTTGTGCTTTTTCATAAAATTTTTCATCACTCATCATACCATATTGTACAAAAATTTTGATGTCGTTCCATTTTTGTTCAAAGTCTGTACGTTCCTTATTATAAAGCTCCTCTAGCTTATCAGCTACTTTTTTGGTAATGTGTGATGCGATTTTTTTCACATTTCCATCGGCTTGTAAATAGCTACGGCTTACATTTAAGGGTATATCTGGGCTATCTATAACACCTCTTAGCAACATTAAAAAGTCTGGCACTATATTTTCAACATTATCAGTAACAAATACCTGATTACTGTATAACTGAATTTTATCTTTTGGTGCTTCAAATTTGTTGGTAAGTTTAGGAAAATAGAGTATACCGGTTAAATTAAAGGGATAATCAACATTTAAATGAATGTGAAAAAGAGGTTCTTCAAATTGCATAGGATATAACTCTCGGTAAAAGGTTTTGTAATCCTCTGGTTTTAAATCTATAGGTTTTTTAACCCACGCTGGCGTAGGGTTATTTATAATATTTTCAATTTCTTTTTCAACCTGTTTATCTTCTCCTTTTTCGTCTTTTTCTCCAGAGGGTTCCCAAGTTTTTTTGGTTCCAAATACAATTTCAATTGGCAAAAACTGACAGTATTTTTTGAGTAACCCTTCAATTTTGTGGTTATCTAAAAATTCTAGGCAATCTTCTGCAATATGTAATACAATTTCTGTACCTCGTTCTTTTTTTGAGTCTACTTCTACTAATGTATAATCAGGGCTTCCATCGCAGGTCCAGTGCACGGCTTTACTATTTGATTGGTGCGATAGTGAGAAAATTTCTACCCTATGTGCCACCATAAAAGCCGAATAAAAACCTAAGCCAAAATGTCCTATAACTACATTTTTATCAACCTTATCTTTATATTTAGTAACAAACTCTTCGGCACCACTAAAAGCAATTTGAGCAATGTATTTTTCAATTTCAGGTCCTGTCATCCCTATTCCTTTATCTTTAATGGTAAGGGTTTTAGCGTCTTTATTTAGGATTACTTCAATTTTTAAATCACCTAATTCGCCTTTAAATTCGCCCATGGTAGATAAAGCTTTAAGCTTTTTAGTGGCATCTGTAGCATTGCTTACTAATTCCCGTAAAAATATTTCGTTATCCGAATAAAGAAATTTCTTAATTATAGGAAAGATGTTTTCTGTTTGTACGTTTATTTTACCTTGATTTGCCATAATTTATAGTTAATGTTTTATAGATTTATAATCTAAGGCAATTACCATACCATAAAAATGAAAGGAAATTTTGTCAGTTTTTTGATTTATTAAGTAGTTGCTAGCACCTTAACTAGCTGATGTAAATCAGCTACTTTATTTTGATGACCTAAATATGAGTATGATTGAATTAAATTTTCTAAAATTAATTTTACTATATCTATAGTACTACATGGTAAAAAATAAGATGGTTGGGTTTTTAATTCAAGTTGTTTAATAAATGTACTTATATCATCTTTTTTAAAGATGATTCCTTTACTAAAAGGATTTAAATAAAATAAAATGTTTTGGTCTAAAGTATTATCAAATGGACTAATTAAATTGGCAAAATCGTTTACATAAGCTAAAATAAAATGTTTGGGCAAGTTAACGCCATAAACAGGTATATCTAACTCTTTACATATTAGCATATAAATTACCGCCAACATTACCGGACTACCTTTTTTAGTTTCTAAAACAATATTTAAAAAAGAATTTTGAGGTGAATTGTAATTACTGATATTACTGCTAAATCCATGAATATTAAAAAAAACTTGATTTATTACTTCTATTTTTTCAATAGCATCTATGTCTTCACTTAATTCTAACCACACATCTTGTTTTAAAGATTCAAGTTGTTGTTTAATTTTATTGATGTTTATATCCGGGTACTGATACTGGGCAATTAGTATACAAGCTGACAATAAATCATCTTGCTTTTCAATAGTCCATTTTTTAAGTTCAGTTTTTAATGTTTTAAATTTTATAGAATGAATAACTTCGTCAATTCTTTCTTGAATTAACGTGTCTAATGTATTTTGCCAGGCAGTTTCCAAATGTGGAATAATAGGTAAGCCTAAAAATAAAAACTTGCTTTTTACATTGTTGTAAACCATTTCATCTGGATCCTCCAAAAGTGTAATTAATGCTATAACTTCTTTTAAATTTATATTAGATGATATACGTTTCATGTAACCACAAATCTATATTGCAAATAGTTAAGTTTTAATAACCAAAAAATTACTTTTTAACAAATAGCTTGTTAAATGTTTAAGCAAATTTTGAAGCATTTATTTATCATAAAAAGGCTTTAATTTTGCTTTTATATCAGTTATTTTAAACCGTTACTATATAAAAATATATTAGTGTCCGATAAAACAATTTAAAAGGGAGCGGTATTTCTACCATCTCCTTTTTTTATTACTTTAATTTTTACGACAAAAGTTAAGTAATGAGTAAAAGTAAAAATTTTAGCGGACAGCCCATAATAAGTCAAATA
>JAVKLI010000092.1:0-20166 GCA_031539425.1 Bacteroidia bacterium
AAATACACTGATAGATATATAGATTATGATGTTGTAAAGGAAAAATATTGTACTTTTGACGGTACAGATTATAAAAATCGTTTTAATGGGTTCTACGATTTTTATTCAAACCTCTAAAAACTAATTTTTAGAACCCACCTTTATTTTAAAGCGGTTAAGTATTAATTTTTATACTCAAAGGCATCTCGTAATCCATTACTTACAAAAGTAAAAGCAAGTACTAATAACATAATGGCTAAACCGGGTAATAAGGCTAAATAGGCGCTATCTAACATAATGTAGCCCCGGTGGGCATTTATCATTTGCCCCCACGATGCCATGGGGGGCTGCGCTCCAATCCCTAAAAAACTTAATCCCGCTTCCATTAAGATGGCAGTAGCAAAATTAGTAGAGGCAGCAACTAAAACAATATTAAAAACATTTGGTATTAAGTGGTAAACTAATATTCTATAATCCGAAAAGCCAAGCACTTTGGTAGCTTCTATAAACTCTTTTTGCTTGAGGCTTAATATTTGCCCCCTTACCAAACGGGCTATATCTATCCACATTGTTAGGCCTACAGCTATAAATACTTGCATAATGCCTTTACCTAATATTAATGTAATAATAACAATTAACAATACAGTAGGTATAGCCCAGATAATATTTATAAAATACATAATTATTTTATCTATAATACCACTAAAATAAGCAGCTATAGCCCCAACTAATAAGCCTATAATTACAGAAATAAACACAGCAACAAATCCAATAGATAATGAAATACGAGAACCAATAATTAATCTACTTAACATATCTCGTCCTGTAATATCTGTACCTAACCAAAAGGTTTTACTATTTAAATGATGGCTTAAAATAATTTGTTGCAGCTCCTTTATGTTTTTAGTTTGTTTTACTGATGAATTGGCAAACTCAAAAAATGAAACTTCTTTATGAATATTATCGTTTATAATGGGTTGTTTTAAATTTAAATGATATACTACATCAGCCAAATGGTAGGTTAAAGTTTCAGTTTTATCAAACGATTGAATGATAATATTAAATCCTTTAAAATGAAATGCGCTATAGGGTATTAGTGTGTAATTATTTTCTTCGCCAAAAAGCATTTGATTAAAGAATGATTTTTTTTCTATAAGTTCATTTTTATTAATTTTTAAAAACATAACACTTGTACCAGGATGCATATTGCGTAGTTCTGGTATTTGCGTATTACAGTTGGGGCTGCTATCTGGCGTTATAGAATACCCAAGTATAGCTGCTATACTAAGTAGTATAATTAAATACAATGAAGATAAGGCTAATTTATTTTTACAAAATTTATGCCAATTATTTTGTTTCAAAATAAAAAAACAAAGTGTTATTTATACTTTTTTTCGTTTAAAGAAGGAAAAAATAACAGGTGCTAAAGATATTAATACAATACCTATACATACTAAATCAATATGGTTTTTTACAAATGAGACTTCACCTAAAAGCCATCCTGCAATGGCTAAACTACCTACCCATACAAATCCGCCTAATACATCAAATATAAAATATTTTGGGTAATGCATTTTACCTAAACCGGCGGCAAAAGGAGCAAAGGTGCGTAAAAATGGTACAAAGCGAGCCATTATAATGGCTTTGGTGCCATAGGTTTGAAAAAAATCTTGTGTTTTGGTTAAGTATTCGTATTTAACAATGGGCTTGTTTTTAAACTTAATGTTAAATATTTTTATTCCAAATTTTCGTCCTATCCAATAGTTACAGTTATCGCCAATTATAGCGGCACTTATTAGTAAGGTTAGTAGTAGCCATAAGTTTAAGTATCCTTGTGCGGCAAATATGGTTGCAGTAAATATAAGTGAATCGCCTGGCAAAAATGGCATAGCCACTACACCTGTTTCTATAAAAATTACTAAAAATAAAATAACATAAATAGCTGTACCATAAGTTGAAAATAACCAAGGAAAATCAAGCTTAATAATGTGTTGAAATAATTCTATCATGTATGCTGTTAAATTTAAAGTTCTAAATATGCTAAAATTCCGCCTTGTAAGTTATATAAATTTGTAAAGCCATGCTGGGTTTCTAGGGCTTGTATAATAGCAGCACTTCGCTTACCGCTACGACAGTGTATAATTACTTGTTTATCTTTTGATATTAACTCTACCTTATCCATAACTTCTCCCATGGGTATGTTTAAACCACTAAGGTTAGCCTCTTGATATTCATGTAACTCTCTCACGTCTATTAACTGAAAAGATGTGTCGTTTTTATCTTTTAATATTTTTAATTCATTTGCTGTAACTTCTTTCATAAAAGTGTTGTTAATGTTTTGGTAAATAATTATAAAATGTATCGCCTCTTAGCCCTATTCTTAATGTTGCAAGCGGAATTACATCTTCAAAAGAAATATTGCCAAGGTTTACATTGGCACCAAATAAATTAATAAAATGTACCTGTTGTGCTTTTTGTGGGGTTTCCCATATAATTTTTTCTACATCAATTTTACTACTAATACGAGATATTAAAATGTTATGTGTGCTTCCATTTTTATGAAAAATGCCTACAGTGCCGCTTTCTCTAGCTTCAGCAATTACTTTATGTGACCCAGCTGCTAGCTCTGCTACCATCATTTTAACCCACTTTACAGGATGAATTATAAAACCTTCTTCTTTTGAACCTACTTCGGAAAGTACTCTAAATTTTTGTGATAATTCTGATATGTATTCGCATTTTTGTTTATGGTCTATTTCTATACTTCCATCAGATACTTCAACCGTATCAACTCCTAAATCTGTTATTAGTTTTACATAATCTTGAAATTGATTTCTAACTATAAAAGCCTCCAATAAGGTGCCTCCTAAATATACTTTAACTCCTGCATTTTGATATACTTTAATTTTTTCGTGCACCAATTGGCTCACTATTGCTGTACCAAAGCCTAGCTTTACATAATCTATATGGTTGGCATAATTATCCATATAATCTTTAGCCTGGTTTAGAGTAGCTCCTTTATCCATAACCATGGTTATTCCATTAGTTCTTGGTTTTGTGGTTCTTTCAGGAATATGAGTTAAAGCTGTTTTCAATTTTAAAATAATAAAACAAATATAAACTTTTAAGTAAATTTACAACCCAAGTTTTATACTAATTGATATTTAACATGAATAAATTAAACACATTACTTTTTATTGCACTTATTTTTTTTGGATGGCGTTGCAATAAAAATGACATTATCAATGAATACAAGCAAATACCTGCAGATGGATGGATGGCTCAAAATAAAATTAATTTTTATGCTTTAATAACAGATAAAACAAAGTATTACAATGTATATTTAAAACTGCGTCATTCTAATACTTATATGTATAATAATTTATACGTGTTTTTAACCACCAAATTACCTAACGGCAAATCAAGTTTAGATACTTTAGAGTTTGATTTAGCAGAGCCTAACGGCAAATGGCTAGGTTCTGGATCGGGGGATTTACTTGAGCTACAAGTGCCATTAAAAAAAAACATGGTATTTCCGTTAACCGGAAATTATGTATTTACATTTGAACAAGCCATGCGCATTAATCCATTAACAGAGGTAATTGATTTTGGGTTACAAATACAACAAGTTCAATAAATTAAACAACATTGGCAATCATTGGTTCAGACATTTTATTTGCTGCAAATAATTTAAAGCAAGGTAAATTAGTTGCTATTCCTACCGAAACAGTGTATGGATTAGCCGCAAACGCATTTAATGAAGGGGCTATTAAAGCCGTTTTTGCAGCTAAAAACAGACCAAATTATGATCCGCTCATTGTACATGCACATAGTATACAACAGATTAAAACCTTTGTAAATTCTATATCTCCAGCCCTATTAAAACTAGCAAATGCCTTTTGGCCTGGACCTCTTACACTTTTATTACCAAAGGCTCAACAGGTATCTTTATTAATTACTGCAGGCTTAGAAACTGTAGCCGTTAGGGTTCCCAATCACCCATTAACGTTACAATTACTGCAAACACTTGATTTTCCTATAGTTGCCCCAAGCGCCAATCCATTTGGCTATATAAGTCCAACAATGGCAGCTCATGTGCAGCAACAATTAGGAGATAAATTAGATTATATATTAGATGGAGGTTCCTGTAAATTGGGTGTAGAATCTACTATTGTAGGTGAACAAGATAACGAAATTTATATATTTAGATTAGGCTCTTTAACCCAATCAGATATTGAAAATGTTTTACAAGCAACGGTAAAATTAAAAATAAACAAATCAAGTAATCCTACTGCCCCTGGTCAACTAAAAAAACACTATGCCCCTAAAAAACCTATTATTATTGGTGATTTAAACAAATTGCAATTACAATATTATGATCAAAAAATTGGAATTTTATGCTTTGGCAAAACAACTATTTTAAATTCAAATAATATTGTATTTAATTTATCGGAAACGGAAAATTTATCAGAAGCAACTGCCAATTTATATAATCATTTGAGATTATTAGACCATTCAGATGTTACAACCATCATCACAAATTTTATTTCAGATGATGGGTTAGGTGCTACTATAAATGATAGATTACAAAGAGCTTCAAGTAAATAAGATTACAGCATTATGTCTACCCAAAACGCATTACAGCATCCTATAGAGTACCTCAAGGGTGTAGGTCCTAAGCGTTCAGAAGCCCTTAAAGCAGAATTACAAATAATTACTTTTGAAGATTTATTAACCCACTATCCATTTAGATATGTTGATAAATCTGAGTTTCAAACGGTGCAAGATATTAATGATGTTGAAAAATATTATCAGCTAAGGGGTAAAATTACCAATTTAAAAATAATTGAAACCAAAAAATTAAAACGCCTATCGGGCACTTTTACAGATTTAACAGGCTCTGTGGAGTTGGTATGGTTTCAGGGGTATAAATGGGTTTATGAAAAATTAAAATTAGTTGATGATGTTATTTTATATGGTAAACCAACATTATTTAACCATCAATATAATTTTGCCCACCCAGAAATTGATGTTTTAAAAGATGAAATAAATAGCACTAAAACAGCTTTTCAGCCGGTGTATCATAGCACTGAAAAACTAAAACGTCAAGATTTAGGAAATGTAGGTATTCGAAAATTACAACAAGCACTTGCTCAATTTCTTGCTTCTAGTGATATGACTGAAGTGCTACCGGATACTATAATGGATGATTTACGATTGATTTCTCGTAAAGAAAGTTTTTTGCAAATCCATTTTCCTACAACAAAAGAATTGTTAGATAAAGCCAGACTGAGGCTTAAATTTGAAGAGCTCTTTTTTTTACAACTTAAATTATTAAAAAATAAAAAAAACAGATTAGAACAAACCGCCGGGTTGCCGTTTACCAATGTGGGGAATTTGTTTAATTCTTTTTATCATCATCATTTGCCATTTACCTTAACAGATGCGCAAAAGCGGGTTATAAAAGAAATAAGAATTGATTTAGGTTCCAGCAAGCAAATGGTACGCTTGCTGCAAGGTGATGTAGGTAGCGGTAAAACTTTGGTAGCCTTTATGAGTATGCTATTGGCTTGTGATAATGGATATCAAGCCTGTATTATGGCTCCTACTGAGATATTAGCACAGCAACACTTTGAAACTATTTCAAAGTTTTCTGAAAAACTAGATATTCAACTAGCTCTATTAACAGGCTCTACAAAGGCATCTGAAAAAACAGATAAAAAAGAAAAGCTAAAAGCAGGGCAACTTCATATTATTGTTGGCACGCATGCCTTAATAGAGGATAATGTTGTATTTAATAATTTAGGTTTGGTAATAATAGATGAGCAGCATCGCTTTGGCGTTGCGCAACGAGCCAAGTTACATAATAAAAATAACCAACCAGCCCATATTCTGATTATGACGGCAACACCCATACCGCGCACCCTAGCCATGACACTGTATGGAGAACTTGATGTATCAGTAATTAACGAATTACCCGCGGGGCGTAAACCAATTAGCACCATGCATTTTATGGAAAATCAAAGACTAAAACTCATTGGTTTTATAAAAACAGAAATAGCAGCAGGTAGGCAAGTTTACATTGTATACCCACTTATTAAAGAAAGTGAAAAAATAGATTTTCAAAATTTGCAACAAGGTTATGAAGCGCTGATTAGAGATTTTCCTACCCCACAATACCAAATTAGTATTGTACATGGGCAAATGAAACCTAAAGACAAAGAATTTGAAATGCAAAGATTTATTAAACATCAAACACAAATTATGGTTGCCACAACAGTGATAGAAGTAGGTGTTAACGTGCCAAACGCTACAGTTATGGTTATTGAAAGCGCAGAACGTTTTGGGTTGTCACAATTGCATCAGTTGAGAGGTAGAGTTGGGCGGGGGGCAGAAAAATCATATTGTGTTTTAATGACATCCTATAAATTAAGTGCCGACACCAAACTCCGCATGAACACAATGGTAAGAACCAATGATGGATTTGAAATATCTGAAATAGATTTAAAATTACGAGGCCCTGGAGATATTGATGGTACGCAACAAAGTGGCGTGGTAGATTTAAAAATTGCCGATTTAGCTCATGATTCGCAAATAGTACAGTTAGCCCGTTCGCAAGCACAAACTTTACTAAACGAAGACCCTGAGTTTCTTTTACCTCAAAACAAAAACACATTAACTTATTTTAATTATCTAAAAACATCAAACTTTAATTGGCGACAAATTGGTTAAGATTGTAAGGCAAACATTGCAATGCTTCTAAAATTTAAAATTAACTTAAACTTTGATTTATTAATATTTTTACAGTGCTTAAAAACTATATCAAACTATGCTAGTAAAAATTCATCAAGATGACGAATTCCTTTTTCAAGGGAAACGAAAACGCTTGGTAGAAGTTTTAAAGGAAAAAGGAATAGCAGATACTAAAGTGCTGGAGGCCATGCTTAAAGTGCCACGCCATTTGTTTTATGACCATAACACAGCTCGACCGGCTTTATTAGATTTAGTTTATTCTATTAAAGCTTTAAATATTGGTGCCGGACAAACTATCTCTAATCCATACACCGTGGCCTTACAAACCCAATTAATACAAGTAAACCCAGGCGATAAAATACTTGAAATAGGTACAGGGTGTGGTTATCAAACGGCAGTACTTATAGAATTAAAAGCCCAAGTATATTCTATAGAACGACAAAAAGAATTGTTTGATAAAACCTCCAAACTACTACCAGCATTGGGTTACAAGGTTAAAAAATTACACTATGGTGATGGCTATTTAGGGTTACCTCTTTTTGCACCGTTTCAAAAAATCATTGTAACAGCTGCTGCGCCAAGTATACCAAAAGAATTAGTAAATCAACTTGATATTAAAGGTGTGATGATTATACCAGTAGGAGATGAGAAACATCAAGAATTACTGCTAGTAACAAAAAAATCAATAACAGATGTGGAAGTAGTAAAAATTGTTAAATGTGATTTTGTACCCATGCTTGAAAACAAAAATTAATTAAGGGAAGTTCTATAAATTAAAGATTGATAAATTCGGTAATAATATATTGGTTTAATTACTTGAATGCCAGGTAGTTGATTTTATGTTTTATTGATGTTTAAATTTTTGATTTTACAGCGTTATTATGGGCTTAGAGATAAACAAATAGAATATCAAATTATTGATAGAATTAGTTTTAAAAATTTTCTTGGATTAGAAACGGGCGATAAAACACCTGATAAAAAAAGTGCGCTTATCACCCCACAAAAGTTTTTTTACAAACAATTAAAAACAAGGGACGAAAAGTTCCATTTATAACTTGAATCCGCCAAACAATTATTAGTATCCGATAAAAGTAAGCCGTAATTTTTTAATTACGGCTTTTTTTATGCGTTTACATTTCCAAAAACGCTATAAGTATACGCTTATGCAAACTAAACAATTTTTTAGGTAAATCAATTTTCTCTCAATTACTGAATTTTATTTCAACAGACTAAATTAATCAGACAGCCAAAAAACATCAATTGGATGTTTATATAAAATAGCTGACTACTCATAACCACCTGATTACGATGCTTTTGCCGTATATAGCAACTGTATTTTATTACACAATTTATTAACGGCTTTGCTCGCTTGTGACGGAAAAATCAATCACTTCAAGATGTCATATTTTCTCAAGCGAAGTATCGATGCCTATTTTAAAGGCTTTTAGAACTATTTGTTGAAGATTTGTTGTTTTTATCAGACACTACTGTTAAACAATTTAGTTTAAAAATTTCTTTTAATTAAAGATTGTGCAAATTCAATAAGCATTTGTTTTTTTTCAGCACTAGTATTTATAAGTTGTAGCGCTTCAAATGCTATATTAGTGTGTTGCGTTGCAAGATTTACGGCTTCTTGTTTTACATTTAAATTATTATACAAATTTGTAATAGTATTTAATTTAGTAGTTGAATCTGTATTTTTTGAACTATATAATTGCAATAACATCTCTTTTTCAATAGCTTTACTTTTATTTAAAGCATAAGCAAATAAAATAGTTTTTTTATTTTCTAAAATATCTTTACCTATTTCTTTTCCTAATGCGTTATTTTGTGCATACAAATCTAACATATCATCAATTATTTGAAATGCAATGCCAATATGTTTTCCAAACTTATAAAGTAATTGTTGATCTTGAATACTTGCATTTGCGCATATACCTCCTAATTGTAAGCTACAAGCTATTAATGTAGCTGTTTTAAGGGTAATCATATTAATATAATCATCAACCGATATTTGATTTAAAGTTTCAAAATCCATATCTAATTGTTGACCTTCACACACTTTTAAACTCATATCTATAAAAGCCGAGTAGATGTCTAATTTATTGTTAATGGATGAAGCGTTGATCATTTCAAAGGCTTTAAGCAGCATTCCGTCTCCTGATAGTATGGCAATATTATTGTTCCATTTAGTATGTACGGTTTCTTTATGTCTTCGCATAGTAGCGTTATCTAAAACATCATCATGTATTAAAGAAAAATTATGAAATACTTCTACAGCTAATGCTATATTTAGAGCTTTTGTAGGCTCTTGATGATATAAATCATTGGCTATTAATACTAATAGAGGCCTTATTCTTTTACCTCCAAGTTGCAATATGTAGCCCATAGGTGCGTACATATTAGTAGGATGCTGCAGATACAAAACCTTTTCTAAATTTTGTATAGACTCATCAATGATATTAGAAAATTGAGCATACTGTTTCATGTAAAGTTATTTTTGGTTGGCAACATTGAGAAGATATGACCCATATCCGCTTTTAACTAAAGGTGTAGCAATTTCTATTAGTTGTTGTTTGGATATAAAGCCCATATTATACGCTACTTCTTCTATGCAGCCAATTTTTAATCCCTGTCTTTCTTCAATAACCTGTACAAACTGACCAGCTTGCATTAATGATGCAAAAGTGCCTGTATCAAGCCATGCAGTACCTCTATCAAGTATTGAAACTTTTAATTTTTTTTGTTCTAAATAAATTTTATTTACATCTGTAATTTCATATTCTCCACGGGCAGAGGGTTTAAGATTTTTTGCTATTTCTACTACATCATTATCATAAAAATATAAGCCAGGCACTGCATAGTGAGATTTTGGATTTTGAGGTTTTTCTTCAATGGATAAGGCATTATTATTTTTATCAAACTCTACCACTCCATATCTTTCGGGGTCTGATACGTGGTATGCAAATACAACGCCCCCCATTGGATCACTAATGTTTTTTAAAGTACGACCTAACCCTACACCATAAAAAATATTATCACCTAAAATTAAAGCAACTTTGTCTTTATCAATAAAATTAGCGCCTAATACAAAGGCTTGGGCTAACCCATTTGGTGTTTCTTGAATTTGGTACTGAAAATTACAACCTAATTTTTTACCATCACCTAAAAGTCTTTCAAACTGTGGCAAATCTGTGGGGGTAGAAATAATTAAAATATCTTTAATATTTGCCATCATCAAAACAGATAAGGGATAGTATATCATTGGTTTATCATAAATAGGCATTAGCTGTTTGCTAACCCCTAAAGTGAGCGGATGTAAGCGGGTTCCGGACCCTCCTGCTAAAATAATACCTTTCATAAGCGTTTGGTTTTTATAAAATTTAATGTTAATAAAAGGGCTGGTAATAAAACAAGATTAGCGCAATATGCAACAAGCAAGGTTATTGCAATAAGTACGCCTAATGCCTGCGTACCGCCAAAATCTGAAAATAGAAAAACACCAAAGCCACAAAACAAAATTAAGGCTGTATAAACCATACTTACTCCAATTTCACTAATTGTGGTATTGATGGCTTGTGCTACGGTTTTATTATACTTGCGTATTTCGTTACGATATTTAGTTAAAAAATATAAGGTGCCGTCAGATGAAATACCAAAGGCGATACTAAATACAAGCATGGTACTTGTTTTTAAAGGAATGCCAAAGTATCCCATAATACCGGCTGTAATGGTTAATGAAATAAGGCTAGGTAGCGTAGATATAATAATCATACTAAACGAAGTAAATAAAATAAACATAAATAAAGCAATTAAAATAATAGCTAAAAAAACACTTTCTATTAAATTATTTAATAAAAACGAGTTACCCTTTAAGTATAAAATAGAATTACCAGTTAATGTGATATCTATTTTATTTTTAGGGTCAATTGCAGTGTTTTCTGATAAATTATAATTAAAAATACTGTCAATACGGGGTTTTATTTGTTGAATTAACGCTTCTATTTTTACAGAACCTACATCTGCCATTTGGCAGCTAATACGAAGAAGTTGTTTGTTTTTATCTATAAAAGATTTAAGTTGGCCTAAATTTGTAGAATCTTGTGTAATAAATTGAGATAGGTTTTTTAAATCTGTAATACTTGGTATTTTATAATATTTTGAGGCGCCTTGATGGTAGCTTTGATTAATAAATTTAATTAACTCAACTATTGACATTGGTTTTGAAAATTCTGGATATGATTGTAATAGTTTTTGTAAAGCATGCACTTTATATAATATTCGAGCGTTGTTTTTAAATACACCATTTTGTTCGTTGGTATTTATCACAATTTCAAATGGCAGTACGCCTCCGTATTTATTTTCAAAATATTTTAAATCTTCTAATAATAAATCTTTTGAGGGTAAATCATCTACTATATAACTAACAGACTTTATTTTTAAAATACCAATTATAGAAATTATGATGATAACTAAAGTTATGATATAAAGTCTTTGCTTTTTATAAAATACAAAGTGTGTTATTTTATTTAAAATTAATTTAATTTTATTACTATTAAGATGCTTTAAGTGTCTGGCGGGAGCTTGTTGTAGTAGGCTAAAAATAATAGGTATTAGCGTAATAGATAATAAAAATGTAATCATTACATTGATAGATGCAATTAATCCAAATTCGAATAATAGTTGATTATTTGCAAAACAAAACACGGCAAAGCCAATAGCCGTAGTTATATTGGCAAGAAATAGTGATAAGCAGCTTTGATAAAATGCTTTTTGAATGGCATTTATTTTAGTTAAGCCTTGTGTTAATGCTAAATGGTATTTATTTAAAATAAAAATACAATTAGGAATGCCAATTACAATAATTAACGGTGGAATTAAACCTGATAATATGCTGAGTTTAAACCCAAATAATACAATGCTTCCAAATGTGAAAATAACGCCGCATAGCACTACAAGTATTGGATAAAAAACGGATTGAAATGATTTGAAAAAAAACCATAATAAAACAATAGAGATTAAAAAAGAAATACCCAAAAATAAACTCATTTCATGAGTTATTTTTTGCGCTATAGTAGAGCGTATAAATGGTAAGCCTGATAAATGGGTTTGTATAGAAGTACTTTTAGTAAATGCGTCCGTTTGCTGTTTTATATTATTTGTAATGTCAATTCTGTTTCTAGAGTCTACACTAATATCATCAAACGTTACAGCCATTATAGTGGCATTTTGACCTTCATTAAAAATCAATCCTTTATAAAAGGATAAATTATTTAATCTAGTTAAATAGTCATTTAAAGTTTTTTTGGTTAATACATTTGGAATTTTTATTGGATTAATCTTAAATGATTGCGTAAGTGTATCAAAATAAATATCGATTAAATTAATTAAAGAAGTAACAGATTTTATTCCTTTTATTGATTTTATATTATAATGTAATTTTTGCCATTGTTTAAAATTATGTACTTGTTTTAGCGGATGGTAATCTATTCCTACTAATAATATATTTCCATCTAATCCAAATTGCGATTTAAAAAAGATATAATCCTTACTAGCTTGATGCGAATTGGGTAGTAATTTAGCGTATTGATAGGCAATTTCTACTTTTGTAGCATAATAGCCCATAATACAAGTAGCTACCGCTATAAAGCATATTAAAACTACTTTATATTTTAAAAAATAATTATTAAACAATTTATTTATCATCTCTAAAAATAAGCCGCAAAAGTAAGCAAATTCAATAAAAATGATTTTTTTTAATTTATGGGTTACCTTTTAAAAAAGAAGGTATATATATCTATATAAACAACAAAAACACACAATTATTATGACAAAATTATTTTCAATTATTACAGTTGCAGCTTTAACTGCTTCATTTATCGCTTGTGGTCCATCTGCAGAAGAAAAAGCAAAAGTTGAAGCTCAAGCACAACATCAAGCAGATTCTATTGCTGACGCATTAGTAAAAGCGCAAACTGAAACAGCGCCAGAAACAACTACAGCTACTCCATCTACTGAAGTTAAAGCTGAAACAAAAACTGAAACAAAAACTAAAAAACACTAGTTTATTAGTTTATGTTAAATTAAAAAGCTGCCAAAAATGGCAGCTTTTTTTATATACCTACTTTTTTATAAAAGTCGCCACGAAGTAGTCTTATTCTATTTTTTGCTTCAATAGCATGAATACTAGATGCGTATTGGATAATTAATTTTTCATAATATATTTTTGCATTTTCAAAGTCGTGTACCTGTTGATATAATGCTGCTAAATAAAATACTGCATCATCTGCATAAACATCATCTGCATAATTATTTATGATACTTAAATAACAATTAATAGTTTTTGGAAGTTGGTTTATTTCCTTATAAATTGTAGCTTTTTTAAAATAAATGTCGTCATACAAAGTATGGGCTGTAAATAATATGGAAATGGTATCTAGTTTTTGAATGGCTAAATCAAATTGATGTTGGGCAATTAATAATTCGGCATTAGCAAAGTATTTTAATGGTACATCATTGGTGTCAACTCCAATAGCATCTGATATTACCATTGATAATTCTAAAGCATCATTGGCGATAACTTTACTGGTAGAGTGTTTTAACACATCGCACTGAGATTTTGCCCATTTAAAATCGCCAACATAATAGCTCACTTTTGCATTTTTAAATTTAGCATCGTCCCCTATGGCCTCATATTTAAAGTCTTTTTCTACTTGTCCGTATAGTAAAGCTGATTCCCAAATGTTTTTGTTTAATATATAAATGTCGCCTAACAGTATTTTTAATTCTGCTTTCTCTTTTTTTTGTAAGGCAACTGATGTTATGGCTTCTTCTAATAAAACGATAGCAAGTTCTGTTTTATTAAAATAATAGGCATTTAATTTAGCAGATTGTTTTATTAATGGCACTGTAAGTGAGGTAATACTATAGGTTTGTATGGTTTGTTGAATTTCCTTGTCAAGTTGGGTTAATATTTTTAAATCTCCATTTGTTGATGCTAAATTTTTAGTAATTAAATTGAGTAGTTCCTGTACCTTAACCTCTTTTGTAAGTTGAGATTGAGTTAATTTTTCTAAAATAAATTTATAACATTTGTCTGCTATGTTATACTGCAAATTAGATTCGCAAATTTTTGCAAAGTTAAGTAATTGTTCGCCGTTACCATTTTCTCTTAGCTCTTTGGCTTTTATTTGTATAAATGCTTCGTTATATTTTTTTTGATGTATTAATATAAAAATTAAAAAATCGTTCATCATTTTGTTATTAGGTTGTTTGTTTACACGTTCTTGCAAAACATTTGAAAGTATTGGGTTTTGAAATGGGTCAACAGAATCGTTTGCAATTAAGGATTGCTGTAATTTACCTTTAGCGGTTGGCATTTCTGATGGTGAAGCTTCTATTACGTTTAAATACTCGGTAATCATGTCTTGTATTTTGTTTTGCATTTTATAGGCGTCTGCCATTTGAGCATAAAACTTAGTGATTTGTTTGCTTACTAACCTGGCTTTAGTGTAGATATTAATTGCTTGTTGGTAAAATCCATTATTAAAAAACGCATTACCAACAGCATATACTTGGTTATCGTCTTGAGCATTCAATTCATTTAAAATTTTATCAAATAGTTTGTTCATTTTTTTAGTATTCTGTTGCTTTTGGTACACTAAGCCAAGTAATACTTTAAGGGGTAAAAAATGCGATTGTTGTTTAATTAGTGTTTGTAATTCTTGTTCGGCTGTAATTAGTTTTTTTGAATTAATTAAACATTCAAAATACAATTGGTAATATTGCTCGGGGGCTTCATTAAATAAAGCTTGATAATGCGGCAATGCTTTTATGTAATTTTGACGAGAATAAAAATATTGCGCCGAATCTATTTGGCTATAAAGTTGTGTAAAAGAAAAAAAACAAAAGAAAAAAAAACGATGCCCTGTATTTATATTAATCTTCAAGTATAAATAGATTTATAAAAATCTTTATGAGGGTAATTTGTTTTTATTTATAGTTTTTATAAACTGTACTACTATAGGAAATGTGTTATCGTAGTGCTCTTGTGTAGAATTTATTGTTTGAATATTTTTTGTTATTTGTTCTATAATAGCTTCTACATTTAATTTTTCTGCGATTAAGTACATTTGGGCTTCATTGCTTTTAATAGATAGTTCAGTAATATCTGTTTTTAAGTTTGTAAGCTGTTTTTCGGAATTAGTTATAATATTTAACCAATTGATATAATTGTTTTTATAGGTTGTAAAGTTGAGGTCTAAACTACCAAATATGGTTATGTTTTCTAGAATTAGTGGGCTCAGTTTTCCATGCGTTTTATTTATTAAAAACTGTTTGTATTTTCTTATAGTTGTAATTCTATTATTACAAGCATTAGAATCTAACTGATTGATGTTTTCTTTAATTCCATTTAAGCTATTTAGTAATGAGTCAATTGTAGTTATTTGTGCTGGCGCATTCTTATTACTATTAGAACATGACGAAAATATGATAGTAGAAACTAATAGAATAAAGAATAACTGTTTCATAAAAAGTTTATTTTTAATGTGTTAAAACTCTAAAATATAAAAAAATTACATAAAATGTTTTTTTATTATTGTGCTGCTAATGATTTACCCATACGTTTTCTTTCGTTTTCATCTAAGTAAATTTTACGAAGTCGGATGAAAGTGGGCGTAATTTCTACATATTCATCATTTTGAATATATTCCATAGCTTCTTCTAAGCTAAATTTAATTTTAGGAACAATGCGCATTTTATCATCGCTACCTGATGCGCGCATATTGGTTAATTGTTTTTCTGTGCAAATATTTACAACCAAGTCATCTGGGCGAATGTGTTCGCCAATAATCATACCAGGATAAATATCTTCACCAGCTTCAACAAAAAACTTCCCTCTATCTTGTAATTTATCAATAGAGTAGGCTACGGCACTACCTTTATCTTTACTTATTAAAACGCCTGCAATTCTACTTGGTATAGCTCCCTTCCATGGTTCGTAAGATTTGAAACGATGTGCCATTATTGCCTCTCCAGCTGTTGCTGTTAATACATTGTTTCTTAAACCTATAATACCTCTTGATGGAATTTCAAATTCAATATGTGTTAAATCACCTTTAGCCTCCATTATTAATAAATTTCCTTTGCGTTGGGTAACTAAATCAATTACCTTACTTGCAGATTCTTGCGGAACGTCTACTGTAAGTACTTCTACAGGTTCACATTTTTGTCCGTCAATTTCTTTTATAATAACTTGTGGCTGACCTAATTGAAGCTCGTAGCCTTCGCGGCGCATGGTTTCTACTAATACAGATAAGTGTAAAATGCCTCTTCCATACACTAAATATGAATCTGGCGATGAGGTTTCTTCTACACGCATGGCTAAGTTTTTTTCTAGCTCTTTGTATAATCTATCTCTCAAGTGTCTTGATGTAACAAACTTTCCGTCTTTACCGTAAAATGGCGAGTTGTTTATGGTAAACAACATACTCATGGTTGGTTCGTCAATTTTCATGTTTGGTAGCGCTTCTGGTTTTTCAAAATCTGAAACGGTATCTCCAATTTCAAAGCCTTCAATTCCTGTAAATGCGCATATATCACCTGTTTGCGCTTCGGTTACTTTTACTTTACCTAAACCATCAAATATGTAAAGATCTTTTATTCTTGATTTTTGGATGCTGCCATCTCGTTTTACAACCGATACTGGCATATTTTCTTTAATAGTACCTCTATATAATCTGCCTATAGCAATACGACCAATAAATGTAGAATAATCTAACGAAGTAATTTGAATTTGTAAAGTACCTTGTCTGTTAGGTGCTGTAGGAATATTTTTAATAATAATGTCTAACAAATAGGTAATGTCAGTTTGCGGATTTTTATAATCTTCTCCCATCCATCCTTGTTTGCTAGATCCATATACGGTAGGAAAGTCTAATTGATCTTCTGTAGCTTCTAAGTTAAAGAATAAATCAAATACTTGGTCGTGTACCTCTTCTGGACGGCAATTTGACTTATCAACTTTATTAATTACCACTATGGCTTTTTTACCAGCGGCAATTGCTTTTTGAGTAACAAAGCGGGTTTGAGGCATGGGGCCTTCAAAGGCATCTACTAACAAAATAACACCATCGGCCATATTGAGGGTTCGCTCTACTTCGCCTCCAAAATCGGCGTGGCCGGGGGTATCTATAATATTTATTTTGGTGTCTTTATATCTAACTGAAACGTTTTTTGCTAAAATGGTAATACCCCTTTCGCGCTCTAAGTCATTGTTATCTAATATTAATTCGCCTGTAGCTTGATTTTCTCTAAACAAATTACATTGGTGTAATATTTTATCTACTAAGGTTGTTTTTCCGTGATCAACGTGTGCAATAATGGCAATGTTTCTAATTTCTAACATAGGTATTTTTTTGAGGGCGCAAAGGTAATAAAATATTAAAGTGGCCAACAATATAAGCTACTCTATTATTGGATTTAATGTTTGTTGTTATATTTTGTTTGGGTAGTAAAGGTAATAAAGCTGTGTTTGTTATACAAAAAGGGTTAATTTCTATTTACCCAATCACCATTTTCTTTAATTAAATTAATTAGTTCGTTAACAGCTTGTGAGGGCGGCACATTCTTTTTTACTACGGTTTTGCCTTTGTATAAAGATATTTTATCAACACCTACACCCACGTAGCCATAATCTGCATCGGCCATTTCGCCTGGTCCGTTTACGATGCAGCCCATAATGCCAATTTTAATGCCTTTTAAATGATCGGTAACGGCTCTAATTTTTTGTGTGGTTTCTTGTAAGTCAAACAGGGTGCGGCCGCAGCTTGGGCACGATATGTACTCCGTTTTACTAATGCGGCTGCGTGTGGCTTGTAGTATACCAAAGGCTGTTTTGTTTACTGTATTTATTGGTAGATAGGATTGTTGGTTTATCCATAAGCCATCTATTAAGCCATCTAATAATAAGGAGCCTAAGGTTGATGATGAACTTAATTGAAACTCTAATTCTGATGTTTGATGTATTGTTTCTTTAATAATAACTGGTGCTATAACGTTATGTTGCTTTAACGTATTGATATTGCTTCGCATTTGGAGGATGCTTGTTTCATTATCTAATTCTAAAACCAATACGGCATTTGAGTGTTTTTTAAGTTTAGAGATAATCTCAGGGCTGAACGAATTAGAAGTGAGTTGTACAAAAAATAATTCTGATAGCTGTGCGTCTTTTAATAAAAATTCAGATTGATTTAAAATAGGATATTGTCTTATGGGGGTTTTAATATTTTTCCAAGTGTTGTAATTGTATATCAAGCCTAAAGTGCCTGGTATTTCAAAGGATACTTGGTTATTTTCTACAAACACATAATCGCAGGCCACATCGGCAATGTTCCATTTATCTAACGGCACAGAGTATTGATAACCTAAGCTAAATAAGTTGCTTGCTGCTATTTTGGAAAGATGGCTCAAATCGCCTACCACTCGTGGCACTTGTTGATTACCGATATTGAGTATTGCAGCTGTTTTTTGACGCTCTGGCTCGTAAGGATTATAGCATAAATTAATTGTTTCTTGTTGTTGGGTATTTTGAATTTGATTTTTTTTATTGTGCCATGCGTTATATTGTTTTACTAACTCAATAGCCACAGGCATTTCAAACTCTGGCTCTTCGGTAAGAGAAACACGTACGGTATCACCCAACCCATCTTGTAGTAATGCACCTATACCTACGGCTGATTTAATGCGTCCATCTTCGCCATCACCAGCTTCGGTAACGCCTAAGTGTAATGGATAAATGAGGCTATTGTTTTCTATTAGTTGTTGCACTAGTAATCTATAAGAGGCCACCATTACCTTTGTGTTGCTGGCTTTCATAGATAGTACTATGTTGTGATAGTTTTCATCTTCACATATTTTAATGTACTCTAAGGCTGATTGTACCATACCCAAGGGGGTATCGCCATAACGGCTTAGTATTCTATCGCTTAAGCTGCCATGATTGGTACCAATGCGCATGGCGGTGCCGTATTCTTTACATATTTTTACTAGGGGTAAAAATTTAGCTCTAATGCGCTCAAGCTCTTGCTCGTATTCGTAATTGGTATATTCAAAGTTTTCTGATTTTTTTTTATCGGCATAATTGCCTGGATTTATACGTACTTTTTCTA
This sequence comes from Bacteroidia bacterium, assembly GCA_031539425.1. GTDB lineage: Bacteria > Bacteroidota > Bacteroidia > B-17B0 > Aurantibacillaceae > UBA4416. The sequence continues at coordinate 18,903 of JAVKLI010000092.1, forward strand.
CAATGCGTGCGGCATATTCGGCAGCATTGGGTGTGTAATGTATATCGGCAGCTAGGGGTGTTTGGTAACCTGCTGCTCGTATTTCGTTTTTTATTACTTCTAGTTTTTTTGCTTCGTTAATGCTAGGGGCTGTTATCCGTACTAACTCACAACCAGCCTCTATCATTCGGATAGATTGTGCTACGGTGGCTTTGGTATCCATGGTGTCGGTGGTAGTCATACTTTGCACACGTATAGGGGCTGCACTGCCAATGGTTAAATTACCACAGGTTATAAGGTTTGTTTGTAGCCTTTTATACTCATTTATACTGGGGCAATAGGGTTTGTATGCTTTCATGGTTTATATAGTCATTATGTGATATAATACTGGTTTGCTAGGCGACGCGTCGTTTTCAAAACTGGCTATTTGCAAGTTTAATAAATAAGTGCCATCCTTAATATTATTTGCAACATAAATTAACTCTGTAATGGTTTTATTAAACTGCGTGTTGTGTGGGTATTGCCAAAAGGCTTGGTGTGCCAATAGTTTGCCGCCATCCACTTCTTTATCTACGCTTGGTAAATCTATTAGTAAATGTTTAATGCCTATGTTATTTAAGTAAGTAATAGCCTCGTGATGTATATAAGGCGGGTTGGTGTTAGAATAATTGATATGCAGCTTAGCTTCTGTATTTGGAAGGGTTCGAATAACAAGCGCTTCAACGCCATCTGTAGATGTAATTAAATTTTCTATTTGGTTTTTTTCTATTACCCAATCATCACCAATTTTGCTTGGTGTAAGGCTTATAAGTTTGCATACAAATATAAATTGGGTAAGGCATTGGTTAATGCTAACCCATTCTTTACTAATGTGCCCCACGCATTCAGTATGGGTGCCATTGCCGTGGGGGTTAAAGGTTATGGTTCTAAAATTAACAGAGCCGCCTTGGTTTACATCACCCACCCAGGTGCCCGTACTAACGGGGGTAATTTGCATGGGGGCTACATACCAGGCACTGCTAGCATTTTCGTTATTAACCAAAGGCATTGATATATCTAATGGTTTAGATAAATCAACTTCAAATTTTTTATTGTGATGTGTAATGGCGGCTATCATTTTTTAGTGGTCTTCTTTTCTTTTTTCACCTTCTCTTTTGTAAACAAATTGGCGGTATATTTTTCGTATAGTTCAAATAAAAATTCCATTCTGTTGGCTTCGCTTGTAAAGGCTTGTGGTCTATAAGCCAAGTCCACTGATTTGTCTAGCTCGTTGTGTGCTTTTACC
>JAVKLI010000093.1:0-27284 GCA_031539425.1 Bacteroidia bacterium
ATGCAAATTTTGGTCGAGGGGCAAGTACGATAATTTTACCTTTCAGGAAAGAGGAAAAGAAACTGTTTTATTTTCTTTTTTTTGAAAAAATAATCTAAGTTACTCCTATCAAAAGGAGCATTTATTAGTTGAATCTAAGATTAGTATAGTTAGCATTCATAACTGCATTAATAAATAAAATATTAGATGCTGTTAATTTAATTGGAATGCTAGCATTGTTTGACTCTAAAATTAAATTATATTTAATTTTTACACTATTTTTTAAATGCATTAATTTTTGTTTGTTAAAGTTAATAGTAATTTTTTTTTCAGATACTTGCAATAGAATATTATTGCCATCATAAAGAGCACTTGGAATGTAATTATTTATATTTTGCGTAATAAGAGAATCTAGTGTATTACCGCTACTATCCAATAAATAGCCTTGAAGTTTAAAGTTTAATGGAAAGGTATTAACTGCATTTAAAATTAACTCCCCATAATTAACATTATCTAATAATGATGAATAAGAAATATTTGAAGTATTAACTAATTGAAATTTATCTATAGTTAAGTTTAAAGGAATATTTAAATCTAACAACACTTTTAACCCTTTATTTATAACCGCAAAATCATTAGCAAAAGATACGTTGCCTAATGGATTTAATTGATAATTACCTGCATAGGCAATTTTATCTGGTAAGTTTTCTATAAAACTAATAATGTTAGAATTTGACTTATCCATACTTATAGATTTTGTAGAAGCAATTATCATATTAGAATTAGGAGACAACAATTTAGCTCTGTTTAAATTAATATTATTAAAACTACTAGAAGAGTTTAATGTAATAGAGTTTGATTTTGTAGTGTTAATAGACTCTATTTTATCTAGGTTAAATTTAAAATCTGCCCCAAAATTATTTTCAATAAAAATATTTGCAGTAGCCTGAGTTAACTTTAGCAGGTTTGGTTTTAATTGATTAAACGCTTCTAGTTTTGAAACGTCAGAACCAATTTTTTCTTCTAAGGTTCCAAAATAACCAGATATAAATTCAGGCTCTATCCCGTTAAATGTAATTTTAACAAATAATCCTGTTCCTAAATTAAGTGTAGCTAAAACACCTGACTCGTCTGTAGATATAGTATATGATTGCACTATGGTATTCACTCTATTATTTAAAAACCCAGTACAATTTAAACTGTACCCATCAAGTACATAGGATTTTACCAATTTAGTAGCATTACTGTTGGATGGAATTATTTCGGATATAATAAATGTATTATTGTTTTTAGTTGCAGAGTTAATACTATACTTAAATAATATTGGCTGGCTATGTGTATTAATAAATTCAAATTTTAATACCCCTTTACGTAAATTTATTTGTCTTATCTCAACAGAATTAGGAATATTTAGCCCTAATTCTGCGCTTTGACTTGGCACTACAATACTAATAAATGTGTTAGGTGGTAGATTTGCAGCAAATGGTACTGTAAATGTTAATGCAATGGAAGAATCAGGAACTTTAAGTAAATCATTCATTTTAAAATCTAAAAGTGTTTGTTTAACAGATAGAGAAATGTTAGCATTTTGATCTTTTTTAAAAAGAGAATCTTGAAAAAAATGTTCTAACCTTAAAGTGCAATTAGCTAATGGTAAGGCAACATCTTGATCCCACGTAGTTACTGAGCTACATGATTTTAATAAACAAATGACAGCACATGCTATAAAAAAAAGAATTTTATTTTTTAAATAATTCATCGATTAATTTAGAATATTTAGCAAGTATATTTCTTCTTTTTAATTTAAATGTTGGCGTTAATTCATTAGTTTCAACCGACCAAACATCTGGAACTAATTTAAACCGTCGTACATGTTCATGAGATGCTAATTTAGAATTTGTCTGCTTAATGATATCTGAATATAACTGACGAACAGCTGTAGTTTCAATAATTTCAATATTATTGGTAAATGGTATTTGGTTTTGCTCGCATCTTGTTTTTAATTTTTCCCAGTTGGGTTGCAATAAGCATATCACAACGTCTTCATTTGATCCATGAACAAAAGCTTGTTCTACTAAAGTGTTTTCTTTTATTTTTCCTTCAACATATTGGGGTGAAACGTACTTACCGCTTGAAGTTTTAAATAATTCTTTTTTTCTATCAATAATTTTTAAAAATTTATTGTCTTCCATAATAACAATATCTCCAGTAGAAAACCAACCGTCATCACTTAAAACTTTTGCTGTAACTTCAGGCTGTTTATAGTAACCCATCATTACATTAGGACCTTTAACTAATAATTCTCCATCATCAGCAATTTTAATATTTACATCATCAAAAACAATTCCTACGGTTCCTAATTTTAAAGTGTTTTTAAGGTTGCGATTAACAGACACTACAGGAGACGTTTCTGTTAATCCATAACCTTCTAATAAATCAATTTTAGAAGTACAAAAAGCTTTTACGTAATCAGGATTTAAAGCGGCACTACCAGAAACTAATATTCTTATTTTTCCTCCTAAAGCAGCACGCCATTTTTTATAAACTAAAGCATCTAAAATAACTTGCTGAATTTTAAATCCAGGGTTTAAGTAGCTGTGAGACGTCCACTGTGAGCATAAATTCAGCGACCATTTAAATATGTTTTTTTTAATACCTGTTAATTCGTCGCCTTTTTTAAGGATGGCTTCATAAATTTTTTTAATTAAAAGAGGAACAGCTGAAAAAATTGTAGGTTGTACCTCTTTAGCGTTATCTATTGCTTTAACAATAGATTCGGCATAAAATATTTTAAGGCCTTTATAAATATAAAAATAAGAAAGTGTTTTTTCGTATATATGATTTAATGGTAAAAACGTTAACGCCCTATCTTTTGATGTAATTTTAACTGCTTTATCTATACCTAAAATATTACTTACAATATTATTATTTGACAGCATAACTCCTTTTGAACGTCCTTCTGTACCTGATGTATAAATGATCGTTAACAAATCTGTAGGTAAAATAGCATTTCGTTTTTCTTGTAAAATATTTAAATCATAAGCATTGTAAAATAATTTAGAATAATGATTGTCATTTTCAAATGAATCAATATTGTAAAGTGGGCAAACATAATTGTTTTGTAAAAGCGCATCTTCCATTTGCATATACAACCCTTTACTTGATACAAAAATTGCTTTAGGAAGGGCCTCTTCTATAATAGCAGTATATTCATTTGTTGTTAAATTTAAATACAATGGAACTGATACCGCACCAATTTGAGAAATAGCAAAATCTAATAAGTGCCACTCCATTCTATTAGTAGTTACAAGTATAACTAAATCACCTTTTTGTATGCCAATCTTAACTAGCCCCCAACTTATTTGATTTGCCTTTTCAACAAACTCTACTGTCTCTAAAGATCGCCAAATTCCATTTTCTTTAAAATTAAAAATGGTTTTTTGAGGAAATGCATTGCATTGATTTAGTATAATATCTATCAATCGAGTAGGAACTAACATGCTTTAAAATAATTTTAAATTTAAAAATATTACTAAATATAATAACATTTTTTTAATATGCTTTTAATAAAAGAATAGTGAAATTATATACTTTCATTGAGTTTTGAACTTTTAAAACCGTTATGTTTTTGCCAAAATGGGTTTATATATTATATTACTCATATTGACTTTATACTTTTCTTTGCAAGTATGATAAATAGTCAAAAATATAATATAGCTTTACTTAAAATTTCAGAAAAATTATAATTTCACATAAATCATTTTTATAACATGTTAAAATCAAAATTATATCTCATAACTTTATTGTTAGTGTTTAACTTAAACTATGGACAAAACAATGTTTATTTAACCATTACGCATACCTTAGGTACTTCTAGTTTTTCTTTAAATAATGTAATAACTAACAATTTAGGTCAGAGTGTAAAAATAACCAGAGTGGATTATTATATCTCATCAATTAAAATAATATACAACGGTGGGCAAGAGTTAACCGTACCTAATAAATATATATTGGTAAAAGGAAATTCAAATGTTGTAGAGAGTTTAGGAAGTTTTTCTATTACTAATATAGAAGGGGTTAAATTTTCTATAGGGGTAGAAAGCCCCACTAACAATGCTGATATTACGTTATTACCTACAACACACCCTTTATCTTTTCAAAATCCGTCTATGCACTGGGGCTGGTCGTCGGGTTATATATTTTTAGCTTTAGAGGGGGGGGCAGGAAACAATTATACCACTACAGTTCAACAACATGGAACTGGCAATCTAAATTATTTTTCACAAAGCAAAACGGTTACACCTATTGTTAATTCAAGTGGTACCTACATCAATCTTAAAGCAGATTATATAGAAGCCTACAAAAACATTAATGTTAATAATGGTCCTATTGATCATGGAGTAGGTAAAACAGACCTTACGGCGCTTCAAAATTTTAGGGATTTTGTTTTCTCAGCTACAAATGTAATTCCACAAACTTCACCTATTTCGGCTATTGTTGATAATCATTTTTATTTAAATAACATTGAACTTTACCCAAACCCTAGCAATGGGCTAATTAATATAAGGTTTAACGCCTTAAGTACAGAAATTACAAGTTTGGAAATATTTGATATGACAGGTCAAAAAGTAAAACACATTGATTGGAATATCTTTCAAAACACCTTAAAAATTGACACAAAAGGCGTATTTTTTATTCAATTTAAAAACCAACATCAAGTATTAGGATTTAAAAAAATAATCATTCAATAAAGTGTTATAAGAAACTTTAAACTATATATTTTAATTGCAGTATGTAGCATTTTTAATGTTAATTGCGTTAAAGATGCTTCAATTCCTAAAGCATTAGAAAAAGATTTGATGCACATTCCAGATGGTTTTCCACCTATTATTTTTCCGGCAGATAATTTTTATAGTAAGGATAGATGGTTATTAGGTAAAAAACTATTTTTCGAAAAAAAGCTTTCTAGGAACCAAACAATTAGCTGTGTTTCGTGCCATAAATCTGAAATTGCATTTAGTGATGAGGTTAACTTTAGTGTTGGAGATAATAATGTTATAGGCATTAGCAATGCCCCTACATTAGCAAATGTCTCCTATCACCCTTATTACACAAGGGCTGGAGGTGTAACAACCTTAGAAATGCAAATTTTAATCCCAATACAAGAGCATGATGAATTTAATTTTTCGGTACCAGAAATTATTGAAAGGCTCTCAAAAGATAGTATTTATAAGCAAGCAGCTAAAAAGTCATATAATAGAGGTTTTGATGCTTACGTTTTAGTAAGAGCTATAGCAAATTATGAGCGAAGCTTTATAAGTGGTAATTCTTATTACGATAAACATCAATTAAATCCAAATCAATATCCATACAATAGTTTAGAACAAGAAGGGGAAAAATTGTTTTTTAGTTCTCGTACACATTGTGCAACTTGTCATTCAGGGTTCAATTTTACAAATTATACATTTCAAAATATAGGTTTGTATGTAGATTATAAAAATACTGGAAGAATGCGACTTACACTTTTAAATCAAGATAAAGCGCTTTTTAAAGTGCCTACATTAAGAAATATAGCGCTAACAAAGCCTTACATGCACGATGGCTCAATACTTAATTTAGAAGAGGTTATAGAACATTATAACTCTGGAGGCAAAAATCATATAAATAAAAGCCCATTAATAAAACCCCTTAATTTAAATTTGCTTGATAAGCAAGCGCTTAAAGCGTTTTTACTTACACTATCCGATAATGAATTTATAACTAATAAAAACTTTAAAGAGTAGTAAAATTAAAAATATGAACTATCAATCTGTTATTAAAAACTAATTTTATCTCGTAACAATTGACAATTCAACTAAATTTACTGAAGCCCTACCCTACATTGAAATTAGAAAAATGAGTTATTACAGCTTATTTTTTTACAACCTAATAATAACCATCTAATTGCAAACTGTATATTTACATTCTTTTTGAATTTTTTAGTTATGAATAAACCATTTATTAAAAACGATAAATTGATTTTTAAATTATCTGTTATAATTGGAATAGTAGTTTGCCTTTTAGTATTTATTTTAAACAAGAGATTTATTCCTGTGCCCGATCATTTTCCTCAATTTATTTACCATCTACCTTTAGTAAATGCCTTATTAAATGGATCGTGCAGCTTTTTATTAATTTGCTCATTAATAGCTATAAAAAAGAAAAATATTGTATTGCATAAAAAATTAAACTTAACTGCATTTGCATTTTCGGCTTTATTTTTAATTTCTTATGTTATGGCTCATTACTTTATTCCAGAAACTATTTATGGAGATGTTAATCATAATCAATTATTGGAACCAAACGAACTAGCTTTAGTAGCTGATAGTAGAACGGTTTATTTAGCACTACTTGTTAGCCATATTGTTTTAGCAGCAGTTATTTTACCACTTATTTTATTATCGTTTTATTACGGCTTACAAAATGAGGTTATAAAACATAAAAAAATAACCCGTTATTCTTACCCAGTTTGGTTATATGTAACTATTACTGGCGTAATTGTTTATACCATGATTTCTAAATTTTATAACTTTTAATTAATGTCAAAAAGCAACCAAGTAAATTGTTCATTTTGTGGGCGTGATAAAAAAGATGTGCTGCTGTTAATTGCAGGTAAAAATGTACATATATGTGATAATTGTGTAGTTGAAGCGCATCAGATGCTAAAAATTGATGTGGATAAAAAAGAAAGCAATACGCATTTACCTAATAAATCTGCTTCAACATTTAAAAACTTAAAGCCCCAAAATATTAAAGAACATTTAGATGAATATGTAATTGGACAAGATGTGGCTAAAAAAATATTAAGTGTAGCAGTTTACAATCATTACAAAAGAATTTCTCAAATTAATGATTCAGAAATAGAGCTTGATAAATCAAATATTATTTTAGTTGGGGAAACAGGAACCGGTAAAACTTTATTAGCTAAATCAATGGCTAAATTATTAAATGTTCCTTTTTGTATTGCAGATGCTACAGTACTTACAGAAGCTGGCTATGTTGGAGAAGATGTAGAAAATATTTTAACAAGATTGTTGCAAGCAGCTGATTATAACGTAGAGGCTGCCGAAAAAGGTATTGTTTTTATAGATGAGATTGATAAAATAGCCCGCAAAAGCGACAACCCTTCTATTACAAGAGATGTAAGCGGTGAAGGGGTACAACAAGCATTATTAAAGTTATTGGAAGGATCAGTTGTAAATGTTCCTCCACAAGGTGGACGTAAGCATCCTGATGCTAAAATGATTCAAGTAAATACAAAAAACATTTTATTTATTTGTGGAGGTGCTTTTGATGGGATAGATAAAAAAATAGCTACACGACTTAATACACAAGCTTTAGGTTACAAGGCTTCTGTTAGTTCTGAAAACATAGATAAAAATAAATTACTACAATATATAACCCCACAAGATTTAAAAACATTTGGATTAATTCCTGAGTTAATTGGGCGATTACCAATTGTAACATTTTTAAATCCTTTAGATAAAGAAGCGCTATTATTAATTTTAACGAAACCAAAAAATGCACTAATAGCTCAATACCAGCATTTATTTAAACTTGAAGGTATTAAGCTCACGTTTGACGAAACAGTATTTGAACTGATTGTTGATAAGGCTCTAGAATATAAACTTGGTGCTAGGGGGTTACGTGGTATTTGTGAAGTAATTATGCTCGATTTAATGTTTAACATCCCATCAGCTACCAAACCAATTAAACAATATCATATTACTTTTGACTATGCTTTAAATAAAATTAATTCAAGTAAAATAAATAATCTTCAGGAGGTTTAACTTCAAATTATGATTTACTTTAATTTGTATAATTTGACGCTTCCCTTTTGAAGCAAAAGTTTATCAAGATGACTTATAATTTCTTTATTTTTAAGAAGTAGCTCTGAATCTGTATACATGTACTTTGCGCCCATACCAATACAGTTGCTTAATTGTTCGGACGAAAAATTATCATTATCAAACCCCCAACCTTTTTTATTAACGTAATATAAAAAAATAAAATGTGACTCATCATTACCTACTATAACAAGCGCATTGTTTGGTATTGCAGTTTGTAGTTCCTTTTTATAGGTTAGTAAATCTGCATTAAATCCAGGTGATTGTGTATCCCATCTTTCGTAATTTCTTAAAAAGCATATAATTGGAAGCAGCCCTATAAGTATTAATGTAACTACTTTATACTTATTATTTTGATACACATATAAATGATAAGCCCCATAGGCAACTAATATAAATAATAACGGATAAAACGGAAACAAATAATAATCATGTACTTTGGCGATAGCGTTGGCTTCAAAAAAATAATATAATAGCGTTATAATACTTAATGCAAGTAATAAATAAAACTTAGGGTTTTTAAATGATTTATTTTTATACAAAAAATAAAAACCCAAAATAAAAAATGCCAGCGAGCCATAATTTAATAGCAATTCTGGTAAGGTAGAGATTAAATTATGCTGCACATAATCTAACAATTGTAAAAATGATGCTTGATTATTTAGCATACCTTTTATAATAATATTTCCATTCCAACTATCTATTACAAAGCAATACCAAGCCATTGGTAATAATATAAATCCTAGCGCACCTATTGTATTTAATACAATACTTTTATTAATACCATTTTTAATTATTAATAAAAATAAATGCCAACATGGGATAATAAAAAAAATAATAAAAGGAAGTTTGCACAATGCACCAATACTAAGTAAAATGGAGCTTAAAACAAGATGACGCATTTGATTTTTTTGATACCATAAAAAAAATAAATATAAGCCCCAAATAGCACTACATAAGGCAAAATTATCGGGTATTGGATTGATTATATAATAATAAAAACAAGGAGAAAAATTAAATGCCCATGCTCCAAATATGGCTAGTAAAGGCTTTTGAAACAAAGCAGTTAATAAATTATAAATACCAAATACTGACAAGAAACCTACCAACAACATAAATATTCGAGTAATAAGTATATGATTACCAAATACTTTATATAAGCAAGCTACTAACCATTGCATTAAAGGAAATTCCATTCTATAGATGCCGTCACCATTACCTCTTTCATTTCTTCGAGGTTTAAAAATGGACATATCTTCTTCATAAAAATTATTGATGGTTGATTGCGTTTGTGTTTGTCGCCATACATGAACGCTTACCAAATCTTTAGAAAAATGATTAAAATGCATCATGCTACTAATTAGCATAATTAATAGAAATATGCTATTTCTCAGTTTATTGTTCAATACAAAATTTAACACACAATAAAATTAAATTTGATAAACAATCTATGAAATGTAAAGAAATTATCCTTTTGTTTTTGTAAAATGCTGCATTACCTCAACCAACACTTTTACACTTTCAATTGGCATGGCGTTATATAATGAGGCTCTATAGCCTCCCACATCACGATGCCCTCGAATACCACTAATATTAGCTTGTTTCCAAAGTGTATCAAACTCAGGCTCTAATGTAGCATCTTTTAATAAAAAACAAACATTCATTAAACTTCTATCTTCTTTGGTTGTAGTGCCGTAAAATAAAGGGTTATTGTCGATTTCATTATAAAGCAAAGCACCTTTTTCTTTGTTTAATTTTTCAATCCAGCTAATACCTCCGTTTTTTTTAAGCCATTTTAGTGTAAGTAAGGTTACATAAATAGGAAATACAGGTGGCGTGTTATACATACTACCACCTTTTATATGTACCTGATAATCTAACATAGACAGCATTTTGCGTCCTGTTTTTCCTAACACATTGGTATCAACCATTACCATGGTGCTACCTGCTGGACCAATATTTTTTTGAGCACCTGCATATATCAAAGCAAAATCATTTGCGTTTACCTTACGGCTAAATAAATCCGAACTCATATCGCATACCAATGGTATTGGGCTTTTTGGAAAATGATGCATTTGTGTACCATATATCGTATTATTTGAAGTAATATGAAAATAGGCTGCATCTTTAGGGATTTCATAGTTTGTAGGAATGTATGTAAATTTTTTATCTTCTGAAGAGGCTACAACTGTAGTGTTACCAATAATTTTTGCTTCTTTAATAGCCTTATTAGCCCACACTCCTGTGTTTAAATAGACCGCCTTACCACCTTCTGGTAACAGGTTATATGGCACCATTGCAAACTGTGTACTGGCCCCACCTCCTAAAAATAGCACTTCATAATTGTTGCCAACTTCAAATAATTCTTTTACTAAAGCTCTTACTTCATCTATAACAGCTTCATAATTTTTACTTCGGTGCGATATTTCTAACAATGATAAATTCATATTGTCAAAATTGATGCAAGCATCAGCCGCTTGTTGTAATACATCTTTTGGCAATATTCCGGGGCCAGCACTAAAATTATGAACTTTTAACATGGTATTTTTTATTTTAAATTATTGTAAAAATAAAAAATTAAGCTTGCTATTGAGAAACATAGCTTTATAATTTTTTCTATAAATATAGGTTCATTTTTAAAGTAAAATCACATCTATTTTTTTGAAGCTTCTAAAAAACAATTTTTCTTTTTATTGATTTTATATACAATTGAGCCTCCAAAAACAAAATACCAATCATTATTACGATTATTGCCTCTTTGATTCCCCACGTTATTAGTTTTTATAATTGACCTATCAGCTAATTCATTTTCTAATGTATTTGGCGTTTTGTATACATAATGATTACTTACATCATCTAAATAATCAGTATAAGTAAACCTAGTACCCCAACTTATAGTGGCTGCTAAGCGAGGCAATATGTTAAACTTTATGCCTATGCCAAATGGAATAGCCATTGAATTTAAACTATAACTTTGATTTTCAGTTTTTATGGTCGATAAATTTATCACGTTACCATTAAGATTTGTTTGGGGGTTAAACCAAAACATAGCCAAACCACCGTACATATAAGTAGAAAATCCAAATTCTTTATGACCAAGTCTATAATTTAAAAAATTAAATTCAGTAATTATATGCAATTCATCAATTTTAGAAGAAAAACTTAAATTTCTAACTCTTTGAGCAGGATCATTACTTTCAGCATCTTGTGCAGCAACAGCTCCACTTACCCATCCTATTTTGTAAGCAAATCTATAGTTAGGACAATATCGGTAATAAACGCCATAAGCCAAGCCTATGTTGGTAAAGTGCGTACTTTGATTTAAATCGCCTCTATAATAAGTTCCTCCTCCAAAAACCCCAATTTCATGTTGTGAAAAACTGCGTCTTATGTGTTGACTATATAAATTGAAATTTAATGTTGCTACTATCATATTCAACACAAAAAAAAGAACTTTATATTTACTTAGTTTAAACCACATTTTAGCTCTTTAAAATTAATCGATATGCGTTGCTTTTTTTGTTAAAATATCTTATAAAACTAAAAGCCTTAAATGTTCATTTAATTTATATTAAATTGAAAAAAAATGAAATACATTTACGTGCAAAAAACGTAAAATTAACTAAGTCATTGAACTTCAATAATGAATAATCAACCAAATTTAAATAAACTCATCCTAGTAGCTGCTTTAGGTTATTTTGTTGATGTTTACGACTTAGTATTATTTAGTATGGAGCGCGTATCAAGTCTTACAGATATTTTAAAAAATATTTACCCAACCTTAAGTCAAGAGTTATTAGATAGATTAATACTACAAATTGGTGTCAAATTAATGAATTTTCAAATGTTTGGAATGCTAGTTGGAGGAATCTTTTGGGGCATTTTAGGTGATAAAAAAGGAAGGCTCTCTGTTTTATTTGGATCTATTTTTGTATATTCAATAGCCAACATTTTAAATGGCATGGTGTCAGAACCTAATATGTATGCACTACTACGCTTTATTTCTGGCTTTGGATTAGCTGGAGAATTAGGCGCTGGAATTACATTAGTAAGTGAATGCATGAGTAAAGAAAAACGCGGGTTAGGTACTACCTTTGTGGCTTCGGTTGGATTGTCTGGAGCGGTAGTTGCAGGAGTTGTTGGAGTTATTATAGATAATTGGAGAATATCCTACATTATAGGTGGCATCATGGGCCTAATATTATTAATTTTTAGAATTGGTGTATCAGAATCAACTATGTTTTCAAAAGCCAATACATTAGATGTAAAAAAAGGGAATTTGCTGTCAGTGTTTCAGTCAAAAACCAAAGTAATAAAGTTTATATCAATTATTGTAGTTGCCATGCCAGTTTGGTATGTTATGGGCATACTCATCACTTTAAGTCCTGAATTAATGAAAGCTATGGGTATGGTAGATGGGCCAAAAACAGCCAAATTAGCAATAACCTTTGCTTATGTTGGTATTACATTAGGTGATATTAGCAGCGGCTTATTATCTCAATATTTTAAAAGTAGAAAAAAAGCATTGTTGTGTTTTATGATATTAACTGCCCTTACAATTGTGTTGTTTTTTACTACAGCAGCAATATCAATTTATTGGTTTTACTTTAATATAGTTTTAATTGGGTTTAGCACAGGCTACTGGGCTGTATTTATGGCTACAGCCTCGGAGTTATTTGGAACTAATATTCGTTCTACAATAACAACCAGTGTGCCAAATTTTGTAAGAGGAAGTACTATTATTATCAATAGTTTTTTTTATTTTTTAATTCAATCAATCAGTTTTTCAAATGTACAGGCAGCTATAGCTGTTGGGGCAGTAGTTTTAAGTATTAGTTTTATAGGATTATACTTATTGGAAGAAACTTTTAATAAAGATTTAGATTATTTAGATTAAATAGAAGTTGCAAAGTAAAAAAGTGTAAATTCGCAGCACATTTTTATGTTCGGAGAGATGCCTGAGTGGCCGAAAGGACATGTTTGCTAAACATGCGTACGGGTAACTGTACCGAGGGTTCGAATCCCTCTTTCTCCGCAGACAGATTGTCTAAAACAGTCTAAAAGCGTGTAAAATCAAGGTTTTACACGCTTTTTTTTATGTTCTTCAAATTCTAAAAAAGTCCATAAAAATCTACACATAGGGAGAAAAAAAACAATTATCTTAACTTTGCTGTATGCGTCTTTAATTCAACCAACGTTTTGTTTTAACTTCTAAATTAATTTTTATCCTCTCTGCCATAGGATTTTTTTACTACTTATAAAGTACTCTATTTTGAATAGATCGTCCGAGTGTAATTTCATCCGTATATTCTAACTCATCACCTACAGCAATTCCTCTTGCTATTGATGAAATGGTGATGCTAAAGGGTGTTATTTTTTTAGCTAAATAAAAGCAAGTGGTTTCACCTTCCATGGTGGCATTTATCGCAAATATAACTTCGTCTATTTTTTGAGATTCGAGTTTTTTCAGTAAAGTGTCTATATTTAAATCTTGAGGTCCTACCCCATCCATTGGTGATATAATACCACCTAACACATGATATAAGCCTTTGTATAAACCAGTGTTTTCAATAGCTATCACGTCGCCATAATCTTTTACTATACAAATTAATTTATTATTTCTACTTGGGTTATTACAAATTTCACAAATATGATTATCAGAAATAACATGACATTGTGCACAAAATTTAATATTTTCTGTTAATTGTTTTAAGGCTTGAGAAAACTGTAATACCGATTGTTTGCTTTGTTTTACCAAGTGTAACACTAAGCGTAGGGCTGTTTTTTTGCCTATGCCTGGTAATGATGAAAATTGAACTACGGCACTTTCTATTATTTTAGAAGGGTATTCCATTACACCAATGCTTCTTTTAAAACCTCTGTCATGCTGCTAACATAAATAAATTTTAAGCCTTTTAAATAATTTTGGTTAATGTCTTCTACATCTTTTTTATTATCAGCACATAAGATAATTTCTTTTATTCCTGCACGTTTGGCAGCTAATATTTTTTCTTTTATACCACCTACAGGTAACACTTTTCCGCGTAAGGTTATTTCGCCCGACATGGCTATATTTTTTTTCACTTTTCTTTTGCTTAAAATAGATGCTAACGAGGTAAGCATTGCAATACCTGCACTGGGTCCATCTTTTGGAGTTGCTCCTTCGGGTACGTGTATGTGTATGTTGTGTTCTTCAAATAATTTTTGATTTATTTTTAACTCTTCGCAATGCGATTTTATAAATTCTAAGGCTAGTGTTGCGCTTTCTTTCATCACATCTCCTAAATTACCTGTAAGTGTTAGCTTTTCACCTTTTCCTTTTGAGAGGCTAGTTTCAATAAATAAAATATCGCCGCCTACTTGTGTCCAGGCTAAGCCAGTAACTACACCAAATACATCATTACCTTGATACTTGGTTTTGCTATGAGATGGGCCTAGTATTTTAGATATTGACTCTTTATCAAGTTTGGGAATAGTGGTAGCTTTTACAATGTGTAAAGCTATGTGTCTGGCTAACTTTGCAAGTTTTTTATCCAATCCACGTACACCACTTTCGGCGGTGTATTCTTCAATTATAAACTCTAGTAATACGTCGGTTAACTTTATTTGATTGGCTTTGATGCCTGTTTGCTCTATTTGTTTTGGTATTAAATATGTTTTGGCAATTTCAATTTTTTCTTCAACGGTATAGCCATTTAAATCAATAATTTCCATCCTATCACGCAGTGCAGGTTGTATGTTTTGTGCATTGTTTGATGTGGCAATAAACATAACGTTACTTAAATCGTAATCAAATTCTAAAAAATTATCGTAAAACGTGTTGTTTTGTTCTGGGTCTAGCACTTCTAGTAAAGCAGAAGATGGGTCGCCGTGGTAATCGTTTCCTATTTTATCTATTTCGTCTAATACAAATACTGGGTTTGATACGCCTACTTTTTTTAAATTTAATAATACTCGCCCAGGCATAGCACCTATGTAAGTTTTACGATGCCCTCTTATTTCACTTTCATCTTTTAATCCACCTAAACTCATGCGAACATATTTTCTACCAATGGCGTTGGCTATGCTTTTACCTAAAGATGTTTTTCCTACACCCGGAGGGCCATTTAAACAAATGATGGGCGATTTTAAATTACCTTTTAATTTTAATACCGCTAAGTGTTCTATAATTCTATCTTTTATTTTTTCTAAACCAAAATGTTCTTGGTTTAAAATTTTCTCAGCTTTAACAATATCAATTGTAGTAGTTTTTTTTTCATCCCAAGGTAAATCAAGCAGTAATTCTACATAATTATTTTGAATTACATATTCTGATGAATTTGGGTTTGTTCGAGATAATTTATGAATACTTTTTTCAAATAATTGAGCCACAGGTTCTGCCCATTTTTTTAATTTGGCGCGTTCTTTCAAATCTAAAATATCTTGTTCATGGCTTTTTTCGCCAAGCTCTTCTTGAATGGTTTTAATTTGTTGGTGTAAAAAGTAATCGCGTTGCTGTTTGTCTAAATCTACTTTTACTTTATTATGAATTTGATTCTTTAATTCTAATAATTGTAATTCTTTATTAAGCATTGCCAATACCTTAGTGGCGCGTTGCTTTAAATCTGGCATTCCTAGCAAACTTTGTTTTTCAATAGTAGTAGCGTTAATATTGCCCGAAATAAAATTGATCATAAAATTAGGGCTTTCAATATTGTTTATTGCAAACCCCGCTTCTGAAGGAATGTTGTGAGATTTTTTTACAATTTGAAGAGCCGTATCTTTTATGTTTGACACAATGGCAGTAAATTCTTCGTCATTTTTTTTTGGACGCACTTCTTCAAAAACCTCTGTAGTTGCTTTATAGTAAGGATCTTGCTGGGTAAATTCTTTTACTTTAAATCGCTTTTTACCTTGTATAATTACTGTAACGTTACCATCTGGCATTTTTAATAATTTAATAATACGGGCTACGGTGCCAACTGTATTTAAATCTCCAATTGTGGGTTCTTCTACAGATTCGCTCTTTTGAGACACTACACCAATAATTTTATCTATTTTATAGGCATCTTTTACAAGGTTAATAGATTTGTCTCTGCCTACTGTAATTGGTATTACCACGCCAGGAAACAACACCGTATTTCGTAACGGAAGAATTGACAAAGTGGGTGGAATTTTTTCCGAATTCATACTATCTTCATCTTCTATAGATAATAGAGGTATAAAATCGGTCTCATCTTCAGAGATAATATCAGGATTAAAATGATTTTGTTCTTTAATATAACTCATGCTAAAAAAATATATTGATGTTAGGGGGTGAATCTAATTCTGTTCCACATTTAAAATACAGACTAATTGGCAGCATTTTTTATACTAAAAATACTTTTTCATTGTTTTTTTTAGCAAAATCAACATCTACATGTTCTTGTATAGTATTGGAAAATGAATAGCCTACAAAATCAGCTTTAATAGGGTATTTGGCATGATTTCTATCTACAAACACTAAAGTTTTAATTTGCTTTATAGGTGTGTTTAAAAACAATTTAGTACTATGCATCAATACTTTACCGCTATTTAATACGTCATCTACTATTAAAACAGAACTGTTTTTGTAATCTTTATTTGTAAATGAAATATCTAAGGGCTCTTCCCAAGGTGCATCTTTGTTTATTTTAATTTTTTCGAGTTGAATGGTAATACTTGAAATTTTCTCTAAATGTTCTGATATACGTTTGGCTATCTGAAAACCAATATCATCAACACCTGCAATAAACAGCTTTTTTTCATTCAAATGCGTTTCATACACCTGATAAGCTAAACGTTGCAATATTAATTGAATTTGTTCGGCATTAAGAATTAAAGTTTTTTCCATTAAATTTTATTTAAATCGAAAAATACAAAATAAATTTACTGTTGCAAATCATTATATTTAACGCCATTTAACAATCAATTTAGGCTATTATGCTATATGTAGAAGCTTCCCTTGACGCTGAATATTGGAACCATCAATATAAAAATAGCCAAACTGGTTGGGATTTAAAGCAAGTATCACCACCCATAAAAGCCTATATTGATCAATTAACAAACAAAAACTTAAACATATTAATTGCCGGATGTGGTAATGCGTACGAAGCTGAATATTTATATCAACAAGGTTTTACTAATATCACTTTAATTGATATAGCTGAAACTGTTGTACAGCTCCTACAGCAAAAGTATCAACATACGTCCATTAAAATTTTAAATACAAATGTATTTGAACATAGAGGTTGTTACGATTTAATTATTGAACAAACGTTATTTTGCGCCATTAATCCAAACTTACGAAGCGCATACGTTGTTACCATGCACAATTTGCTTAACCCTAATGGAAAATTAGTAGGTGTATTATTTAATAGAACCTTTGAAAAAGCTGGACCTCCATTTGGAGTATTTAAAGCGGAATATAAGCAATTATTTAAACCTTATTTTAAATTTCATACCTTTAAAACGTGTTATAATTCATTTTTTAAACGACAAAATCATGAATTATTTATTAATTTTCAAAAAAATACCCTAACATGAATCAAGCAAATTTCTACATAGAACAAATTTATACTGGTTGTTTAGCTCAAGGCGCATACTATATTACATCTAATGGCGAAGCTGCCATTATTGACCCATTACGTGAACCTCAGCCCTATTTAGAAAGATTACATCGAGACAAAGTAACATTAAAATATATTTTTGAAACACATTTTCATGCCGATTTTGTAAGTGGACATTTAGATTTAAGCAAAAAAACCAATGCGCCTATTGTATTTGGTCCACAAGCTCAGCCTAATTTTGAATTTATTGCTTCAAAAGATCAACAAGAGTTTCAAATTGGAACTATAAAAATTAAAGTATTGCACACACCTGGTCATACATTAGAAAGCACTTGTTATGTGCTTATAGATGAAACAGGTAAAGAGCAGGCGCTATTTAGCGGCGATACTTTATTTATAGGAGATGTGGGTAGACCAGATTTGGCTCAAAAAGCTGCATCTATGACTCAAGAGCAATTAGCCGGAACTTTATTTCACTCTTTACGAAATAAAATTATGACCCTACCCGACGATGTATTAGTTTACCCTGCACATGGTGCTGGTAGTGCTTGTGGTAAAAATATGAGCAAAGACACAGTATCAACTATTGGTGCCCAAAAGCAACTAAATTATGCACTACGTGCTAGTATGACAGAAACAGAATTTATAAAAGAAGTTACCGATGGGCTTTTAGCTCCGCCATTATACTTTGGCGCCAATGTAGCCATGAATAAATTTGGCTATGAAAGTTTTGAAACTGTTTTAAATCAAGGTATGCGCCCTTTACCACTTAATGAGTTTGAAAATATTATTAAAGAAAAAAACACCTTACTTTTAGATACCAGAGATAACGGCCTATTTTGTAAAGGTTTTATTCCTCAATCTATCAATATTGGTATTAATGGTGATTTTGCCCCTTGGGTTGGCGCATTAATAGGCGATGTAAAGCAACCTATTGTTTTAATTACAGAGCTAGGAAAAGAAAAAGAAACTGTAACCCGACTCACAAGGGTTGGTTTTGATAATATTATAGGTCATTTACAAGGAGGTATTAATACTTGGGAAAGTGCAGGTAAAATCATTGAAACTGTTAATAGAATTACCGCAATACAACTTGCAGCAGAGCTTATAATTGGCACACACAAGGTAATTGATGTTCGTAAAGAAACCGAATATACAGCGGAGCATGTTGATGAATCTTATAACAGGCCATTAGCCAATATTAATAATTGGGTAGATGAAATAAGTACAGATGAGCACTTCTATTTACACTGTGCAGGAGGCTATAGAAGTATGACAGCATCTAGCATTTTAAAAGCCAGAGGATATAATAATTTTACCGAAATTGAAGGCGGATTTAATGCCATTTCTAAAACTAATATTGCTAAAACAAACTTTGTTTGCCAAAGTAAAATCTTAAAAGTATAGGCTTCTAAATAAAGATTATTTTTTTAGGTACTTAAAATTAATTTTGAAAATAAATAAGCACCTTGTTTTCTACTGTAAACTTCTAATGATTGGGAATTTACAAATAGTTGCTTTAATTTAAATTTTTGATAATATGCTTTTAAGGCAATTTTCATGTTTTCAATATCATTAAAATCAACAGTTATTCCAACTTGTGTATCATTTATAATTTTAGCAGCATCTCCATCAACGCTACCTATAGCTAATATTGGTCGTTTTGCGGCTAAATATTCAAATAATTTACCTGTAAGTATGCCTTTATTTTTAGGTGTATTATTTAGTAATAACAATAAAATAGTAGATTTTTGCATGAGTTTTATAGCCTCATGGTGATTAACATAATCTTTAAAATAAACTTTAGAAACTAAATTGTATTTTAATAAATCATCAAAAATGCAAGCATCTGTTTTACCAGTAAATGATAATTTTAAATCATTTTCAAAATTAACATCATCTTCACAACATTCATAAATAGCTTTCCATAACGCATTTGGATTTCTATCTTTATTTAATGCTCCTATATGATGTAATTCAAAACTAGAAAATATAACATCTTGTTCGTCATTTGTATTATTAAAATCAGATTCATCAAATCCGTTTGTAATTACTTCTATTTTTCTATTACATATGTGAGTTAATTCTAAGGCACAATTAGGGCTTACAGTAACTATATGATTGGCAGTTTTTAAAACTTCTAATTCTAAATACTTATGTTTTTTATCTGCCCATTTTGTTAGTTTTAAATCTTTATAAAAATCAATTTGAGTCCAGGGGTCTCTAAAATCTGCAATCCAATTTATAGTTGCAAACTGCTGTTTTAATTTAAGTGCTATAACGTGCATGCTATGCGGAGGACCAGTACTTATAATAGTATCTATTTGATGGTGGGCAATAATTTTTGATAAATAACGTACAGAAGGCTTTATCCACCCTACCCTTGCATCTGGAATAAAAAAATTACCACGAACCCAGATTAATACCTTTTTAAAAAACGACTGTTTATTGCTTTTAGAAATAAATCCTTGGTTTACAACTTCTGTTTTTTTTAACCTTAATATTTTTCTATATAAATTGTAGGGCTCATTAATTTTAGATTTTAAAACATTTAGGTGGGGTAATACGTCTTGCAATAAGCTCTCATCCATAATAGGAAAATCAGGATTTTGAGGTGTATAAATAATAGGTTCAATACCTAAACCTCTAAAATACTTTGTAAACTTTAACCATCGCTGTACGCCAGCACCAGCAGTTGGGGGCCAGTAATATGTTATAATAAGTGCTTTTTTTAATGTCATTTTTTTAAACTTAAAAATACATTTGGTATAATTTGAAACTTATATGCAAACCAAATATAAATACCAATAAATACAATATTATTTATTATAGCATTTAAATATATATTTTGAAAAATTGCTGGTACATAGAAAACAATACTTGAAATACCCAAAGATATCAGTAATAAAAAAAAAAATGATTTTGTAAAAGGTTGAAACTTAAACACCTTTAGTAATAATAAATATTTACTTAAATTATATAATATTGATAAACTTGCAGTTACACACGCTGCCCCTAATAAACCATATTTAGGTATAATTATAGAATACGTAAAAACACCTAAAGTAAATATAGATATTAATAGGATTAGCCCACTTTTATACAAGTTGGTATAAAAAATTAGCGTATTGTTAATACCTGTACTCACATTTATAAACGAAGCAATACCTAAAATAAAAATAAAGACTTTTAAACCAAAATAGTCTCTAGGTAAAAAGCTAATTATTAAATCAGCATTTATGTTTAATCCTATAAAAACAATACCTCCTAATACCACTAAGTGTTTTACGGATGATTCATAAATTTCATATACTTTATTAATTTGTTTATTTTCAAAATGTTCTGTTATTTTAGCTAAGGAGCTTCTTTCAATAGCATTTAAGGGTACTTCAATAAACATAGATAAAAACAAAGCAGTGGTATAAATAGCCACATTTTGTAATGAAGAAAAACTAATGATGATAATATCAATACTTCTAATTCCGAAAGATGTAAAGGATATGATACAATAATTTAATCCTATTTTAAAATTTTCTTTCCAATTGATTGAAAGAAAAAAACGGTACGTATTTTTAAAATTAAATTGAATTAAATTAAAATGTGATAAGTAAAGTAATAGTGCAATAGCAGTAAATAAAAAAATGCTTATATACAATACAAGGTAGGTATTAAATGAAATCCATTGATTAAAATACATTACAGTAATTAGAATAGCAATTATGCGAGCTATAAAATCATTTAAAAATGATGGTACAGTTGATTTTTTTAATGCTTGACTATAAGCACAAATAACAGAATTAAAGGCGATAAAAATAGCTTGAGGTAAAACATATGAAATGTACTGATAAAATAATTGAGATTTTTGATTATACAAATTTCCTATGTAGGGCTTTGTTAAAAAATGAAAAAATGAAATAAAAATGCTTGAAAGCAAAAAATAAAATAAAATAAATTGAAAAAAATATTGAGCAATAGTATCATTTTTAAGTTTATACTGTTGATATGTTTTAATTATAATATTTGGTAACCCAAAAGGTAAGGCTATGCTTAGTAAAAATGACACATTATATAAAGTGCGTGTTAATCCTAATTCAGAAAGTAACAAACAATGAGGTTGTATAAATAATGTACCAATGGCGCCTATTAAAATGCCAGAATACAAAATAACCATGTTTTTTACTCCCTGTCTTTGAATGATTCCCATTTTTCAATACGCTCTTAGATTTAATATTAACCTGCTAAAATTACTTTTTTTCTAATCATTTAAACTACTAACAAAGGCTACTTTAACATTCCCTTTAAAAGTCAATTTTACAATTTGCTTATAAAAAAGAGGACAAATATGATAATTATTTGGCTCAATTGACTGCTTCAAATTAATCCAAATTAAATTGAGATAAAAACGTATTTTTACCCACTTTTTTATTTAAAATAATTTACACTATTTATGAACTCTTTTTTTTCTAAACGCATAACTCTTTGCTTTTTTTATATCATTATTATTTCTTGTACCTCTAATCAAAATGCCGAAAAAACAGTAACTCAACAAGAAACCAAATCTTCGCAACTTTTACTTACGATAGATACGTTTTATAACGATTATGCTGCTATTATTAGCGGTTTAAAACCTCTAAAATATTTTCAAAAACTATCAGAAAATAAACTCTATAATGACGTGGTATTAAAAATAGAACAAGACTGGAAAAACATTGTGAATGAAAAATTAAATCCTATTAATAAATGGTCGGATAGTGTTGTAAAACCTAAAATTAATAATAACAATATGTTTTATCCATTTGCGGGAGCTGATTTTTTATATTTAAATGCATTTTTTAAATCATCGGTAAAAGCCTCCATGTTTGGGTTAGAGCCAGTTGGCATATTGCTTAAAGACACAGCAAATGAACCATTAATGGTTGATTATATTAAAAAAACTTTTAATGCATTATATTTTTCAAACAAGCTTGGTTTTTTTAGAACCAATTCTATGAAAACACAATTAAATCAAAAAGAAGTAAATGGCACGTTACCCTTGTTGCTATTTTATATTAAAAGATCCGGTTATATGATTTCAAAAATATCTTATTATAACATAAACGAAAAAGGCGATTTTTTTTCAACCACATTTGATAAAAGTATTTGTACAAAAATTAATTACTTCAATGAAAATAATATTCTTAAAGAATTAACTTATTTTTCTTATGATTTATCAAATACAAATCTTAAAAAAAATCCGAGCATGGTTAAGCATTTAAGTTCTTATCAAAACTGTGGTGTATTTTTAAAGGCAGCTTCATACCTTTTGCATTTATCCGAATTTTCTGACATGAATGCTCTTATTTTAAAACAATCTTTTATACTACAAGATGAGTCGGGGGTTACCTATTTAAGTTATAATAATGCTAAATGGAACTGCACATTATTTGGTACTTACAACAAAACAATTGATTTATTTAAACATAAATTTCAACCATCATTAGAAAAAGCTTATAATGTTAAAAGTTATTCTTTACCGTTTATGATAGGTTATAACGTATCTCACAACGAAAGCAACTTGCAATTTATTGTAAAAAAATCAACTACTAAATGAAAATAAAATTTTCAAAATCTCAAGTATTTTCAATTCTTATTGCCAATATGATTGGCACTGGTGTGTTTACTAGTCTTGGGTTTCAAGTAGAAGGTATTTCGTCTGGGTTTGCTATTTTATTATTATGGATTATAGGTGGCCTTATGGCTCTATTAGGAGCTTTAAGTTACTCGATGTTAGCTTTATCTATGCCACAATCTGGAGGGGAGTATCATTATTTAACTAAAATATATAGCCCTGTTTTAGGTTTTTTATCTGGCTGGGTTTCTTTATTAATAGGCTTTTCAGCCCCAGTAGCAGCTGCGGCCAGTGCATTTGGTTCATATATTTTAAACTTAAATAATGATGCTAACGCGTCATCTTTTTTTGGAAAAACGAGCATTGCTATTATTGTAATATTAGGCTTAACTCTCATTAACTTATTAAGTAAGAGGGTTGGTGGCGCTACACAAAATGTGTATACCTTTTTAAAGATAACATTTATAATAATTCTTATTTTTTTAGGTTTTAGGCATGGCACTACTACAAATATTAATTATAGTTTCAATTCTCAAGCCATTGCTGATATTACAAATATGGGGTTTTTAACTAGTATTTATTTTATAACATATTCTTATTCTGGGTGGAATGCCATTTGTTACATTGCAGATGAAGTAGATGATATGCAAAAAAACTTACCTAAAACATTAATACTAGGAGTATTGTTTGTGTCTACCTTGTATATATTATTAAATACTGTATTTTTAAATACTATTCCTATAAATGAACTAAAAGGGCAATTAGATGTTGGAAATTATTATGCTGCCCATATTTTTTCACCAAGTGTTAAACCTTATTTAGGAACTATAATTGCCTTATTACTTTTGTCTACAATTAATTCGATGATTATTGTTGGCCCTCGTGTATCAATGAAATTAGGCGAAGACCATTCTATGCTCAACTTTTTATCTAAAAAGTCTAAACAAGATATTCCATACTTAGCCATAATTCTTCAAAGTTGTTTATCTATCGTTTATATTGTATTGTTTGATTTTTCTCAAATGATTATTTGCATTGGGATGGTGTTAAATTTATTTACGCTTTTATCTGTAATAGGAATTTTTGTATTAGCCAAACGAGATGTAAATTTAAAATCTCAATTTAAAAAATTTGGCTACCCAATTATACCAGCTTTATTTATAGGTATTTGTTTTTATATTGTTGTTTTTGGATTTAAGCATCAAATGAAACTTTCTTTTTATGGCTTGCTTTTTACACTTTCTGGCGTAGCGGTATATTATCTAACTAAGCTCACAAAAAAATCAATATAACTTATGATGAGTTTAAAAACTCTTTATGTTTATGTTTTGTTTTTTTTAAACTTCTGTTTTATTTCTATATATACTCAAATAAAAACGTACCACGTATCAAAAATTTTTCCTTATTACCAAGGTCAATCAAAAATCGTGGATGATGTTTTTAAAAACTATCCTAAACATAGGTTACAAATAATTATAACTACTATAAATAGAAACAGAAACTCTAATGTAAGTTTTGTTACAAAAAATTACACATCACATCAATATTTATATCCTGCCTCTTTAGTTAAATTACCAATTGCCCTGCTTACTATTGAAAAATTAGAATCTTTAAACATACCATTATATGCAGAATTAAACATGATGGATGATATGCAGTGTAAATATTTTAATCCAACATTTTATTTTCAAGATAAAAAAAAAACTTTAATAGCATAATTGAAAACATGTTTGTAATAAGTAATAATGAAACTTACAATGCATTGTATCATTTTTTAACACCGCATTATATTAAATCTAAACTCATTGAAAAAAAATATACCAATGTTAATATTTTTAGAGATTTTTCGGGCTGTTCTAAACTGGATACTTTAATAAATAATGGTTATACAATTACCAATAACAACATTATTTTAAAAACACAAAGTGCAAGTTATATGCTGTATCAAGATGCTATAAAATATTATAAAGAAACCTACAATAAATTAATAGGTACCGCTTATTATGATAACGATGACTCATTAATTAATACGCCAAAAAATTATAATTATCAATTAGATTTTCCTTTAATAGAAGCGCATCAAATGTTACAAGCGTTAGTTTTTAAAAACGTAAAATCAAAAAAAAAATCATGGCATATAAATGATGATAACAGGAATATACTTTTAAAATATTTAGGCCTGTTTCCATCTGAAATGCAAAATAAATATGTAACAAATGACTCCATTAAAATAGAAGAAAATCAATTTAAATATATTTTATTTGGTGATTCATTAAATCAATTTAATAAAAGCGATATTCGAACAATAAGTAAAATTGGCTATTCATACGGCTTTGTAACAGAAACTGCCTATGTTATTGATTTTAAAAATAAAATAGATTTTTTTATAACAATTGGCATGTATGTTAATGATGACGGCATTTCTAACGATGGTAAATATGAAAACATAAGTATTGCTAAACCTTTTTTTGCTAAATTTAGTCAGCTAGTTTATAAAGAAATATTAAATAATAAATTAGTAATTCAAAAACAAGATGAGCAGCATTTTGAAAAATTTGAAAAGCTATTTAAAAATTAAGTTTGCTCTTTATATGTTTTTTTTCTATAAAAAATATGGTTAAAACAAAACCAAAAAACAATAAATTATTAATTATTAATTTAAATATTTCAGAATTGTAATTTATATATTTTGTTACATAAAAAATTGCAAAAGATAAAACTGTAAACCATAATGTTCGATTTAATTTAAATGTGATTTGAAATTTGTATTTTAAAACAAAAAAAGTTAATAACATCATAGTTAAATAAGAAATTAAAGTTGCCCAAGCACAAGCTACATAGCCATATTGCGGAATATAATAAAAATTTAAACCAACTGTTACAACGCTTCCTACAATTGTAATAAAAGTTCCATAAAGCGCATTGTTAGAAGTTTTAAACCATATAGAAATATTCCAAAATATTCCCAAACAAATATTGGCAATTAACAGTATAGGTACTACACCTATGCCTACTTGGTAGTTAAAGCTAATTACATTTTTTATCCAGCTTATATTAAGCGTTAGAAATAAAAAAAGTATTAAACAAAAAATAATGTAATAATGCGTTAAGTTATTTTGATGATGCTGTGAATTGAATTGTTTGGATGTTTTAAAAATAAAAGGTTCGATGGCTAGTTTAAAGGCTGTTGTAAAAATAGTAATAAGCATCGATAATTTATAACAGGCACCATATACCCCTAATTGGTAAGTTCCTTCATCAATTGGCAGTAAATATTTTAATATAATTCTGTCAAATGTTTCATTGGTCATGCCTGCCAAACCAAGAATTAAAATGGGCAATGCGTAACGAAGCATTTTTTTATATAAAGTAAAGTCAAATGCAAAAGGTATTTTAAAAATGCTTGGTAGTATCATTATTAAACTTAGTACATTAGCAGCTACACCTGCTATAAAGGTATAACCAACTCCAATATTTGGATTATAACATGAGGCTAAAAAAGCATTTGTATGTAAGTCGTGCTGTTGCTTACATATCACTAAAAAAAATACATTAACGCTAATAAAAACTAATACATTAATACATTTATTTAAAGCAAATAAACTGGCTTTATTTTCAAATCTCAAGCGCATCAAAGGTAAGGCTAATAACGCATCTGTGGCTATTATTAAAGCACTCCAAATAATAAACTGCGTATTTAAATTATAGTTAGTTAATGATGAAAGATTTTGTGCATAAAAAATAAGCAGAGTAGTAAATATTATTGTTGTAATTACTATAGATACAAAGGCAGTAGTATATACTTTTTTATTATCAGCATGTTGATTAGCAAAGTTTAAAAAAGCAGTTTCCATGCCATATAAAAACATAATGTTTAAAAAACTGATATAAGAATAAAACTCTGTGTTAACTGAAAGTGTTTGAGGGTTTTTAAAAATATAAGTTAAAACTAACGCAAATATATAAGTGATTAACCTAGGAAATATATTAGCCAAACCATAAATAAAAACTTGTGAGGCTAATTTTTTATAAATACCATTCATAATTAAATGGTATAAAAATACGTTAATATCTTTATAGTAAAGTCTATCTACATGGTTGTTTTTTTACTCCTTAACCAGCTTACCGCTTTGTAGTATAAAGCCACTTGGGCTGCTAAACCTATAAAAATAAACTACTAAACAGCTTAGTTATGAAAAATATCTTACAGCTCCATAAATAAAGCCACTGCAAAGTAAAATAAAA
>JAVKLI010000015.1:0-2543 GCA_031539425.1 Bacteroidia bacterium
CAATATGAGCGTTTTATCTGTAGAAGCAGCAATTGTATTAGAATTTGATAAAAATCTCTCTTTTTTTAATACACCCATGCGCACTATGTATAACAATCAATTACCTGTAGAGTTTGGTTTTTTTACAATGTTAAGGGAGCAAATCGCAGCAATAATTCCGAAACAGCCGGCTTTAACAAGACTTGAAAAAGCAGGATGGCAATTGGAATATCTTTCCAAAGGATACCCTAATTTTTTAGATAACCCAAATTATCCTATTAATGATGGTATTTGTAGATTAAGAACACCTTACGTCCCATTACAATGCGTAAAAAATTTAGTATTTAATTTGTTCAATAGCAATGAATACAGTGGTAAATTCATTCTAAAATCTTATAAACGTGAAAGTAATTTTTTTGAAAATTGGCGTACTTTTAAGTACCTAGAAATTAAAAATAGAGCTCCTAAAATTTACTTAAAGTTAATATTTACTTTAAAACGAAATGACCAAAATGTAACAGAAAGTTTTTACACCCAAGTACAAACTTTTAATATATCAGAACAACTCGCAAACGCTTCAAAAGTATCTAAAGGATATTATTTAGCAGAGTATTATTCTAAGAACTATGACCCTACTTATTCATATTTGCATGAGCTTAGTGATGGTACAATTGAAAACTATCCTAGAGCCTTTCCAAAAGGCTTCATCCCCGGCCAACCACATTGGAATTCTTTTATTAACGCGCCAGAAAATTTGGTGTTAGAAAACCAAGTGCTTACAGGCGATGTGTATGCCCAAAATGAAATTATTATAAAAGGTGGTGTAACGCACCAAGGTGCAGAGGTAAACTTAATAGCTGGTAATAAAATAAGCACCCAAAGTGGTGGGCACAAAATACTTAATACCAACAATGGGCAAGCAGCCCATATTATATATACCGTAGGTAAAACAAAAACCTGCACCAACCCCACCCCGCCCCAAGCAGCCAGTTGGCAAATTGCTAATGTTTGCAATAGCGGTAAATACAAAGCCAATGCAGGCCTTAACCGTATGGCAGCACCAAATGATAGCATTACTAAAAATAACCAACCAAGCCGATTAACGGCGGCCCTTAGCCCCAACCCTAATGATGGCACTTTTAAATTAACCGTTAACAAAACTGGCAAAGTGAGTTATGTGGTGTATGATGTATTTGGCAGGCTAGTGTACGAAGGTAGTTATGAAAACACAGCGGAGGTTATGAATTATAAAATAACTTGTGATAACTGCCTTACCTCAGGCATTTACCTAGTAAAAGTTAGCCATAACAACGAGGTGATAAATCACAAAGTAATCATAACAAAATAAATCACACCACCCCTAACCCCTCCTCATGAGGAGGGGGGACTGTAAAAGGAAAAATAAATATGAAAAACCTACTCTTATACACACTTCAGAAATTCCCCATTTGCCATGTTTCCCCTCCTTTTAAGGAGGGGCTAGGGGTGTTTAAAGGAGCTAAGGGATATCTTGCCCTACTCTGTTTTTGCTTACTACTAATAGCCTGCAAGCCTGATAGAGAAATACTACCTAGTAGCAACCCCTGTGACACCTATAAAAACTTAACACAAGCCTCAGCAAATACATTTACAGTTAGGTGCCATAATCAAAATATTTGGCGATATAATTTACCCCAATTGCTAGATAGCTTTCCTACGTATTTAATAACTCAATCGCTTTTATTTTTAAGTCCTTACGATAATAACGATGGGTATAGGCACTGGGTATATTTGAATGGTAAATTTTTAGGTTCAGTATATTTTGCAATTTTTAGTGTCAAACAATTAAACTTGACAAATAACCTGCAATACACCGTAAGCATACAGCATAAAATGGCATGGCCAATTAATTTACTTTGTAATCCTAATGGAATTAAACAGACTGATTCTATAGGTACCAAACCCTATTTTAAAGTAACTCACCGGCTGAGAGATTTTTATACCTATGGTAAGTATAGGATGGTGTATGACACATTAGGTGCACCATTCAATCAAGATTCTACAATCATTCAGTTTTACGCAACTAATGATAATAAGAATTCTCCTTTAATCAGAGTAACCCCTACTGATCCGAATATTTTTTATCATCCTTTTCTTAGTGTTAAAGGCCTGTTAACTCGAGATTTTATAAGAACGAGTCCAGATACTATTTTTAGGCGTGTACCATCTGACACAGCTACTTATTTTCCAAACAGCATACCAATGAGGCCTTTTGATATGCAATCTCCTGAATTTGCAATAACTAATACATATATAGTGTATGAGAGCACTGTGAGTGTCCAATATCCTTTTATATACCTTTATCTGTTTGTGCACCCTGATAAAACAGTAACACTTATATACAAAAACTATAAAACGGTGTATCGTTTGCGCGGTCGTAAAATAAATGATAATATAACAACCTATAATGATAACAAGAATAACAACCCTAAGTAAGCTAGCATTTACAGCTGTACTGCTACTTTTAAGCACACAGTGTTTAGAAGCACAAATACTAAAGCCTCAATTTAAAAACCCTAACCTTA
>JAVKLI010000094.1:0-15148 GCA_031539425.1 Bacteroidia bacterium
ATGTTCAAGAAGGAGGATCTCAAGTTGGAATATTTGCATTTGATGGAAACTGGTCAATAAATAACTACAATAACCAAACCAGCTTCCGCTGTTCACGACGATAAGTTTTACCCCCCCCTCCTTTGCAAAAACGGGGGGATTATAAAGCAATAAACTGCAAGTTTATGTTCTAATCAAAACAAAAAACGAGATGGTATAAAATACCGCCTAAATAAGATATATTTGTAACCTTTTGAGTTACATATTAACTTTTAAATAAATAAAATTTATGCAAAAAAAAAACTTTCAAATATTAGATATCAATTGTGGTGGCGATGAATTATTTTTAATATCTGGTCCATGCGTTATAGAAGAAGAGTCTATTATGATGCGCACGGCCGAAAAGCTAAAAGAAGTATCAGAAAAATTAAAAATTAAAACTATTTACAAATCCTCGTTTCAAAAAGATAACAGAAGCAGCCTTAAATACTACGATGGCCCCGGTATTGAAAAGGGCTTAGAAGTTTTATCAAAAATTAAAACCCAATTTGGGTTTCCTATTTTAACCGATGTACACTACCCTGAACAAGCCACTAGAGCTGGCGAAGTATGTGATGTGATACAAATACCAGCCTACTTATGTATGCAATCTACATTACTTAAAGCGGCAGCACAAACAGGCAAAGTAGTTAATATCAAACATGGTCAGTTTTTAGCTCCCGATAACATGAAGCACCCTTTACAAAAGTGTATTGATAGTGGAAATGATAAGGTAATACTAACAGAACGTGGATTTACCTTTGGATACAATGATTTAATAGTAGACCCTCGTGCTTTTTTTCATATGAATAATTTAGGTTACCCTGTAGTGTTCGATGTAACACATTGTGTGCGAAAATATGGCATACCTAGCGCAGATGCAAAGGGTGGTGCTAGAGAGTTTTTACCCGTTCTTGCTAGAGCTGGCGTAGCAAGCGGTATAGATGGTATATTTATAGAAACACACCCTAACCCATCAGAGGCATTATGTGATGCCGCTTCTCAGCTTAATGTTAATGATTTAGAAGAATTTTTAAAACCACTCATCGAGTTACATCAAATAGAAGTAAAATATAGAGCCTCATAATTATAAGATAATTTTGCTTTATGTTTTTTAAAAATGTAATCGGTCAACAGGTTGCTAAACAGCAATTGATGAATATGATTCATCAAAACCGTTTGCCTCACGCCTTAATGCTTACAGGGCCTCACGGCAGTGGAAACTTACAAGCCGCAATTGCACTTATAGCCTATCTGTATTGTACTAATAAACTAACTGATGACGCCTGTGGCACCTGCCCATCATGTAGTAAAACAAAAATACTATTGCACCCCGATGTACATTTTATATTTCCAATTTTATTACATAAAAATATTAAAACCAGTGTCGATGTATTAATCGAATTTAGAGAATCTATCATTCAATCGCCCTACCTAACCCTTGCTAATTGGGTAGAAACACTAGATGGTGAAAATAAACAACCCATTATACCTACCGCCGAAACAAATAGTATTATAAGCAAATTAGCATATACCAGCTACGAAGGTGGTTACAAAACAGTATTAATATGGTGCCCCGAAAAAATGAATACAGAGGCTACCAACAAATTATTAAAAAGTATAGAAGAACCTCCCGAAAAAACCTTATTTATACTGGTATGTCATCAAATAGAATATATTATTCCTACCCTTCTTTCAAGAGTACAACAAATTACATTTCCTAAACTCAATCCGCAAGAAGTTACACAAGGGCTTATCAATCAATACAGATGCCCACCACAACAAGCCCAACAAATTAGTTTACTATGCGAAGGAAATTATAGAGAAGCCCAAATGCTTTACGAACAAACAGATTTAGGCGAAGACACGCTTCAAAATTTTAGACAATTTATGCTGATAGCCGTTAATTTTAATGCTCAAAAAGCTATTGATTGGATTAACGAATTTGCAAAACAAAAAAAAGATAAACAAAAGCAATTTGTGCAATTTGCTTTAAGCATGTTTAGAGAAACCATCAATAAAAATTTTGGCGCACCGCAACTCAATATCAGTTCAGATAATCCATTTATTGAAAAATTTTCAAAATTTATAACCTTAAATAATTACGAAAAATTAGTAGATGAATTTAACAGCGCCTATAGCCATATTGAAAGAAACGCAAACATTAAAATTTTATTTATGGATTTGTGCTTAAAAACAAATGGACTTTTAAATTTAAAATAATTCAACATGCTTATCGAACAATTTTTAACTCAAGCTATTTGTCAAACAGTTAATGTGTTATTTCAAATACAACTAACACCACAAGATATCACTGTACAGCGTACCAATAAAGAATTTGAAGGAGAATATACCTTAGTTGTGTTTCCATATGTAAAACATTCAAAACTACCTCCTCCAGAAACAGCCAACCTAATAGGTAATACTTTAATTAAAAATTTTAATAACGAAATATTAGCCTATAATTCTGTAAAAGGATTTTTAAATCTTGTTTTATCTCATACATTTTTATTAAATGTTTTTAAAACAATTCATAGCATTAAAAATTATGGCTATGAAGTAGAAAATAGTAAAAATAAAACCATAATGGTTGAATATGCCTCACCAAACACAAATAAACCGCTTCATTTGGGGCATGTACGCAATTGTTTGTTAGGATATTCATTGGCTCAAATTTTAAAAACACAAGGTTATCATATTATCAAAGCATCCATTGTTAATGATAGAGGTGTGCATATTTGCAAAAGTATGTATGCTTGGCAACAATTAAGCAACGGCGAAACGCCACAATCATCAGGCATTAAAGGAGATCATTTAGTAGGTAAATATTATGTATTGTTTAACAATTTATACAAAAAAGAAGTTGAAGAATTGCTACTAAAAGGATTAACAAAAGAGGAAGCAGAAAAACAAGCACCATGTATGTTAGCTGTAAATAATATGCTTGTAAAATGGGAAGCAAAAGATGAAGAAGTTTTAACATTATGGAAAACCATGAATAACTGGGTTTACAAAGGGTTTGACGAAACCTATGAAAAACTCGGTGTCAATTTTGATTTGGTAGAATACGAACATAACACCTATTTGTATGGTAAAACAGTAATAAAAGAGGGACTAAATAAAAAGGTATTTTATAAAAAAGATAATGGTAGCGTATGTGTAGATTTAACCCCCGATGGCTTAGACGAAAAAGTATTACTGCGAAGCAACGGTACATCTATTTACATTACACAAGATATTGGTACTGCCATTGAACGATTTAAAAATCATCCTCAACTCATTAAACTCATATATACTGTTGGTAACGAACAAGATTATCATTTTAAAGCCTTATTTAAAACATTAGAAAAACTCAATTACACATGGGCAAAAGATTGCTATCATTTATCATACGGAATGGTAGAACTACCTGATGGTAAAATGAAAAGTCGCGAAGGAACCGTAGTTGATGCAGATGATTTAATAGAAAGCATGATTAGCACAGCGCAACAAACCACTGAAGAATTAGAAAAAACCAGTCATTTTGATGAATCAGAAAAAATACAATTGTATAAAACAATTGCGATGGGTGCATTAAAATATTTTATTTTAAAAGTAGATCCAAAAAAGAAAATGCTATTTGATCCTAAAGAAAGTATTGATTTACAAGGACACACCGGTCCGTTTATTCAATACACATTCGCTCGCATACAATCTATTTTATCAAAAATAAATAGTACCGATACTATAGAATTTAATGCCATAGACTTGCATCAAAAAGAAAAAGAATTAATTATTTTAAATCATGATTTTAAACAAGTGTTGCAAAACGCCGCCAATCAATACAATCCTGCTATACTAGCTAACTATATTTATGAAGTAGCAAAATTATTTAACCAATTTTATAGCACCTGTCCTATAATAAAAGAGCACAACACTCAAAAACAAAATTTTAGAATACAACTCATAAAACAAACGGCAAATATTATAAAACCTGCCATGCTTTGCCTTGGTATTGAAGTGCCAAATAGAATGTAAATCTATAATATTGACCTAAAAAATAATACCACTACTCAAGGTAATAATTTTAATATTGAATAATTACTTTTGTTAAATTTGTTTTTATGAAATGTTTTAACACAAAAAATTATAAATTATTTTTTTTATATTTCATCTGTGCTTTTAATCACTACAATACCTATAGTAATAATAGCAAAGATACAGCACAAGTTAATTTTTCTAAATTCATTGTGTCTGAAAACACTACAATTTATAGCCCAAAGTCTATCACTCTACAAAGTGATGTTTTGTTTCAAGGTATGAATCATAAAAATTCAACCTTACAAAATGCCTTTGGTTTAACCTATTTTTTAGATTACAATTTAGCATTAACTTATGGTGTAAATTCCAAGTGTAATATAGGCCTATCTAAAACTTATTCAAATAATTTAATGTCTATATTTTTTAAATGGATTTTTTTAGAAAAAAAAAACTTTCCTGTTACTATAGGCCTGTATTCTGAGGCTACGTGCAGCATGCTATCATATAACGATATTTATTATAACACCATTCAACCCACTCCAAATTTTTTACATCGATTGCAATACAACAATCAGTTAATGATTTCAAAACAAATTCAAAATTTTTCAATTCAATTATCTACTATCTATATTTATAGAAATTTTATTACACAAAGAATTAATTTAAACAACAATGTATTTGAAACAAATGCGTTATTTTCCTTAAGTGCCTTTATGCAATATCAATTAAATTCAACTAATTTATGTTTTATAGAATTTACACAAAACCTTTCCCCGTTTCAATTTAATAACCCCGAAATTTTTCATAATTTAATTGGCATTGGTTGGGCAACTCAAATAAAAGGCTACCATTTTAAAATTGCTTTATCAAATAATTCATCTATTAATCCTATCATAGCGCTACCAAATATAAATGACCGATGGTATAGTGGTCAATTTAAAATAGGTATATCTGTATTAAAATCATTTAACTAAATAGCAATTGATAATTTTTTTATATAAAATATTAAATCATGTAGGT
This sequence comes from Bacteroidia bacterium, assembly GCA_031539425.1. Lineage (GTDB taxonomy): Bacteria > Bacteroidota > Bacteroidia > B-17B0 > Aurantibacillaceae > UBA4416. Next base: position 5,059 of record JAVKLI010000094.1, read on the forward strand.
ATATTAAAAATACCTATTCCATCGCAAGCAAGTATTGATAAGCCTTCTATTTTTGCAAATAGCATTTTAACTCATTCTAATAATTTAAGCATACAAGTACATCAAAAATTACTGTTATGGCCCGTTTTAGTTTTGTTTTTAATTTTTTTAATTATTGTATTAAACAAATTGAGCAATAAACTATCCTATTTTAAAATAATAAAATCCATGTTTAATTTTAATACTTCTAGCCAGGTATTTAGATTTAAAAACACTCAAATGAGCAAAGTTAATTTTGGATTTATTGTCTGTTTTATTTTAGTATTTGCATTTTATTTAATTCAAATCAATACACACTTCCATTATATTTTTAACTCATTTTCATTATTTACTCAATATGTTTTATTTATAGGCATTTTAATTGCTACTATTTTTATAAAATTTTTAATCAATAAGTTTTTTCAGTTTATTACAAACTCTAATAAGTTATTTTTAAATTATTGGTTTATTTACCTTAACTTTTATAATTTACTAGGGCTTATTTTTTTTACTATAACCCTTTATTTACAGTTTTGCCATATAAATACAACATGGTTTTATAATTTATCATTTGTGGCAATAATAATATTATACTTAATTCGGATGATTCGCATATTTTATATTTCTGCAATTGAAGAGAATATTTCAATGTTTTATATTATTTTATACTTTTGCGCAATTGATATTTTACCAACACTAGTTTTTATAAAACTTTTATTTATATATTTTTAACAAATCGAAAATGAGCCCTATCAAAAAAACAAATGTAAAAAAGGTTTTAAAAAGGAGTGTATTAAAAAAACAAACTTCAAAAAAAAGCGTAAGTAACACTAAAATTAACAAAAAAGTTAAGCAAAAACCTACTAAGCGCAAAGCTAGTCCCTCCAAACAAATAAAAGCCAAAAAAGTAGTTAAAAAAAATATAATTATTCAGAAAAATAAAAAAACTGATTTAAAAAAAATAACTGCTAAAAAAAAGATGCTTTTTAAAAAGCAACATCTTGACATTTCAAATAAATATAAAAAATTAGTTAAAAATGAACTAAAGCAAAAAAAAATTCTTGCTGTGCATGAGGTTAAATTGCAAAGACAATTAAGCAAATTACAATCTAACATCAAAGTTTTAACTAACAAATTAGAATTATATAAAGAAAAACAAGCTAAAAAAGAAAGAAATACTCAAGGAATACCGAGAAGAATATTAAAAAGAAAACAAATGACGAGGGTAGATTTTCCTCATGTAGATGTTTCTAATTATCCTAAATACCCAATAAAAAAAATTATACTTTCTCAGCCCAAACCAGAAAATGATAAATCACCTTACCATTTAATGGCTATGAAATATAATTTAGACTTATCATTTAAACAATTTATAAAAATTGAAAGTTATTCTGTAAGAGAATTTAAACATCAAAAAATTGATGTTCTTGCTTTCTCTTCTATCATTTTTACAAGCAAACTAGCAGTAGATTATTTTTTTAAATTAATGCATGAAATGCGAATTGTACCTCCTACTACTATGAAATATTTTTGTATAAATGAAACTATTGCATTTTACCTTCAAAAATATATTCAATACCGAAAAAGAAAAGTATTTTATGGCTATCAATCAATAGAAGACCTTGTTAATGTAATATACAAACACGCTTCTGATAAGTATTTAATTCCTTTAGCAGAAGTTCATAAAGAAGCTATTTGTGAATTTTTAGATAAACTAAAAATTGAATACACTAAAGCCATTATGTACAGATCTGTTAGCGAAAACATGGCAGTAATACCTGAGTTTAAAAACATTAACAATTTTGATTTGCTCGTATTTTTTACGCCAGCTGGCATTGAATCTCTAACGAAAAATTATCCCAACTTTAATCAAGGTAGAACTCGGATTGCTTGCTTTGGTCCTTTAACTGCACAAGCTATCAAAAAACATAATTATAGGCTAGATATATATGCACCAAATGCCAAGCATCAAAGTATAACTAGTGCAATAGATGATTATATAAAAGAAGCCAATAATAAAAAAAAATAAATTACTAAGTGCCTACATTTAAAAAGTTGGAACGCTTATGTAGCAGATCAGATATAGCCGACTTATATAAAAAGGGGGAGGTTTTTTATCATGCCTTTTTTAAAATAACTTATCAAGTAATTAATTTAGCTGATTTAAGTAAATCAACTACACAAGTGTTAATTGTAGTACCAAAAAAAAACATCTCTCTTGCACATAATAGAAATAAAATAAAAAGACAAATAAGGGAAATTTACAGAAATCAAAAATTCCAATTACAAAACCCATCTAAACAAATAAGGCTGTCAGTTATTTACAATACCACCAATTTAATTTCATTTACAGAATTACAAATGAGATTGATTGAATCATTACAAAAAATTAATTCACAAGTAAAAAAGACTCTTTCAGATGTAAATTAAATTATAAATTTTAATTTTATAAAATGTTTTTATAAAACTCTAATAACTCAGCAGCTAATTTTTTAAAGTCAAAATGCTGTTCAGCTAACAACCGCGCTTCATTACCTATAGATTGCTTTAGTTTGCTATCGCTATACAATTGAATTATAGCGTTTGTAAAACTTTCTGCTGTATCTGCAATCAGCATATTTTTGTTATCAATATACGGAACGCCTTCCGCACCAATACTTGTGGATATAATAGCTTTACCGTAAGCTAAACCTTCAACAATTTTTATCCGTAAACCACTACCAGACCACAGCGGAACTAGCATTAAATCATAATCTTTGTAAATATCACTTGAATGAACTATATTTTCTATGATTTGTAATCCTAACTGTTTATTATTTTTAATATGATATGGCATGTTTTTACCCGCCAAAATTAACTGCGCTTGAGGAATTTTATTAACTACTTGAGGCCACACTTCTTTTAAAAGCCATTCCACAGCCTCAATATTTGGCAACCAATCCATTGAAGCAAAATGAAAAATGCTACTTTTAAACTTTGAATTTAACACTGGTGTGTATTCCTTCAAATTTACACCAGTTAAACAAGTAAAAGTATTACTTAATGGTAGCAACTTTTTAAACAACACCTCATCATCTTTAGTTATTGGTATAATCGCATCAACAGTTTTATACGCAGCTAATTCAAAGTTTTTTAATCTATTTTTTTGAATAGTTAAATAGTACTTTTTTAAAATATTTTTTTCTGATTTAATATGCCTTTCCCAAATCAAATATTCAATGTTATGAGCCCTAAGTACAATTTTAGCTTTGGAGTATTCTTTAATAATTGGTATGTAGGTGGCCATAAAAACACCTTCAATTTGAATAACATCAAAAGATTGATTTTGTAACGTTTGTATTAAAGCTGATTTGTATTTTGAAAAATAAAAGCGAGAAACAAAATAAGATTGGCTTGAAAATAAACTCAAAACTAAGCCAAGAAAACTTGTATTTGTATTATAAGTAACCGATTTATAGTTGGCGTTTTTAGCAAAATCTGCAGGAATATTGCTATCAGGCTTAAAATGTTTAATGGTATTAATAGCAAGTAAATGTACCTGAGCGTTGTTTGCCATAAGCCCTGTACATAAATTATAAATTGCAATAGAACTACCATCATTTGCAGGGTATGGGGCCTTATTACAAAGTTGTAAAATTGTCATTTTAAAAATAAAAACCGAAAAGTATTGATATTATTTTAAACGTATAGATATTTTATTAGTTTTGCAACCGCAATTTTTAATGCCAATTGTAATTGATTTATTGTCCGATGGTGTAACTGGCAACACGACTGATTTTGGTTCAGTAGAGTCTAGGTTCGAGCCCTAGTCGGACAACTTTGATTAATAAAAAAACCTCTAAACCCTCAGTAAAATTTGGGTTTTTTATTTTAACAGGTTTTAGTTTAGCCGACATTTAGCCGACATCTATGTTATTTTGTCCATTTTTGTCTATTTTAAACTACCTTATTATTGATTTATAAAATTAGTAAATGCTTTATAATAGGCAACAAACAAAGCGTTTTAAAATAAATTAATGTAAATTAAAATTGAATAACTCTAATCCTATTTGGACAACTTTTTTACAGTGTCTAATCACTTAGTAGCATTTCCTTAATTGTATAGTAAACTTTCATGTTTAATTTTTTCTCTTTTCTCCAACCATTCGAAATATTTATTTGATGAGCTTTAGCAACCTCTTGATAACTCATTAATTGTAAAAATGTGGCAACAAACTTGTAATCAGAAAAACTCCAATTATCAACAAAATGAGTATAAAACAGCCATAAATTATTTAAGTATAAACTTTGTTTTTTATTGTCTGTTACAACTAAAACCCTATTATCTGATTTTTTAATCGAATCTAAGTATTCATTACACTTTGTTAAAGCTTGCGTTACTTTTTCAAAAGCATAATTGCTGTTTTTAGTATTAATCAATTTATCATGATAAATTACAATATTAAGTTTGCAATTAATATTTTGATGTATAAAGTGCTCTTCTAATTCAAAAATAAACATTGAACAATCAAACATATTTGAAAAAAAACATTGAAATGAAAATGGATACGGAAAATCAACATCAAATAAAAAGGTGTGTTTAAACTTTTTATAAACCTCTAATACAGCTTTATTTAAGGCATAAATGAGATTATTATGATGTGATTTTTTATTTTTAATACTAGCCTTTAAAATATAATGTTCCATAACCGTAGTTTTGCGTTTATACCGCAAAAATGAAAAAAATAAATTAAAAAATATTCATTTTGTAACAAAAAAGGTATAATTTCGCAACCCGTTTAATTAGTAAAAACTATTAAAAATAAAATAAAGTGGACGCATTAAGTTATAAAACAAAATTTGCAAATAAAGCTACAGCTGATAAAGACTGGCTTTTAGTAGATGCAGAAAATGAAGTGGTAGGAAGACTTGCTTCAAAATTAGCATACCTTATAAGAGGTAAGCATAAAACAAGTTATACCCCACATACAGATTGTGGTTCAAACATTATTGTAATAAATGCAGAAAAGGTGCGTTTTACAGGATCTAAACTAACAGATAAACAATATGTACGCTATACGGGGCATCCAGGTGGTCAAAGATTTGCCACCCCTAAAGAAATCTTAGGGAAAAAGCCTGAAGAAATAATAAAACATGCTGTACATGGTATGTTACCTAAAAATAGATTAGGTAGGGTATTAAATGGTAACTTATTTGTTTATGCAGGTACAGAGCATAATCACGAAGCACAACAACCAAAAACAATAGACATTAAAAACATTATAGCATAATACCATTATGGAAGTAATAAACACATCAGGCCGTCGAAAATGTTCAGTTGCAAGAGCTTATATAAGCAGCGGAAGCGGAAAAATTCTTATCAATAAAAGAGATTTTAAAGATTATTTTAAAACACCAACATTACAATATTATGTAATGCAATCATTTAACAATGCCCAAGTTGTAGGTCAGTACGATGTAAAGGTAAATGTAAATGGTGGCGGAACTACTGGTCAAGCTCAAGCAGTTAGACTAGCAATTGCTAAAGCGCTGGTTGAAATTAATCCAGAATATAAAAAGAATTTAAGAGCAGAGGGTTTAATTACACGTGACCCTAGAATGGTTGAGCGTAAAAAATTCGGTCAAAAGAAAGCACGTGCACGCTTCCAATTCAGCAAACGTTAATTTATTATATAAACACAAATATTTATGTCAAATACAAAATTCAACGAATTACTTACTGCAGGTGCACATTTGGGGCATCTTAAAAGAAAATGGAATCCTGCGATGGCTCCATATATTTTTACAGAAAAAAAAGGAATTCATATTATCGACTTAAACCAAACGATCGAAAAACTTGATGAAGCTGCCGCTGCATTAAAACAAATTGTTCGATCTGGAAAAAAAGTATTGTTTGTAGCTACTAAAAAACAAGCAAAACTGGTAGTTTCAGAAAAAATAAAAGAAATTGGCATGCCTTATGTAACCGAGCGTTGGCCAGGTGGTATGTTAACTAACTTTGCAACCATTCGTAAAGCAGTTCGTAAAATGACTCAAATTGATAAAATGAGTACAGATGGAACGTATGATTACATTTCAAAAAAGGAAAAATTACAAATTTCTCGTGAAAGAGCTAAACTAGAGATAAACTTAGGATCAGTTGCAGATTTAACCAGATTACCATCGGCATTATTTATTGTAGACATAGCTAAAGAACATATAGCTGTAGCCGAAGCTAAACGCTTAAATATTCCAACTTTTGCAATTGTAGATACAAACTCTAATCCTAATGCTGTAGATTATGCAATACCTGCAAATGATGATTCATCATTTACAATTGCTTACATTATTGATGAGATAAGCAAAGCAATTAAAGAAGGATTACAAGATAGAAAGTCAGATAAAAATTTATTACTAGAAGATAAAGAAGCTTATTTAGACAGTTCAGTAGGACTTGATGATGTTGAAGTAAAAACAAAACCTAAGTCAAAAGAAGTTTCTGATGAAGATGAAGAGCCTACCAAAACTAGCGGAATCGGAACTGGTGGTCAAAGAAAAAGAATAGCAACAAATACAAAAAAGTAAACTAATATTATGGCAATTACAGCTCAAGATGTTAATAAATTAAGGCAACAAACAGGTGCTGGAATGATGGATTGTAAAAAAGCACTTGAAGAAAATGATGGTGACTTTGAAAAAGCAATTGATTTTTTAAGAAAAAAAGGCGCAAAAGTAGCCGCAAATAGAGGGGATAGAGAATCAAAGGAGGGAGTAGTTTTAGCAAAAACTACCGCTGATAATAAGAAAGGAATCCTTATATGGATTAACTGCGAAACCGATTTTGTAGCTATTAATTCAGATTTTATTGCCTTTGTAAATAAAGTTGCTGATGTTGCTTTAGTAAGCAAAGCCTCAAGTAAAGATGAGGTTATGCAATTATCATTTGATGGTAATAGTGTAGCTGATAAACTAATGGAACAAGTTGCTAAAATAGGCGAGAAAATAGAGATTGGTTGTTTTGAAGTAATAGAAGCAGATTATGTGTCTGCATACATTCACCCAGGTAATAGAGTTTCTGTAATAGTAGGGTTTAATAAAGCAATAGAAAATGAAGTTGGAAGAAACGTAGCAATGCAAGCGGCTGCTATGGCTCCTGTAGCATTAGATAAAGATAGTGTTACCCCAGCAATGTTAGAGAGAGAACTAGAAATTGCGCGTGAGCAAATTCGTGCAGAAGGAAAACCAGAAGATATGATAGAAAAAATTGCTCAAGGTAAAATTGCTAAGTTTTATAAAGAGTCTACCTTATTAAATCAAGAATATATAAAAGATAATAAATTAACCGTTTTACAATACCTACAAAGTATTAATAAAGATCTCAAAGCTACCGCTTTTAAGCGTTACGCATTATCTTAAAAATAAACTTTAAAACCCGATTTATTCGGGTTTTTTTTTGAAATAAAAAATTAATTAAAAATAGCAACATGAAATATACTCGAGTATTATTAAAATTATCTGGTGAAGCCTTAATGGGAGAGAAAGGTTTTGGAATAGATCAAGATAGATTATCTGCTTATGCAAAAGAAATAAAGGCTGTATATGAAAAAGGCTGTCAATTGGCAATTGTTATAGGAGGTGGTAATATTTTTAGAGGTGTTCAGGCAGAGCGTGGCGGGATGGATAGAGTGCATGGCGATTATATGGGTATGTTGGCTACAGTAATTAATTCTATGGCTATACAATCAGCATTAGAAGGTTTAGGAATTCAAACTAGGTTACAAAGTGCTATTAAAATGGAGCAAATTTGTGAACCGTTTATTAGCCGTAAAGCCATCAGACATTTAGAAAAAGGAAGGGTTGTTATTTTTGGTGCTGGCACTGGAAACCCCTATTTTACTACAGATACAGCAGCTACGTTAAGGGCAATAGAAGTATCCGCACAAGTAATTTTAAAGGGCACCCGTGTAGATGGTATTTATACTGCCGACCCTGAAAAAGATAAAACTGCTGCAAAATATAACTCTTTAACTTTTGAAGAAGTTTATAAAAAAGGCTTATCAGTAATGGATTTAACAGCTTTTACACTATGTAAAGAAAATAATTTGCCTTTAATTGTGTTTGACATGAACAAATCAGACAATCTCCAAAAAATTATATCTGGCGAAGAGATTGGGACTTTAGTTAAAGGGTAATTTAATTCATTCAAATTAAACTTCTCCTGTTAGATTGATATCTATTGTGTTAAGAATAAAATAATCCTTTATCCATGCATTGTGCCTGATGCTGAATATCTGTTTAATACTTGCGCTTCAAACATAAGCCATTGTTGCCAACGTAAATCTACATCTTCAACCTGTGAACCATATTTTTTGGCAAAATTGATAAACAAAGTATAATGATGGGCCTCACTAATCATTAATTCATAATAGAATTGTTTTAAATCATCATCTGGTATTTGTTGCGAAAGAATTTTAAATCTTTCACAGCTACGAGCTTCTATGATGGCTCCAAACAACAATCTATCAATTAAAACAATTTCTTTTTTATGCCCTTTTCTCATAAAATTATGCATTTCCCCTACATATTCATCTTTACGTTCAAAGCCTAATTTATAACCTCTTTCAATAATTTTATGATGCACCATTTCAAAGTGAGTAAGTTCCTCTTTAGCTAATTGCACCATTGCAGATACTAAATCAGTATAATACGGAAAACTAACTAAAATAGAAATTGCATTTGATGCAGCTTTTTGCTCGCAATAGGCGTGATCTGTTAAAATTTCTTGTAAATCTTGTTGAACAATGTTAACCCATCGGGGGTCAGTAGGTAATTTTAAACCTAACATTATTTTACCCTTTCATGTCTTGAATATCAAGCATACCTATAGGTTTACCATTTTCAGTAACAACAATGGTATCTACATTTGTTTGTTTGAATAAATTGTGAGCATCATTCAAATACAAATGAGATTCAATAGATATAGGAGGTTGAAAAGATAAATCAGACAAGTTTTTTGTGAGGATATCTCGTCCTTTTTCACCCATTAATTTACGCAAACCGCCATCAGTAAAAACACCTTTCATAGTTCCGTCTTTTGCTATAACTGTTATTGCTCCAAACCCATATTCAGTCATTTTTACAATAGCTTCGGTAACTGAGGTTGAATCTGAAACTAATGGATTGATAGGTTTTATGGCTTCTTTAACTTTAACCATCATGAGTCGTGTATCAGCTGTAAATTGATCAGTACCTAGTGTAGTAAAATTGTTTTCAGTAAGTTGCTTTATAATTTTTAAAGGTACTGTAATAGTATGTACGCCAATATTAATAGCATTACGAACGTGTTCTACATTTCTTACTGATGAAAACATTATTTTAGTGTCATACCTGTACAAATCTACAGCATTTACACACTGTTCTACAAGTGCTAAGGCATCGTGGCCTTGATCTTGTAAACGGCCTACTAATGGGCAAACATAAGTAGCGCCTGCCTGCATTGCCATATATGCTTGTTGAAGCGTATAAACTAAGTGCACATTTACTAAATATCCTTTGTCACGAAGCATTTTACAAGCCCTTACCCCTTCTAATGATACGGGAATTTTAAAAACCGTTTTATTAGGGTCTAAGCCTAATTTTATTTGCCTGTTAGCCTCTGCTAAAACATCTTCTGCGGTGTTTCCTAAAGCTTCAATTTGCAAAATAGGTACTATTTTACTTAATTTAACTATAGTTTCATCTACATTAGTTATTCCTTCTTTTTGCATAAAGGTTGGGGTTGTAGTTAATCCCGTTAAAAACCCAAGTTTAAACCCTTCTTCTATTTCTTTAAGGTTTGCAGAATCTAAGTATAGTTCCATAGTGTAAATAATTTATATTTCACAAATATAAACTTTAACATAAATTTTTGAAGTAATTTTTTAAGTTATTTAATGTGCCGTTAGTTTTCTGTAGGTGGGTTCTAAAAATTAGTTTTTAGAGGTTTGAATAAAAATCGTAGAACCCATTAAAACGATTTTTATAATCTGTACCGTCAAAAGTACAATATTTTTCCTTTACAACATCATAATCTATCTATCTATCTATCTATCAG
>JAVKLI010000095.1:0-13135 GCA_031539425.1 Bacteroidia bacterium
AAAATATTAGATACCACTCGGTACATCTCCCAAATAGGCTCTAAATTTATTGTAGTGTATGAAGAGAAAGACAAGTGCATTATTCGGTTTTTATTAAACACTAAAAAAAACAAAAAAACCATTTTAGATTTTAAAGGCGAAGACATTGATAATTACAAATACTATTTAATTAAACGCGCACAGCTTGATTTTAAAACCAAATTGGCCGATTTTAACGAATTTAATTTAGCTGTAGGCAGCGTACTTACGCCTTTAAAACTGCGCTTTGAGCCCTTTTCGTTTAATAAAGATTTTACCATTGGCCCCACCATCGGTGTGCGGTATTTACCGCATGAGTTTTCTAAGCTGTCGTATTCTGGTTTGTTTGGCATTGGCATCTCTAGCATTACTTTAGATAATTTTAACGCCAGCGGCTTCCTTACCAAAAATATAGAACCATAGCCTTTACACCATCATTGGGTTTTATGTTAGAGTATTCCAATTCTCAAATTGGTGTATTTTTTGGTTTTGATTTTTTAAGTGCAAGCAATGATGCCTCCTCAAAATTTATTTATAATAATAAACCCTGGCTATCTATAGGCTTTGGGCAGGCTATATTTTCTAATAAGTAGGGTAAAAGTGTTGAATTAAAAATTAGTTTAAATTCTATAAATTGTATTTAGAGGTGTTTCACAAAAAGTGGAAAAATACAAGGCTTCTTATAAATCACTAACTTTCAATTTTTCAGCATTTTCTGCAAATTGTAAAGCGTCTATCATTTGCTGAATGTAGCCGTTTGTAAATTCGGTGAGGTTATATAGTGTTAAACCAATTCTATGGTCTGTAATTCTGTTTTGGGGGTAATTGTAGGTTCTTATTTTTTCGGATCTGTCACCCGTAGCAACCATCGATTTTCGTTTGCTGGTGGTTTCTAAAAGTCTTTTTTGAAATTCAATGTCATATAATTTAGAGCGCAGCATTTCCATCGCTTTTTCTCTGTTTCCAAGTTGGTTGCGTTGGGTTTGGCAAGTAACAACAATACCTGTTGGTTTATGAGTAAGAATTACTTTGGATTCTACTTTGTTTACATTTTGCCCTCCTGCGCCGCCGCTTCGTGCTGTAGCCATTTCAATGTCGGCTGCTTTTAGTTCTATGTCCCACTCTTCGGCTTCTGGTAATACTGCTACTGTAGCGGCAGATGTATGCACTCGGCCTGCTGTTTCGGTATCTGGTACCCGTTGTACTCTATGCACGCCGCTTTCGTATTTTAAGGTACCAAAGGCGTTATTACCTTTTACATTAAATGATATTTCTTTGTACCCCCCCATGGTTCCTGGGCTTTCATCATTTACTTCTAAAGCAAAGCCTTTTATTTCGCAGTATCTTCTGTACATCTCAAATAAATCTCCTGCAAATAAGGCTGCCTCGTCTCCTCCTGTTCCGCCACGTATTTCGATGGTGCAATTTTTAGCATCTTCGGGGTCTTTGGGCGTTAACTGAAATCTAATATCTTCTTGTAATTGAATTTCTAAAGTTTTATTTTCTTCTAAATCGGCTTTTGCCATATCTAAAAAATCCTTGTCTTTTTCGGTATTTAAAATATCAATGGCATTTTGAATATTTTGTGTTACTTTTTTATATTGAAAGTAGAGTTCTACTACTTTTTCTAAATCTCGGTATTCTTTATTTAATTGCTTAAACTCCTTCATGTTAGCAATAATTGCTGGATCGGATAATTTAGCTTCAACATCAATATACCTTCTATGAATGGCCTCCAGTTTTTCTAACATAACTTTTTAAAACAGCAAAGTTAATAATTAATAAAAGTTAATAGTAAAGCAATTAAAAAAAATATAACCTTGCAAGGCTATCGAAAGATAAATTAGAATTAACTATGAGTTTAAGCAAAAATAAACGACGAGGTGCCAATGCTTCCGAAGAGGCTTCTAGCAATGATAGTAGGCATTCTATTGATGACATCAATGAACCTAAACGAAGCAAAACCTCAAAATCTACAAAAAAACAACACGCCACACCATCTTTATTAACCAAGTTAATTAGTAAATATGAGGCGTATAAAGCTTTTATTAAAACCGAAAAATCTCAAAAAATAATAGGTTTATGCTATTTGTTATTAGCTCTATTTATTGTAGTATCTACTATTTCTTATTTTTTTAGCTGGCAGGCAGATCAGGATAAAGTGCTAGGTCCATTTTCTGATTTTATAACACCTAATGTTAAAGTTGATAATTGGCTAGGTAAAATAGGGGCTTGGTTTGGGCATTTGCTAATATATAATGGCTTTGGTATAGCATCAATTTTATTTGCACCACTGTGTGCTATTATAGGGTTTAAAAAATTAATTTTAAGTAATGAGCATATAGGTTTTATAGTATTAAGTAAATGGATTGCAATTATATTTTGGTTTAGCTTTTCTTTTTCGTTTATCTATAATGATTCGAACTTGCTTTTTGGAGGCGGCATAGGATATTCGTTAAATATTCAATTAGTAAATATGCTTGGAACTGTGGGGACAGGCAGTTTAATTGTTTTTACACTTTTATTGTATTTAATTATTAATTATAACATCACCTTTAAATTGCCAAAATTTGAATCTGCCCACACAGAAGATATAGAAAAAAAACATCATGCAGAGAAAGAAGAAACGATTATTGAAGTTGATTTAGCTGAAGAAGAAACCGTTAACCCAGAAGATTTAGATTTTGAAGTTTTTCATACTCAGCCTGAATCTATTGAAAATACTAACACTTTAAAAGCAGAAGAGGTGCTTTTTGAAGTGAATTCAACCACACAAGAAGCTGTTAAAGCGGAACAAACGGAACCATCTACAAGGCTTAATCAAGAAATTCCATTAGACGAAGAACTTAAAGCAACTCAATTAGTAGAGCAATTTGGGGTGTATGATCCAACACTAGATTTGAGCCACTATGTATTTCCAAATGTTGATTTAATGCTGGAATATGATACAAGTAACGCTAAAGTTACCAATGATGAATTGGTAGCTAACAAAAATAAAATTTTATCTACCCTTAAAAATTATGGCATAGAGATAGATAAAATTTCGGCAACTGTAGGTCCTACCGTTACCTTATACGAAATAATACCTGCGGCAGGAGTTCGTATTTCTAAAATTAAAAATTTAGAGGATGACATTGCCTTAAGTTTAGCAGCCTTAGGGATTAGAATTATTGCACCTATTCCCGGGCGAGGCACTATAGGGATTGAAGTTCCTAACCAAAATGCAGAAATAGTGCCCATGCGAAATATCTTGGCATCCGAAAAATTTCAAAAATCTACATTTGATTTACCCATTGCATTAGGCAAAACCATTAATAACGAGATTTATATTACTGATTTAGCTAAAATGCCTCACTTATTATTAGCGGGGGCTACAGGGCAAGGTAAATCTGTTGGATTAAACGCAGTATTAGTTTCGTTACTTTACAAAAAACATCCGGCACAAATAAAATTTATTTTAGTAGATCCTAAAAAAGTAGAGCTTACACTTTACAATAAAATAGAAAGGCATTTTTTAGCCAAATTACCAAACTCCGAAGATGCTATTATTACTGATAACACCAAGGTAATACACACACTTAATTCTTTATGTATTGAGATGGATAATCGATATGCTTTACTACAAGATGCTGCCGTAAGAAATATTAAAGAATACAATGCCAAGTTTATAAACAGAAAATTAAACCCTAATGAGGGGCATAAATATTTACCATATTTAATTTTAGTAATAGATGAATTTGCCGATTTGATAATGACGGCTGGCAAAGAAGTAGAAGCACCCATTGCCAGATTGGCACAATTAGCAAGGGCTATAGGTATACATCTTATTATTGCAACACAAAGGCCATCGGTTAATATTATTACAGGTACTATTAAAGCCAACTTTCCGGCACGTATAGCATTTAGAGTAACTAGTAAAATAGATTCAAGAACCATATTAGATTCTGGTGGAGCTGATCAATTAATAGGTAAAGGAGATATGCTTTTAAGTACAGGTAATGACTTGATACGGATTCAATGTGCCTTTTTAGATACGCCAGAAGTAGAAAAAATAACAGACTTTATAGGTACCCAGCGCGCTTACCCATCTGCATTTTTATTACCAGAATATGTAGGGGAAGATGGCAGTAGCTTAAAAGAAGAGGTAGATTTATCTGAAAGAGATAAAATGTTTGACGAATCAGCTAAATTGGTGGTGCAGTTTCAACAAGGCTCTGCCTCATTTTTACAACGAAAATTAAAGCTAGGGTATAATCGTGCCGGTCGAATTGTAGATCAGCTAGAAGCTGCAGGTATTATTGGTGGCTTTGAAGGGGCAAAGGCTAGAGAGGTATTGATAAAAGATTTAACCCAGTTGGAAGAGATTTTGTCAAGAATTAGAAAATAATTTTTTTCTTACCTAATTTTTTTTTGCATTTTAATGCCAGTATAACCAGTTACTTTTTTTCTTAAAAAAAAGATAGCAATAGATTTAAACCTTAAATTATTTGTATAACAAAATAACATATTTCCAACTCCTAAATGCGTTTAACAACCTGATAAAACTTACCATCATATATTTTATATCAATTGCTTTTCTTACAACTGTTAACGCTCAACAAAAACTAATTAAAGTGCAAATTATTAATACTGATAAATCTTCAGAATTTAAAACTTTAAAATATCAAACCACCTTTCCATCTTCTGTTGAAGTACAACAAGAAGTTTCAAAAATATATTTACAACTTATAAATGCCGGACATTTAACCGCTAATATTGACAGCATTCAAACTTTAGATTCTACAAAACTTATTGTCTATTTACATATTGGTAAGCAGTTTCAGCAAATTGAATTAATAAATTACGAAAAATTAAAAAGCACTTTTAATGCATTAAATATTAAACTTTTTAAAAATACTAGCCAAACATTTAATTATAGTAGGTATTATTTAATGATGGAAAGCATTATAAATTATTATGAAAATAATGGTTACCCCTTTTGTCAAGCTTATTTAGACAGCATTCAATATTTAGAAAATAAAATTAAAGCAAAGCTTATTATAAATAAAAATCAATTGGTAAAAATAGATAGCATTGTTATACCAAATCAAAATTTTATAAAAACAGATTATCTATTGTCCTATTTAAATTTAAATCATGGAATGTTATATCATGAAAAGACTTTAAAAAACATTTCTAAAAATTTAAGTCTATTACCTTTTTTAACACAAAGTCATGAACCTATTGTAAAATTTACAGATAAACATAACAAGTTATACTTATCCATTATTAAAAAACCTGCTACACAATTTGACGGTATTATTGGTTTTTTACCAAACACTACTAACGGTATTACCATAACTGGCGATGTTAAATTTAAAACTATAAATACCATTATTAAAAATGGGGAAACAATAGACTTAAACTGGCGACGCTTACAATTTGAAACACAAGATGTAAAAGCCCAATTTACTTTACCTTATCTTTTTTCTACTTCGTTTGGGATTGATTACGCCCTCAAATTATTTATAAAAGACTCCACATTTATCGATGTGCAAAATTTTGTAACTATTGATTATTTTTTTAAAACAGTAAACAAAGTCAAAATGTTTTATCAGCACAAAAGCTCATCATTAAATGCGGTTCAAAATAATACCTCTGTGTTGCCAGAAAATGCAGATATAGAAACTAAAAGTTACGGTTTAGGGTTAACATTAAATTATTTAAATCATAAATTAACGCCCACAAAAGGCATTCTATATAATATTACTGCAAATGCTGGAACAAGAGACATTTTAAAAAACCCAAAAATTAACGATATAGCGTATCAAAACATTCAACTCTCATCTAATCAGTTTCAGTTAGAAAATCAATTAATAGCTTATATCAATTTATATAATCAACATGTTTTAAAGCTCTCAAATATTTTTGGAACTTTAAACGGTAACAATTTATTTAACAATGAATTATTTAGAATAGGAGGCTTTAAAACCTTACGTGGATTTGATGAAGAAAGTATTTATGCGTCTACCTATAATATATTTAATGCAGAATACAGGTTTGTATTTTCTGAAAATTCATTTTTATTTTCGTTTTGTGATTTAGCTTGGGCCGAAAATGCCAATACAAAATTTTATAAAAACAATTCTTATATAAGCCTTGGTGCAGGTATTGCTGTAGAAACTAAAGCTGGTATTTTAAATTTTTGTTATGCAATAGGAAAACAATCTGATAGTAATTTTAATTTTAGGTCTGGTAAAATTCATGTGGGATTAATTACCTTGTTTTAAAATATCCGCTTGTATTTTAATAGACTCTTGATGCAGTAAATTACATAAATGCTCAATATGATCTTTAGAAATATTATATTTTAATCCAAGCTCTTTTCTATTATTTAATATTTCAAGCCACCGGTCTAGTTGAAAAACAGTTATGTTATTCTTTTTTTTATGCTCCCCAATTAATTCACTAATCATATTTCTTTTAATTAGTTGCAATATAATCTCTTCATCAATTTTATCTATTTCGTTTCTGTATTGTTTTAGTTGCTCTGTTATTAAATCATTATCAGGTATGGCAGATTTTAATTGTAAAGATTGCACAATACGTTTAAGTTCTTGTGGATTTAATTGCTGCATTTTATCGCTTAAGGCTATATCTGGATTGTAGTGTGTTTCTATCATCACACCTTCAAAGCCTAAATTGATACTTGTTTGAGCGACCTCTTCAATTAAATTGCGTTGGCCTGCTATATGGCTTGGATCACATAAAATGGGGATGTTTGGAAGAGCTGTTTTTAAGTCGAACGTAAGCTGCCAAGCTGGGTCGTTTCTGTAATTAATAGATTTTGAATGGTGACAACCTCTATTGATAGCAACTATTTTTTTAAATCCTTTTAAAGCAAAACGTTCTATGGCACCTAACCAAAGCTGAACATCAGGGTAAATGGGATTTTTGATAAACACAGGTATGTTGGTATTATCAAGCGCATCTGCTATTTCTTGTACACTAAATGGATTTCCTGTTGTGCGTGCACCTATCCATACAGCATCTATATTATATTTTTTAGCTAAATTGGCGTGGTTAGCATTAGCAACTTCTATTATAGATTTTAATTTAAATTCTTTTTTAATTTGTAATAACCAATCTAATCCTTTTTCGCCAACGCCTTCAAATGAATTTGGGCGAGTGCGAGGTTTCCAAATACCGGCTCTAAAAAAATGAATGGGTAATTTTAATTCTGTTATTTGTTTGGCTGTTTGGTAAAGTTGTTCATAGCTTTCGGCAGCGCACGGCCCACTAATGAGCAGTAACTCGTTAGGGTGGGTTATCCAATTATGTAAGGGTTCTATTTGCACAACACAAATCGGGTTAAAAAAATAAAGAAAGTTGGGGTACAACTTTCTTTATTTATAATTCAAGAAATAATTATTTTTTAATCGTATACAGTGAGATTATTTGCCTTCGTCGGCTAATTTTTTCATTTCTGCATCAAAAATTTGTTGAAATTTTTGTTTGTCGTAATCTAATTTTAATTTTGAATCGCTTGAAATTTTAGAGTCTAATTTTCCAAATACTTCTTTTTTATTGGCTTCAATGGCTATCCAATAAGTATAAGAACCATTTGACTCTTTAAATATTTTTTCACCTATTTCTTTAACGCTAGATAATTGCAAATTTACAACGTCTCTTGTCATTTCTTCAAACTTATTTTCAAATTCTTGAGCATTACCTACAGTTCTTTGGTTGGTATATTGGTCTGTTACTCTTTTTATCATACTGCTAACGTTTCCAGCCATTTCAGCTTTTGCATTTTGAAATGCAATTTTTTTAGCCGTAGCAATATCGGGTGATTTACCCATATTTTTTGCCCTATAGTTTTCTTCATCGCTACGGTATTCTTTACTGCTAAATGGTACTGTTATTTCTACCGATTCTGTACTTTGTTGAATTGTTTTAGGGCTTTTGCAACCTACTAATACTAAAACAAAACATGATGTTAAAACGATATTAAATTGTGATTTCATAATTGGTTTTATTAAATTGAAGTGTAAATATAAATAATTAAGCGTAATAAAAGCTGATTGTTTTTACTTCTGAATGTTTAACTTTTTAGTGAGCTTAGAACCGTTAGATAAGCTGCAGGTAATAAAATAAAGTCCATTAACAAAATTATCTATCTCTAATTCAAATTCTGACTGTTTGGTGGTTATAACTTTGTAGTAAATTAATTTACCTGTAATGTCTGATATTTGTATAGTTTGTATTGAAGTATTTAAGTTTGTTGTTTGAAATTTAACAGATGTAGATGCAGGATTGGGATAAATGTTAAAATCGTTATTAAAATTTTGTGTTATATTTTCATTACCTAAGTTATACTGTACCGTAAATGCTTCTGTGAATTGGCAACCAAAATCGCCATTAAATGTTTTTAGGGTGCCGCCATTTATTTGGTCTATTCTAAAAATACCTGACCCAACTTGCGAACTATTTGCCCACCAACTAATCCCCTCGCAACCCTCATCATCCATAATAAGGGTATAACAACCCCATTTTAATCTTACAGTATCTCTGTATACAATATTATTTACAGCATTTGTGCGAGATTTTACAACATTTCCATCGTGATCTATAATTTTCCACGTGGTTTCATTTTCACCCGGTCTTGTAGGGCTTGAAGCTTTATTAGCTTTAAATAATACTATAAATTCTGTTGGATACACTACTGGTTTGTTAAATTTCACTTGATAGCTATTATTTAAAGAGTTTTGATCTATATTGCCGTTTACTTTAGCTACTGTAGCTATAAAGGAATTAGAGTTATTTGCAAGCATCATTGGCATGTTATGGCCTAGTTCCACTATAGTATCTTTTAAAAATGGTAAGTTGCCTGTCCAAGTTGTAGTATATTCTTGCCCGCCCTTTAAGTTATATTTTATTTCTACAGAAGTTACTAAAGCGCTACCAACGTTTTTAATTTTTACACGAGGATTGGCACAAATGGGGTTAAACCGGGTGTAATTTTGATTTTCATTTGGAGCTATTATGTCAGATAATTCTACATCTAATGAATGGTTTGGCGCTGAGTAGTTTATTAAGTGTGTTCTTGTGATATAATAAGCGTTTTGGTTAGATTCTACATAATATTCCATATCTATATCTACCGTATATGTTGGTGCAGTTCCTATATTAGAAGTTATGTTGTGGTAAAACGGCCTAACGGCTTCACCAGGACACCAGTTAGCTCTATCGATGAGCCACGTTCCAGTTTGAGGGTAAATATTATTAAGGCCACAATCGCTTTTCCATATATCTTGCCTTGCCACAAAATTATTATTCACTTTTAAGTCATAGTATTTTTTACAAAACTCACTACATTGCGGTCCGTTATTGCCATGACCGGTTATTAAATGCTTTACCATTGTAATACCACCTTGGTTTGTATTTGCAAAAATTTTAGGCGTTAAGTTAGACTCTATTGATAATGATGGATTGGGGTGTCCATAGGTAAATTCACCATTATATATATTCTGTACAGATAAGGCATCCATAGGTGGAACACCTTCAATCATTTCTAATATCATGGTAATTTTAAATCCGAAAGAATAACCACCAAATGCATAAGAAAACTTAGTGTTACCTTTAAGTATAGAGGCGTAATCTGTTACGTCAATTACATAATCATTACTCCAGTTTTTGTTGACCCAACCTGTAGCATAGGGGGTTATAACTCTAGCAATTTCAATATTTCCTAATGATGGATTCACTACATAAAAATTGGTAGTATAATCCCAGCTTCCACAATACTGTGGGTTTCCAGGGCATACATATAGACCTAATATGTAATGTAAATTAATTTTTCTATATCGTTTTGCTGTAGGTAAGGTAACTGTAGTGTCATAGTTTCCATAATAAGGAAGCTGTTTGTCTTTATATAACACAATTTTAGTAGTATCGCCAGGCGCCGCAAAGCTAGTTGAAGTTAATGTTAAAACTAGCAAACAAATTTTAAAAATAGATTTTAGCATAGTATATTTAAGTTAAGTATGAATATCAAATATATTAAAATTTTATAAAGGGGGAGTTCTATAAATTAAATGTTGATAAATTCGGTAATAATATATTAATTTACCTGAATGTCAGGTAGTTGATTTTATATTTGCACTATAAATACATCAATAAAATGAAGACAGGTTACTATAAATGTTGGGTTCTACGATTTTTAGTCAAATCTCTAAAAACTAATTTTTAGCCCCCCCCTAAAGTTAGATTGCTACATTAAAATCTCTTAAAGCATCGTTTAATGATGTTTTAAGATTGGTGCTTTCCTTACGGGTTCCTATTATTAATGCGCAGGGTACATTGTAAGTTCCTGCATTAAATTTTTTTGGTAAGGTACCAGGAATTACTACACTTCGTGACGGAATGTAGCCTGTCGTTTCAATAGGTGTAAGGCCAGTTACATCAATAACTTTGGTAGATTGTGTGAGACAAACATTAGCCCCTATTACAGCCTCTGCACCTATTTTAACACCTTCTACGATAATGCTTCTGGATCCAATAAAGCAATTATCTTCTATAATAACTGGTGCTGCCTGTATGGGCTCCAATACCCCACCAATACCAACGCCACCGCTTAAATGAACGTGTTTACCAATTTGCGCACAGCTGCCCACTGTAGCCCAAGTATCCACCATGGTACCTTCGGCTACATAAGCGCCAATGTTTACAAAGCTGGGCATTAAAATCACATTTTTTTCAATAAAAGAGCCATACCTTGCTATAGCACCAGGTAATGCCCTTACGCCACTTTTAGCAAAGTTTGTTTTTAATGGAATTTTGTCATGAATTTCAAATGGCGGTAAGGAAATTGTTTCGTTATCTTTAATAGGGAAATAAAGCAAAATAGCTTTTTTTATCCATTCATGTATTTGCCATTCATTTTCAGAATTAAGATTTGCAATACGTATTTTACCGTCATTTAAGTTTGTAATAACTTGGGCTATTGCCTCTTTACTTTCAGATTTTTGTAATAATTCTCTATTTTCCCAAATAGCATTTATAATAGATTCCATAAAGAAAATTTAATTTTTGCAAGTTAATGAATATAACCTTACATTTGCCCCCGATTTTTTTAAATGGTTTTGTAGCTCAACTGGATAGAGCATCTCACTACGGATGAGAAGGTTTGGGGTTCGAATCCCTACAAGATCACTTAAATGTATTTAAACCAACTAAAACCCCCAATAAAATGGGGGTTTTTTATTTTAAGATATTTAACTTTAGCCGACATCTAGCCGACATTGTAGTTTTAATTGTCTTTATTTGTCTATTTATGTCCACTTTATTTATTTTAAAATAATTAATGAACCTCCAACTATTGCCGTTAACCAAAGTTTAATTTTTTCATTTCGGATGCTTTTTTTCTGTTCCAAAATAGTTTTATTTGCAGTATTTAAATTTATTGAACATACAGAATTCTGTATTTGCAAATTCATAATCAAACTATCCTTGTAATTTATGGTGTTTTTTAAATTATCAATTAAACTATCCTTGCAGTTTATGATGCTATCATTTATAGAATTTAAACTATCGCAACTTATAATTACCAATTTAACAATTGTATCATGTATCGTATCTTTTATTTTAGATTTAATGCTATTATAATTAATTAGCGCTTTTGATTTTAGTTTTATTAAACTATCATTACGCTTCAATATTATTTTTGTTTTAGATTTCAATAAATCAATTTTATTTAATTTTAAATTGTAATCTTTAATTAAACTATCTGAATTTATATTAATCAAATCAATTTGATTTGTTTTGGTATTACATCTTTTAATTAAAAAAATAAAAAATATAATACAAATAACTAACCATAATATTAATCTATAAGGTATATTACTATTCATTTATTCTTGTTTTTATTTCAGTTATATAGCCGTTAATAGCTGGTAATAGAACAATAAATAACTTAACCAAGTCGTTAATATTTTTAAAGCTAAATGTGTCAAAGTTTAAAACAGCCATAGCTGTTGCACAGGTTGCTAATAAACCTAATACTGTTGATAAGGTGCTTTTTTTGTTTTTTAAAAAACATTTATAATTAATTTTCATGTTCAAATTTTTTAATTGCGTATATTAATGATTTTGCAATTGTATTGCGCCAATCATCTTTTTGCATACGTATAGTTTCTTTTAAATTTGTATGAAACCCAAACTCACAAAGTATAGCTGGACAATTTGTTTTTTTTAAAACATAAAAATCTTCCTCCTTATCTTTATCACCATCAGTTGTATCAATTCGCAAATTAATAGTGTCATTAAAATTGTCAAACAACTCTTCTATAAATAAAGAGGCAAATGAATCAGACTTAGTATTGCCTTTAGAAGTGTAAATACCTATACCACTTACATCATTCCATTTTGAGCCATCTCCAAAAGCATCACTATGTATGGATAAATAAACGCATGGTGTTTTTTCATTTAATTTATTTGCCCTATTAACCCTAGTAGTTAAAGGAACATCATATTCACTACTTACACAATCATAAAATCGAATTCCCTCACCTAAAAACTGTTTTTTTATATACTCAACCATTAACCTATTATTTACACCTTCGTATAATACGGTACCGTCAGGAAGTTTTGGTGATCGTTTACCATTAGTAACAGGCTTGCCATTTACCATGCCACCATGTCCAGCATCTAAAATATATGTGTTCTTACTCATTTATTCTTATTAAATAATACTTTCATTGCTTTATTCCAATTAATGATAATAATTAAAATAAGTGAGGTTAATGTGAGTATTCTAAATACCCATACATACAACTGTTCCACGGTAATTTTTTCAAATAAATTGAAAACGAATGTTGTAAATATTAAAAACTGATTAATCAACGTGTTATTTTCGCTAGGTTGTTCCATTTTATCTAATTTATCTAAATGCAAATTCTTTTGTTACATCTCCAATTTTGATTAATAACTTGCCTGTATTGTATAATCCGCAAATAGAAAAATACACTTTTTCAAATAGAAAAGTACAATTTTTAGGCTTTAAATTTTAATACCCTTTAATATAATTTAAAACCCTTTTAACTTGCGTTAAAAAGGTCTTTGTTATTTATATCATAGT
>JAVKLI010000096.1:0-25802 GCA_031539425.1 Bacteroidia bacterium
ATTTGACTTATTATGGGCTGTCCGCTAAAATTTTTACTTTTACTCATTACTTAACTTTTGTCGTAAAAATTAAAGTAATAAAAAAAGGAGATGGTAGAAATACCGCTCCCTTTTAAATTGTTTTATCGGACACTAATAATAATTTTTATAATAGGCTCTGTGCTGATCTTCTAATTAAATATTAGGGCTGTTTTTATCTTGCTTTGGTGTGCATATATTAGTTACATTTACTATGTATATAGGGCGCAATACGCCCTGTCTACAAAAGCTGTTTTTGTTATTTTATCACTTTTTAAATGATACTAAAAAAAAACAGCGCTTAATTAGCGCTGTTTTAAATTACAAATCTTTATTATAACAAATTATTCTTCAATAACCTCAGCAGCATCTGCATCAGCAATATTAGCGCCTTTTTTAGAACGACCCCTTCTGGTTGATTTTGCTTTAACTTCGGATTCTTTTTTATTATCGTTTACGTAAACTTCATTAAAATCTACAAACTCAACCATGGCCATTTCTGCAGCATCACCTTGTCTGTTTCCAGTTTTTATAATACGCGTATAACCACCTTTTCTGTCAGCTACTTTTAAAGATACTTCTTTAAATAAAGTTGTAACTACATCTTTTGATCGTAAGTATGAAAATACCATACGCCTGTTATGAGTAGTATCATCTTTAGATTTTGTAATAAGTGGTTCAACATATACACGCAATGCTTTTGCCTTTGCAAGTGTGGTAAAAATACGTTTATGTTCAATTAATGAACATGCCATATTGCTAAGCATAGCTTTTCTGTGTGAAGCAGTACGCCCTAAATTATTAATTTTATCTCCGTGTCTCATTTCTAGCTAATTTTAATCTATAGTATGTTTATTAAGTAAAAAATTACTCTTTATCTAATTTGTATTTTTGAACATTCATTCCAAACTGTAAGCCTTTTGCGCTTACTAAATCTTCTAATTCGGTTAAAGATTTTTTTCCAAAGTTTCTAAATTTTAATAGGTCATTTTTGTTAAAAGAAACAAGTTCGCCTAAGGTGTCAACATCCGCTGCTTTTAAGCAATTTAATGCTCTAACTGATAAATCCATATCAACTAAACGTGTTTTTAGAAATTGACGCATATGTAATGAAGTTTCATCAAACTCTTCTGATGCTTTTTTCTCACTAGTTTCAAGAGTAATTTTTTCGTCAGAAAACAACATAAAATGATATATTAAAATTTTAGCTGCTTCTTTTAAAGCGTCTTTAGGGGTTATTGAGCCATCAGTGATAATGTCAAAAATTAATTTTTCATAATCTGTTTTTTGCTCAACACGATAATTTTCAATTGTATATTTTACATTTTTTATTGGCGTAAAAATTGAATCTATAAAAATAGTACCTTGAGGCGCAGAAGCTGTTTTATTTTCTTCAGCAGGAACATAACCACGACCTTTTCCTATTGTAAGTTCAATTTTTAGCTCCAAGCTGCTTTCACAGTGAAATATTACTAAATCTGGATTTAATACTTGAAAAGCACTAGAGTTTTTAGCGATATGTCCGGCTGTTAATTTATCACCGTCTCCAAATTGAATAACTACTTTTTCTACTTCTGTGGTTTCAAGTTGTTTTTTTAATCGAACTTGTTTTAAATTTAATATTATTTCCGTAACGTCTTCTACAACGCCTTTTATGGTTGAAAACTCATGTGAAATACCTTCAATTTTTACGCTCGTAATTGCAAAACCATCTAATGAAGATAGTAACACGCGTCTTAGTGCATTACCTACAGTTATTCCAAACCCTGGCTCCAAAGGTCTAAATTCAAACTGACCTTCAGAGTTGTTTGAATTAATCATGATTACTTTATCAGGTTTTATAAAATTTAATATTGCCATTTTACTCGTTTTTTATACTGTTTTTCTTTATTAATTAATTACTATTTAGAATACAATTCTACTATCAATTGCTCTTTTATGTTTTCTGGTATCATGGTGCGTTCTGGAATTGAAACAAATGTTCCAGCAAAATCTTTTTTATTTAATTCTAACCAAGAATATTTGCTTTCAGAAGCGCTATTCATTGATGATACAACCACTTCTAAAGATTGTGATTTATCCCTTACAGAAATTATATCTCCTGGTTTTACTGAATAAGAAGGGATATTTACTGTTTTATTATTTACATTAATGTGAGCATGCGATACTAATTGCCTTGCTGCTCTTCGAGTTGGAGCTATGCCTAAGCGGTAAACTACGTTATCTAATCTACGCTCCATTAATTGTAGTAATACTTCGCCAGTAATACCATGTGCACGTGTAGCACGCTCAAAGGTAAGTGCAAATTGTTTTTCTAAAACACCATAGGTGTATTTTGCTTTTTGCTTTTCTGTTAATTGAATAGCATATTCTGATTTTTTACCTTTCTTTTTAGAATTACCATGCATTCCTGGAGGGTAATTTTTCTTTTCTAATGCTTTATCTGGGCCAAAAATTGGCTCTCTAAATTTTCTTGCAATTTTGGATGTTGGTCCTGTATATCTTGCCATTTTTTTTGAACTATTATTTTTTTATTGTATCTATATTTATTAGCAACGACGACGCTTTGGTGGGCGGCAACCGTTATGTGGCATTGGGGTAATGTCTACTATTTCTGAAATTTCAATTCCAGATGCAGCAATGGTTCTGATTGCGGATTCTCTTCCAGCTCCTGGACCCTTTACAAACACTTTTACTTTTTTTAAACCTAAATCTGACGCCACTTTTGAGCAATCACCAGCAGCTAATTGAGCTGCATAGGGTGTGTTTTTTTTAGACCCTCTAAATCCAATTTTACCCGCACTAGACCAAGATATAACTTGACCGTCATTATTTGTTAACGAAATAATAATATTGTTAAAGGTTGCATTAATATGAGCCTGTCCCACAGATTCTATTTTTACAATTCTTTTTTTATTTTTCGCTTTTGCTACTTCTGATGCTGTTGCCTGTTTTGCCATGTTTTTATAGTGATATTTTAACCCTAATTTGAATTTCTATTTAGTTACTTTCTTTTTATTAGCAACAGTTTTACGCTTACCTTTTCTATTACGAGCATTAGTTTTAGTTCTTTGTCCTCTTACAGGTAAGCCTATTCTGTGTCTTATTCCTCTATAAGATCCAATGTCTGTAAGGCGTTTAATGTTTAAAGTAACCTCCGAACGAAGTGCTCCTTCTACTTTAAAATTATCATTAATTATTTTTCTAATGGCATTTTGCTCATTATCGTCCCATTCACTTACTTTTTTATTAAAGCCAACTCCAGCTTCTATTAAAATTCGCTGTGCGCGACTTTTTCCAATTCCGAAAATATAAGTTAAACCTATTTCTCCTCGTTTATTTTTTGGTAAATCTATTCCTGCAATACGTGCCATTATGATATATACTTGTTTTTAAAAGTTTGCAAAAGTAAGCAATTATTTTTGTCTTTGCTTAAACTTAGGGTTTTTTTTGTTAATTATATAGAGTTTTCCTTTACGTCGAACTATTTTACAGTCTACGCTTCTTTTTTTTATTGATGCTCTTACTTTCATGATGCTGATTTATTTGTATCTAAATGTTATTCTTCCTTTTGTTAAATCGTATGGACTCATTTCTAATCTAATTTTGTCGCCTGTTAATATTTTAATATAATGCATTCTCATTTTTCCAGATATGTGAGCTAAAACAATATGTCCATTTTCTAATTCCACTCTAAACATAGCATTTCCAAGCGATTCAATAATGGTTCCATCTAATTCTATATTTGCTTGTTTAGACATTCTTTTTAGTTAATCACTGAGTTACGCCCTTTTATTCTACCAGATTGCATTAAGCCATCATAGTGTTTGTTTAATAAAAAAGTTTCAATTTGTTGTAAGGTATCTAATACAACACCTACTAATATTAACAATGAGGTACCGCCATAAAAATCTGAAAAAGCACTATTAATACCTAATTTTATGGCTATTGCTGGTAGAATAGCAATAAATGCTAAAAATAAGGCGCCAGGTAATGTAATTCGAGACATTACTGTATCAATAAAACTTGCTGTTTCTTGTCCAGGTTTTACACCTGGTATAAAACCGCTATTTCGCTTCATATCATCAGCCATTTGAGTTGGATTGATGGTAATAGCTGTATAAAAATAAGTGAAAATAATAATTAATGAGGCAAAAATAAAGTTGTACCAAAAGCCGTATCTATCGGCAAATACGCCACCGTTGCCATTGGTATAGCTCATTATAGCTGAAGGTATAAACATAATAGCTTGAGCAAAAATGATTGGCATAACTCCAGCGGCATTTACTTTTAAAGGTAAGTATTGACGAGCCCCTGACCCTATTTGTGAACTTCCCATTATTTTTTTAGCGTATTGCAGCGGTACTTTTCGTACGCCTTGAATAAGCATAATGCAACTAACAATGATGAGCATTAAAAATACCAATTCTAGTAAAAACATAATTAAACCACCACCAGATGATTGAAACCTTGATCCAAATTCAGAAGTTAATGCAAATGGTAAACGGGCAATAATACCAATCATGATAATTAATGAAATTCCGTTTCCAAGTCCTTTATCTGTTATTCTTTCGCCTAACCACATTACAAACATAGTGCCTGCTACTAGTATAATGGTAGATTGGATGCCAAACCAAGTATGATCAATAGTTACAACACCTTGTTTTGTGTAAACATAGGCTGCTAAATAGCCAGGTGCCTCAACTGCTGTAATTAATACGGTTAAAAAGCGTGTATATTGATTAATTTTTTTACGTCCGCTTTCCCCTTCTTTTTGCATTTTTTGAAAATAAGGAATGGCCATACCCAATAATTGAACTACTATGGAAGCCGTGATGTAGGGCATAATTCCTAAACCAAATACAGAGGCTCTACTAAAAGCACCACCTGCAAAGGCATTGATTAAGGCTATTATCCCGCCTTCATCTGTACTTTCATTAATTTTAGATAACATATCAACATCTATACCAGGTAATACAACATAAGAACCGAGTCTATATATTAATATAAAGCCTAAGGTAGCAAGAATACGCTGTTTAAGCTCTTCTATGCTCCAAATGTTTTTAAATGTATCTATTAGTTTTTTCATTGATTAAAGTTGCTTTGTAGTCCCGCCTTTTGTTTCTATTGCTTTTTTAGCTTTTTCTGTAAAGGCGTGTGCTGTTATATTAATTTTTGAGTTTAATTCTCCTCTACCTAAAATTTTAACTAAATCATTTTTAGATGCTAATCCATTTTGAATTAAAACCTCTAAGTTTATTTCTGATACTTTTTTTACTTCTATTAATCTTTGAATAATATCAAGATTTACCCCCTTGTACTCAATTCTATTAATGTTTTTAAATCCAAACTTAGGTACACGTCTTTGTAACGGCATTTGACCTCCTTCAAAACCTCGCTTTTTTGAATGACCAGAACGTGATTGTGCTCCTTTATGCCCACGAGTAGCAGTTCCTCCGCCACCAGAACCTTGACCTCTACCTCTTCTAAAGTTTTGTTTTATTGATCCTGATGCTGGGGTTAATGTATTTAATTTCATATTCTAATAATATTATTTGGTTGATAATTAGATGCTTTTTACTTCTAATAAATGTGCTATACTATCTATCATTCCTTGAATTTGCGGATTCACATCTTTAACAATAGATTGACTTGTTTTTTTTAATCCTAAAGCTTTAACAGTTGCTACTTGAGTTTTGTTGCGCTTTATATGACTTCTTTTTAATGTTATTTCTACTTTTGCCATGTCTCTTAATTTTAACCGTTAAATACTTTATCTAATGATATACCTCTTTGTCTAGATACAGTGTAAGGATCTCGCATTTTTGCTAAGGCATCAATTGTTGCTTTTACTACGTTGTGTGGGTTAGATGAACCTTTAGATTTTGCAAGTACATCTGTAATACCTACGCTTTCTAATACGGCACGCATAGCACCACCTGCAATTACTCCAGTACCGTGAGATGCTGGTTGTAAATATACTCTAGATCCGCCAAATTTTCCGTTATCAGAATGAGGTATAGTACCTTTTAATACCGGTACTTTTACCAAGTTTTTCTTAGCATCATCAATTCCTTTAGATATAGCATCGGTTACTTCATTGGCTTTTCCTAATCCATGACCAACAACACCTTTTCCATCCCCTACAACTACAATAGCTGCAAAACTAAAGTGACGTCCACCTTTGGTTACTTTAGTTACTCTTTGAATAGCTACAAGCTTATCTTTTAATTCGATTTCGCTTGATTTTACTTTTTTAATTTCGTTTGACATATTCTCCTTTTTAATTTTTTATTTAAAATACCAATCCCGCACTTCTTGCACCATCTGCTAATGATTTGATGCGTCCATGATATAAATAACCGCTTCTATCAAATACTACATTTGTAATTCCTGTAGTTTTTGCTTTTTCAGCAATCATTTTACCAACTGTAGAAGCTTGCTCTAATTTGGTTACTTTTTTACCAGCTAATGATTTGTCGTTAGAACTAGCGGTAGCAATCGTTTTACCATTATTATCATCTATTAATTGGGCATAAATACCGGTGTTGCTTCTAAAAATAGATAAACGTGGTAATGTAGCTGTTCCGGATATTTTTTTACGTATCTTAAGCTTTATTCTTGTTCTTCTTTCTTTTTTTGTGAGTGCCATATAAATTCGTTATATAATTCTTAATTTGTTAAATTACTTTTTACTTGCTGATTTTCCTGCTTTACGTCTTAGTATTTCACCAGTAAATTTGATACCTTTTCCTTTGTATGGTTCTGGTTTTCTTAAACTTCTAATTTTTGCAGCAACCATTCCAATTAATTGTTTGTCGTGGCTTTCAAGTGTAATTTTTGGGTTTTGTCCTTTTTCTGAGGCAGTAGTAACTTTTACTTCTGTAGGTAATTCTACTAATACATTATGCGAAAAGCCTAATGCTAACTCTAACAATTGCCCTTTGTTTGATGCTCTGTAACCAACGCCTACAAGCTCTTGTTCAATTTTATAACCTACAGATACACCATTAATCATATTTGCAATTAATGATCTGTATAGGCCATGTAAAGCTCTGTGTCTTTTATGATCTGTTGGTCTTGATAATTGAATAACACCATCTTCTAGTGTAATTGTAATATCAGAATCTATAGTTTGTTTTAACTCCCCTAATTTTCCTTTAACGGTAACTTCGGATTTATTTATTTTCACATCTACCCCTGTTGGCACTGTGATTGGTAATTTTCCTATTCGTGACATAAATTCTTAAAATTAAATTATGAAATGTAACATAAAACTTCTCCACCTACATTAAGCTTTTTAGCTTCTTTATCGGTAATTACACCTTTTGATGTAGATATAATAGCTATTCCTAAGCCATTTAAAACCCTTGGCATATCCTCTACTCCAACATATTGGCGTAAACCTGGACTAGATACTCTATCTAAGGTTCTGATGGCGTTTAATTTGGTTGTTGTATTATATTTTAGTGCTATTATAATAGTTTCGTGTTTTTTTTCGTTGATTTCAAATTTATAATTTAAAATATACCCTTTTTCAAATAGAATACGAGTGATGTCTTTTTTTAAATTTGAAGCTGCAATTTCTACTGTTTTGTGTTTTGCCCCTATGGCGTTTCTTAATCTTGTAAGGTAATCTGCTATTGAATCTGTCATTTTTTTTTGTTTAATATGTTATTCCAATCTAATAGAATAATTATAGTTAATATTTATTTTAATTAAAAACTTGATTTAGTTACTCCTGGTATCAAGCCAAATAAGGCCATTTCTCTAAATGTAACACGGCTAATACCAAAGTCTCTCATATAGCCTCTTGGTCTTCCAGTTAATTTACATCGGTTACGCATTCTTACTTTACACGAATTTTTTGGTAATTTTTGTAAAGCTGTGTAATCGCCATTTTTTTTAAGTTCTGCTCTTTTTTCGCTGTATAGGTCTACTAATTTTTTACGTTTAGTATCCCTTGCAATCATTGATTCTTTTGCCATATCTTAATGTTTTCTTTATTATTTTTTTCTAAATGGAATACCAAATTCTGTTAGTAATTCTTTTGCTTCTTCATCGTTTTTAGTAGATGTTACAAAGGTAATATCCATACCTTGTATTTTGCTTACTTTATCTATGTCGATTTCTGGAAAAATAATTTGCTCGGTAATTCCTAAAGTATAGTTGCCTTGACCATCAAATCCTTTTTCGCTTACGCCTTTAAAATCTCTTATACGAGGCAAAGAGGATGCTATTAAACGGTCTAAAAAATCAAACATTTTTTCGCCTCTTAGAGTAACTCTAACACCAATTGCTACGCCTTTTCTTAATTTAAAATTAGAAATATCTTTTGTGGAATAAGTAGCTACTGCCTTTTGTCCAGTAATTGTGGTCATTTCCTTTATAGCAGATTCTATTAATTTTTTATCTGATACAGCTTCGCCAATACCTTGGTTAATGCATATTTTTTGAAGCTTAGGTACTTGCATATTTGAAGTAAATTTGAAATGCTTCATTAATTTACCTGCAATCTCTTCTTTGTACTTGAGTTTTAATCTCGGATTATAAGTTGACATATTTTTAAATTACTGCTTTAGTTTTTTTTGATACTCTTTCAAGTTTGTTTGTTGTTGTATTTAATACTCGGGCTGTTCTTACGGTTTTACCACCTTCAAGTAGCATTACGTTTGATAAATGAATAGTGCCTTCAGTTTTGATAATACCACCATCTGCATTTTTGGCACTTGGTTTAGTGTGTTTACTTATCATGTTAACGCCCTCAATCACTACTCTTAATTTTACAGTGTCTATTGATTGTATAACGCCTTCTTGCCCTTTAGATACGCCAGTAATAACACGTACTTTATCACCTTTTTTTAATTTTATTTTATATGCTTTCATATGCTATTCTCTTAATTTTATAGTACTTCTGGGGCTAATGAAATGATTTTCATAAACTGCTTTTCTCTTAGCTCTCTAGCTACTGGACCAAAAATACGAGTACCTTTTATTTCATCTCCTTGGTTAAGTAATACACAAGCATTGTCATCAAAACGTATATATGATCCGTCTGGACGGCTTGTTTCTTTTTTAACCCTTACTATTACTGCTTTGTGTACGGTTCCTTTTTTTACGTTACCAGATGGTAATGCGTGTTTAACTGTTACAACTATTTTATCGCCAATAGATGCGTAGCGCTTTCTTGTTCCGCCTAATACTCTAATTACTAAAACTTCTTTTGCCCCGCTATTATCTGCTACAGTAAGTCTTGATTCGTTTTGTACCATTGTTTATGAGTTCTAAAAAATTATTTTACTTTTACCATTACTTCTACTAATCTCCATCTCTTTGTTTTGCTCAAAGGGCGGGTTTCAGATATTTTTACTGTATCGCCTATACTGCATTCGTTTTTTTCATCGTGCGCCACAAAGGTAGATGTTTTGTTAACGAATTTACCATATTTAGGGTGCTTTACTTTACGCATTACAGCTACTACTATGGATTTTTCCATTTTGTTGCTTTTAACAATGCCAATTTTTTCTTTTCTTAAATTACGTATAATTTCCATATAGTTAAGCTGTTGCGTTTCTTTTTGTTAATTCTGTAGATAGTCTAGCAATTTCTCTTCTTGTATATCTTATTTTTAAAGGATTTTCAATGGGAGAAATGATGTGTTTTAAATTCATTTTTTGCAATCTGCTTTTTTCTTCTGCTATTTTTGCAATTAATTCTTCTTTTGCTAAACTTGAATAATTTGTCTTTTTCATATATTAATAAGTTTATTTAGTTTCAACTGTTTCTACAAAATCTCTACGAAGTATAAATTTTGTAGTTATTGGTAATTTTTGAGCAGCTAATCTTAACGCTTCTTTTGCTACTTCTAACGGAACACCTTCCGCTTCAATAAGCATACGTCCTTTTTTTACTGGTGCCACCCAATATTCTGGCGCTCCTTTACCTTTCCCCATACGTACCTCTGCTGGTTTTTTGGTTATTGGTTTATCTGGAAAAATACGTATCCACACTTGTCCTTCTCTTTTCATAAAACGCGTAATAGCTACACGGGCTGCTTCAATTTGACGTGAAGTAACCCAGCACTCATCTAGTGCTTTGATACCAAATGAACCAAAGGCTAACTGATCGCCACGTTTAGCGATGCCTCTAATTTTCATTTTGTGCATTTTTCTATATTTCGAACGTTTTGGCTGTAACATATGTTCTTATCTTAAATTTTTTAATAATTACTTCTTTTTTCTCTTTTACCTTTTGGAGCTTGTTTAGAATCTGCTGCTGGAGAAGGTAGTTTTTTTTCTCTTTCAGACATAAAATTTGGCGTTAAATTTCTTCTATCATAAATTTCACCTTTACAAATCCAAACCTTTACGCCTATTCTTCCAAATGTAGTATGGGCTTCTGCCACTGCATAGTCTATATCTGAACGTAATGTTTGCAATGGCGTTCTTCCTTCTTTATATCCTTCAGAACGTGCCATTTCCGCACCACCTAATCTACCTGACACTAAAACTTTAATCCCTTCAGCCCCCATTCTCATCGTAGACGCAATAGACATTTTTGCTGCTCTACGGAAAGAAATTCTCCCTTCTATTTGATTTGCTATACCTTGGGAAACAAGGCGTGCATCTAACTCTGGACGTTTAATTTCAAATATATTTATTTGAACTTCTTTTTTAGAAACTTTCTTTAATTCTTCTTTTAATTTATCAACCTCTTTACCTCCTTTACCAATAATAATTCCCGGACGAGCGGTATTTATAGTAACTGTTACTAGTTTTAATGTTCTTTCAATT
Organism: Bacteroidia bacterium; assembly: GCA_031539425.1. Lineage (GTDB taxonomy): Bacteria > Bacteroidota > Bacteroidia > B-17B0 > Aurantibacillaceae > UBA4416. The sequence continues at coordinate 10,812 of JAVKLI010000096.1, forward strand.
ATTATTTTAGAAACACTCCCTTTTGGTAAACGAGCAATTAGATACTCGCGAATGGTATAGTCTTCAACTATTTTTTCAGAATAGTTTCTTCCTCCAAACCAGTTTGAATCCCAGCCTTTAATTACTCCTACTCTAAGTCCTATTGGATTTGCTTTTTGTCCCATTTGTTTAAAAATTTATGCTTCTGCTTTAGTTACTTTTGTTGTTTTTTCTTCTTTAACGACTTGAATTTCGCTTACTTGAAGAGTTACATGGTTAGAACGTTTTCTTATTCTATATCCTCTTCCTTGTGGTGCTGTTCTTAATCTTTTTGCCATTAATGCGCTATCTACCATTACTGATGAAACGTAAAGTTTATTTTCGTCAGCGGTATTACCTGTTTTTTCTTGGTAATTGGTAATAGCAGATTTTAATAATTTTTCTAATCTTCCAGATGCTTCTCTAGTGTTAAACTTTAAAATGTTTAATGCTTTGTATGCTTCAACCCCTCTAATTAAATCGGCTACCTGACGCATTTTACGCGGAGATGTAGGACAATTACTTAGTTTAGCAAAATAGGTTGATTTATTTGCTACTTTTCGAGCATCTGCAGCTATTTTTTTTCTCTTTCCCATATTCAGTGTGTTATATTAAAATAGCTATTATTTTTTATTATTACCTGAGTGACCTTTAAATGTGCGTGTTGCAGCAAATTCACCTAATTTGTGGCCTACCATGTTTTCTGAAATATAAACAGGTATAAATTTGTTTCCATTATGAACAGCAAATGTATGCCCTACCATTTCAGGGTAAATAACTGAGCGGCGAGCCCATGTTTTGTGTACTGTTTTTTTATTATTCGCATTCATTTGAGTAACCTTTTTTTCAAGGTTATGGTCTATAAATGGTCCTTTTTTTAGTGAACGTGCCATATTTTAAATTTGTTTTGAATGGTTTTTAAACCACCATTAAACTTTTATTAATTATTTTCTTCTTTTTATAATGTGGATATTTGACGATTTTGCTTTATATCTTGTTTTAAAGCCTTTAGCTGGTAAGCCTTTTCTTGATCTTGGCTGCCCTCCTGAAGCCCTACCTTCACCTCCACCCATTGGATGATCTACTGGGTTCATAGCTACGGCTCTAGTACGAGGTCTACGACCTAACCATCTGCTTCGACCCGCTTTACCTGATATTTCTAAGTTATGGTCTGGATTAGAAATTTCTCCAATAGTTGCTTTGCAAGTAATTAAAATCATTCTTACTTCGCCTGAAGGCATACGTAAAATAGCGTATTTACCATCTCTTGCTGTTAATTGAGCATAAGTACCAGCACTGCGAGCCATGGCACCGCCTTGACCTGGTCTTAATTCAATATTATGAATATTTGTTCCTAATGGAATATCTGATAGTAAAAGCGTATTTCCAATTTCAGGAGTTGCTTTTGAACCAGACATAACGGTTTGCGCAACTTTTAAGCCTTGAGGGGCTAATATATAACGTTTTTCACCGTCTTTATATACTATAAGAGCAATTCTGCAAGTTCTTCCTGGGTCATACTCAATAGAAGCAACTGTGCCGGCAATATTATCTTTATTTCTTTTAAAATCAATAATTCTGTATTGTTTTTTATGACCACCGCCAATATTTCTAATGGTCATTTTACCTGTATTATCTCTACCGCCGCTACTTTTTGTAGATGTGATAAGTGATTTTTCAGGAATGTTGGTTGTAATGTCTGAATTATCAGTTGCTATTTTAAAGCGTTGACTTGGAGTTAGTGGTCTAAATTTCTTTAATGACATGGTATTATATACAAATTAATCGTTAGTAGAATAGATATCAATTACTTCGCTATTTTTTAGCGTAACAAAAGCTTTTTTAGTACGGTTAACACGGCCAACGGCTAAGCCTCTTGTAGTGTTTCTTGTTTTAACTTTACCTACGTATTGTTGTGTGTTTACTGAATCTACCTTAACTCCGTACATTTTTTCTACGGCTTGTTTAATTTGTATTTTATTGGCGGATTTTTCAACCACAAAACCATAAGTGTTTAGCTTCTCTGCCATAGAAGTAACTTTTTCGGTAATGATGGGTTTAATTATGATGTTCATCTTATTGAGTTAATATTGTTTCTAATACTCGAACTGCAGTTTCTGTTAATATAATTGATTGTGCATTTACAATATCGTAGGTGTTTAAATCTGAAGCTTTTACAACTTTTGAATTTTGTAAATTTCTAGCCGACAAATATATGTTTTTATTTGTATCACCAATCACTAAAAGTGTTTTTTTATTGTCTAATTTTAAGTTTTTTATTAAATCGATAAAACTTTTTGTTTTTGGTGTTTCAAATGAAAATTCTTCTAATACAGTAATTGCATTTTCTTTTGCTTTATAAGTTAAAGCTGATACTCTAGCTAATACTTTAACTTTTTTATTTAATTTAAAATCATAGTCTCTCGGTCTTGGCCCAAAAGCACGTCCACCACCAATAAATAAAGGTGATTTCATAGAACCAGCTCTTGCGCCACCTGTACCTTTTTGACGCTTTAGTTTTTTGGTAGTTCTCGCAATCTCTGCTCTTTCTTTAGATTTATGAGTCCCTTGTCTTTGACTAGCTAAATGATGTTTTACATCTAAATAAATGCTATGATCATTTGGTTCTATAGAAAATACAGCGTCGCTAAGGTTTGCTTGTTTAGCTGTTTTTTTTCCACTTATGTTAAATATATCTATTTGCATATGGCTACTATTTTTCAATTATTACGTAAGATCCTTTTGGCCCTGGAATAGAACCTTTAATTAATAGAAGATTTTTTTCAGGCATCATTTTTACTAATACCAAATTTTGTATCTTTTTTCTGTTTCCTCCTGTTCTTCCTGCCATTCGCATTCCTTTAAATACTCTAGATGGGTCAGATGATGCGCCTAATGAACCTGGTGCTCTTTGTCTATCGTGCTGACCATGAGTAGCCCCTCCTACTCCGCTAAATCCATGTCTTTTTACAACACCTTGAAAGCCTTTACCTTTTGAGGTACCAACTACATCTACAAAATCACCTTCTACAAAAATGTCTATAGTTACTGTGTCTCCTACATTTTTTGCTGCTTCAAATGTTCTAAATTCAACTATTTTACGCTTTGGGGTTGTTTTTGCAGCTTCAAAATGACCTTTCATAGCTGATGAGGTATGTTTTTCCTTCTTTTCTTCAAAAGCTAACTGAAGAGATGTATACCCATCTTTTTCATTGGTTTTTACTTGTGTAACCACACAAGGACCTGCTTCTACTACTGTGCATGGTATGTATTTACCAGAGGCATCAAAAAAGCTAGTCATTCCGATTTTTTTACCAATTATTCCTGACATATTATTTTTTATTATTTATTCTCTTATTTAATTTTTTATTTACAAACTACCTAAACTTTAATTTCTACTTCTACACCACTAGGTAACTCTAATTTCATTAATGCTTCAACAGTTTTAGATGATGAACTATAAATATCTAATAAACGTTTGTAATCACACACTTGGAATTGTTCTCTTGCTTTTTTGTTTACGTGTGGAGATCGTAATACGGTAAAAATTCTTTTGTTTGTAGGTAATGGAATTGGTCCATTTACTACAGCTCCTGTCATCTTAACGGTTTTTACAATTTTTTCAGCAGATTTATCTACTAAATTATAATCGTAAGATTTTAATTTGATTCTAATTCGTTGTTGAGTCATATAAAGAACGGGTTATATTGGGTGTGAAATTTTAGATATTATTATTTTTCTGTTTTACCTTTAGATTTTGCTATTACATCTGCTGCTACGTTAGCTGGGGCATCTGCGTAGTGGGAAAATTCCATAGTTGATGTTGCTCTACCTGATGTAAGTGTACGTAATTGTGTTACATAACCAAACATTTCAGATAAAGGTACTTTTGCTTTAATAACCTGTGCGTTATTTTTAGAGTCCATACCTTCAATTTGCCCTCTACGTCTGTTTAAATCCCCTACTACATCACCCATGTTTTGCTCTGGTGTAAGTACTTCTACTTTCATAATTGGCTCAAGTAATACAGGTTTACAGCTATTTAATGCTTCACGATAAGCGGTTCTAGCACATATTTCAAATGATAAGGAGTCTGAATCAACAGCGTGGAATGAACCGTCTATCAATCTTACTTTTAGTTTATCTAATGGGTATCCAGCTAGTACACCATTAACCATTGAAGCTTTAAATCCTTTTTCTACTGATGGTATAAATTCTCGAGGAATTGAGCCACCAGTAATTTCATTTACAAATTGTAAATCAGATTTTGACGCATCAAAATCTGCATCAACTGGGCTTATTACTACTTTAATATCGGCAAATTTACCGCGACCACCAGTTTGTTTTTTGTATACTTCACGATGTTCGTAAGTTCCTGTAATTGCTTCTTTATAAGCAACCTGAGGAGCGCCTTGATTTACTTCTACTTTAAACTCGCGCTTTAGACGATCTACAATAATTTCTAAATGTAATTCTCCCATTCCAGAAATAATAGTTTGACCAGAATCTTGATCTGAGTGCACTCTAAACGTAGGATCTTCTTCTGCAAGTTTATTTAATCCTACACCTAATCTATCTAAATCTCCTTGAGTTTTTGGTTCAATTGCAATTCCAATAACAGGCTCAGGAAAATTCATGGCTTCTAATACTATTGGATGTTTTTCATCACAAAGTGTATCACCAGTTTTAATATCTTTAAAACCTACTGCTGCGCCAATATCACCTGCTTCAATAAATTCTACAGGGTTTTGTTTATTGGCATGCATTTGAAAAATACGAGAAATTCTTTCTTTGTTTCCAGATCTGGTATTTAATACGTAAGAGCCAGCATCTAAACGGCCAGAGTAAGCTCTAAAAAAGCATAATCGACCTACAAATGGATCTGTAGCAATTTTAAATGCTAAAGCTGTAAATGGGTCTTTAGCATCTGGCTTACGTGTTACTTCAGCTCCTGTATCAGGGTTTGTACCAACTAATTCTTTTTTATCTAGTGGTGATGGCATTAATTCCATTACCAAATCTAACATGGTTTGAACCCCTTTATTTTTAAATGATGATCCGCAAACCATTGGCACTATTTTGTTTGCAACGCAAGCTTTTCTTAATGCATCTAATACTTCTCTTTCCGTTATAGTTTCTGGAGCATCAAAGAATTTCTCCATTATTTTATCATCAAATTCAGATACTGCTTCGAGCATTTTTTCTCTCCACATGGTGGCTTCTTCTAACAAATCTTCAGGAATTGGAACTTCTTTAAAAGTCATTCCTTTATCATGCTCATTCCAAACAATACCTCTAAAATTAATTAAATCAACAACACCTATAAAGTTCTCTTCGGCACCAATTGGTATTTGAAGTGGTACTGCATTACCGCCTAATATTTCTTTCGTTTGTTTTACTACGTTTAAAAAATCTGCCCCTTGACGGTCCATTTTATTAACAAACCCGATACGTGTTACGTTATAATTATCAGCTAATCTCCAATTAGTTTCAGATTGAGGCTCAACACCGTCAACAGCTGAAAACAAAAATACTAATCCATCTAATATACGTAATGACCTATTTACTTCTACTGTAAAATCAACGTGACCAGGGGTATCAATGATATTAATTTTATAGTTATTATCTCTGTATTTCCAAAAGCAAGTTGTTGCAGCTGACGTAATAGTGATTCCTCTTTCTTGTTCTTGTGCCATCCAATCCATAGTAGCAGCACCTTCGTGTACTTCTCCTATCTTATGGTTAACACCTGTGTAGTAAAGTATACGTTCGGTAGTTGTTGTTTTACCAGCATCAATATGTGCTGCAATACCTATATTTCGAGTGAATTTTAAATCAGCCATTTTTTCTAATTAAAATCTAAAGTGAGTAAATGCTTTGTTGGCTTCTGCCATTTTATGAACGTCTTCTTTCTTTTTAAAAGCTGCTCCTTCTTCTTTGGATGCAGAAATAATTTCGCCTGCTAATTTTTGAGCCATTGATTTTTCGTTTCTTTTACGAGCGTAAGTTATCATCCATTTAATAGCTAATGCTAATTTTCTTTCTGGCCTCACTTCTGATGGAATTTGAAATGTAGCACCTCCAATTCTTCTTGATCTTACTTCTACTTGAGGTGTTACGTTAGATAAACCTTTTTTAAATATTTCTAAGCCATCTTCGCTAGTACGTTTAGCAACTACTTCCATACATTCGTGAAATATTGCAGTAGCCGTATTTTTTTTACCGTCGTACATTAAACTATTTACAAAACGAGTTACTAGAATATCGTTATAAATAGGATCTGGTAATAAAATTCTTTTTTTGGCTGTGGATTTTCTCATAGTTGTATCTTAATTTTGAATGTCTTATTTTTTACCTTTTGCTGCTGGGGCTGGTGCACCTGCTTTAGGTCTTTTAGTACCGTATTTTGAACGTTGTTGTTTTCTTCCCTCTACTCCTGCTGTATCTAATGATCCTCTTACAATATGATAACGAACTCCTGGTAAATCTTTTACCCTTCCTCCTCTTACTAACACAATACTGTGTTCTTGTAAGTTATGTCCTTCACCTGGAATATAAGCAATAATCTCTTGTTTGTTTGTTAAACGCACTTTTGCCACTTTTCTCATTGCTGAATTTGGTTTTTTAGGCGTAGTTGTATATACACGAGTACACACTCCACGGCGTTGTGGGCAAGAATCTAATGCAATTGATTTGCTTTTATTTGGTGCTTTGTAGCGTCCTTTGCGGACTAATTGCGATATTGTAGGCATTTTATGTTACTATTTTATCTAATATTTTATTTTTCCTTTTAAAAGGAGGGCAAATATAGACTATTTTTATTTACATCAAAACATTTTGTTATTATTTTATAAATAATTTTATAATTTATTTTTTATTAGTTAAAAAAACAACTGATTTATTGTGTTTTCATCAACCAAATTGGCTATTGTAACTTTTAAAGTAGGCGTTCGTTCTTCTTCTCTTTGTATTGCAAATTGGGCTTCTTTATTACGGGCCCAGGCTCGCCTTGCAATGCCATTGTTTACATCCCAAAATAACATTGATTTTGCTTTTTCTTCGGCTTCATCTGTACCATCTAATACTAAACCAAAACCGCCATTAATTACTTCTCCCCAACCCACACCGCCTCCATTGTGTAAGCTAATCCAAGTGGCGCCTCTAAATGAATTGCCTATAAAGGTGTGCGTAGCCATATCTGCTGTAAAGCTAGAGCCATCATAAATATTGGATGTTTCGCGGTAAGGTGAATCTGTACCGCTTACATCATGGTGATCTCTACCTAACACTACGGGAGCTGATATTTTATTATTTTTAATTGCTTGGTTTATTGCCAATGCTATTTTTATACGTCCTTCGCTATCTGCATATAATATGCGGGCTTGCGAGCCAACCACTAATTTATTTTCATCTGCTTTTTTTATCCAATTTATGTTATCTTGAAGTTGTTGTGCTATTTCTTTTGGAGCTGTGGTTAAAATATCTGTCAATACTTGTAAAGCAATATAGTCTGTTTCTTTTAAATCTTGAGTGTTTGCGCTTGTGCATACCCATCTAAACGGACCAAAGCCGTAATCAAAGCATTGTGGGCCTAGTATGTCTTGTACATAAGATTTGAATTTAAAGCTAGCATTGGTAAGCCCTCCAAAAGTGGGTTTTTCAGTTAAGTAAATATCTGCGCCTGCACGGCCAGATTCTAACAAAAAGGCATTACCATAATCAAAAAAATACATGCCTCCGCTAACCATTGTATTAATGGCATTTACATGGCGTACTAATGTTTTTTGTACTTCTGTTTTAAACTCAATAGGTTGGTTTGCGATTAAATTATTTGATTCGTCTACTGAAAAACCGCATGGATAATAGCCTCCAGACCATGGATTGTGTAAGGAAGTTTGATCAGAGCCAATATCTATTTTAATTTGGTTAATTACAAAATATTCCCATAAATCAACCACATTACCCACATAAGCTATAGAAATAGCCTCATTGGCTTGTTTAGCTTTATCTAATCTTTTTGCTAAAGCGTTTAAATCTTCAAATATTTCATCTACCCAACCTTGTTGATGGCGCTTATTTACTGCTTTAATATTCACTTCTGCAATTATGGAAATAAGTCCTGCAATTTTTGCAGCCTTTGGTTGTGCGCCACTCATACCGCCTAAGCCGCTCGATACAAATACTTTTATAGATGTATTATTTGATTTTAGTTTTCGAGCGGCATTAAGTAAAGTGATATTAGTGCCATGCACAATGCCTTGTGGACCAATGTACATAAAAGATCCAGCAGTCATTTGACCATACTGAGTAACGCCTAACGCATTGTATTTTTCTAAATCATCAGGTTTGCTATAATTAGGTATCATTAAGCCGTTTGTAACTACAACACGTGGTGCATTTTTGTGTGATGGAAATAAGCCCATAGGGTGCCCACTGTAAAGCACTAATGTTTGTTCGTCCGTCATGGTAGCTAAATATTGCATGGTTATTAAATATTGTGCCCAATTTTGAAATACAGCGCCATTGCCGCCGTAAGTAATTAATTCTTGTGGATGTTGTGCAATAGCATTATCCAAATTATTGCTAAGCATGTGCATAATAGCAGCTGCTTGTATAGATTTGTGTGGGTATTCAGATATAGGCCTTGCATATATAGCGTATGTGGGCTTAAAACGAAACATATAAATTCGTCCATATGTATTTAATTCACCTAAAAATTCTTGAGACAATTCTTTGTGATATTTTTTATCAAAATAGCGAAGGGCATTTTTTAATGCTAATTTTTTTTCTTCAATATTTAATATGTCTTTACGTTTTGGGGCATGGCTTAAAGTGTTGTCAAATTGTACTTGTGGAGGAAATTCATTTGGTATGCCTTGCAATATGTGCTGTTGAAATGTTGAAAGTTTCATCATAAATTTAAAAATGGGGATTAAAAACAAAAGGCCTTTATTAAGGCCTTTTGTTTAATTATAATTATATGAGTTTAATATTATTTTTTAGGAGCTTTACGTTTTTCTTCATCTTGTACTAAATGAATAATTTTTTTAACATCTTCTACGCCTATTCTTTTTGCTTTAATACGTTTATTTTTATCTAATATGTAGATAACTGGCGTTGAGTAGATATCATATTTATCTTTAATGTTATTTAAATAAATAGGGTCGTAAACGTTTATCCAATTTAATTTATTGTCAATGATAAATTGCTTATATTTTTCAAAATCTGATTTTGTATAGGCGCAATAAACTTTAACATCTATTTTTTCTTTTAATAATTCTTTATAAATTTCATTTAATTTAGGTATTTCTGTGCGGCAGTGGCCACAATCTACATCCCAAAATACTAGTATGGTATACTCTGCATTTAATGAATACATAGAAGTTAAATTAGCAGTAATAGCTTGTATGTTTTTATGATATAAGGCTGTAGCTCCTTCGCTTGTTTTTACTGTATCAAAGCCCATTTTGCTAACTACTTTTTGCCCTGTTGTATCTACCATTAATAAATCTGGGGCTTGTGCTCCTAGTAATAAAGGTCTTAAAACATCTCCTCTTTCTTTTATTTTAGTAATTGTTGCTGCGTCGTAAACTTCTTTTGCTAACCCAGTATTTACGTATTTATCTATAATGTGTACAAATACCTTATCAAATCCCATTTTTTTAGATGACTCGTAAGTATATAAAAAATGACCTATTAAAAATTTTTGGGTTAATTCGCCTTTAGGTGTTACGGTTAATATTTTATCTATTTCTTTTATAATAGTATCAGGATCTTGAATTATCACGCTTGTAAAGTAACGGCTTAATTTATCTGCAAATACTGGGGTTCTTAGCATGCCTTCTTCTGCAAAATTAGCACCATCCCAATAATGGTTTTTGTAATACATGTACATTCCTAACGTATCTGGCTTACCGCTTTTTAATTTTAAAGGTGTAGTTGGTTCTTTTTCAGATTTAAATAATATAAAATTACCTACAAAAGTGTTTTTATTTGTTTCGATAAATTTGGCATCAAAAGCTTTTATTTCAGCGTTCATTTTTTGTACGCTTTCATTCATAAATTTGGTTGAATCTTTTTTATTCATGGATGCAGCTTTTGCTTTAAAGCTATTAAAATCAGACCCTTTTTTGGCTACATATTTAATATATTCAAATAGGTTTTTGTTTTCTTGGTTGTTAGATGACAGTGTGTTTAACATGTCGTTTAAATTAGCTGTAATTGTAAATTTTTGATTTGCTTTAGTAACAACAAAATCAAACAAACGCATTTTATCTGCAGTTACTACGTAGTACATTCCTGGCTCTAAAGCAGTGGTACTAGAAAATATAACTTGACCATTTTTTACGTTTTTACACGAGTCTGCTAAGTAATTTTTATCAAACTGATAGTAGGCTAAATAATAAGTAGAGTCTTTTCCGTTTTCAAATTTTAAATTGATGTTATATCCTAACGACTGCCCTAGTAAATTGAAGGTGAGTGTAAAAATAAAAGTAAGTGTAGCTATTTTTTTCATATATATATATATTTGAGTTTATAAAACGTTTCGAATATCAATATTTTATAGCATATGACAGAGTATAAATTGTAAAAAAATGTTAACTAAGAGCTTTAACCTAAATTATGCTTTAAGTTTATTTGGTCTACCTAGATCATATAATATTTTAGCATGATCGTATATAGCGCCAACAAAGGTAGATTTAGATAGGTAAGGGATATTAAACTCTTCAACTGTTTTTTTAACAATGGGCGCAATTTTTTTGTAATGTATATGACAAATATTTGGAAACAAATGATGCTCTACTTGAAAATTAAGACCGCCCACAAACCATGACATAAAAATGCTGTTTGTGCCAAAGTTAGTGGTTGTTCTAAGTTGATGAGTAGCAAAATCATCTTCCATTGATCCGCCTTTTGGTAATGGAAAATCGGTAGTATCTATTACGTGTGCGGGCTGAAATATGAGTGCCAACATTATTCCAGCTACATAATGCATAATAAGCCAGCCTATAATGATTTGATAAAATGGTAAATCTAAAAGCATATATGGAATTATGACAGTGTAGGTAAAATAAAATAATTTATTGAAAATTAAATTGATTAGTTCTTTTTTATAGGTTGTGTTTTTTAGTTTTAATAAGTCTTTTCTATTATACCTGCTCAATTGTTTAAAATCTTTTGTAGTTGCCCACATGATAGTCATCAATCCATAAAAAAACCAAGCATAAAGAAATTGGTATTTATGTATTTTGCTAAGTTTAGCGTGGGGTTCAAAGCGTAAAAAACCAGCAGGAGCAATATCTTCATCTATTTCATGCACATTGGTGTAAGTATGGTGCAGCGTGTTGTGTTGTATTGACCAATTTAAAGAAGAGCCACCAATTAAATTCATGCTTTTGCACAACAAATCGTTAATAGTTTTGTTTCGAGCATAAGCCCCATGCACGGCATCGTGCATTACTGATAAGCCAATGCCACTCATTCCAAACCCCATTAATAAACAGCAAAAAAACTGCATTGCTGTATTAGGAAACGTATTAAAAATTAGTAAAAAATAGGGGGTAAAATAAAGTGCAAATAGAGCAATAGTTTTAATAACCATTTTATAATTAGCAAATTTTGATATTTGATTAGTTTTGAAATATTCGTCTACCCGTTGTCTCAAAGTGTTAAATAACTCCCTATTTGATGTGTTGAATTTGATATTTAAAGCTGACATAGTATATAAATTGAAGGTTAAATTAAATATAGATTATTTTTTGTTTTTTTTTAAATTGCATCGTAATCAATAACAACTTTTTCTGAAATTGGATGTGCTTGGCAGGTTAGGATGTATCCTTCTTCTACTTCTTTTTCTGTTAGGGCAAAGTTATTTTTCATCATTACTTTACCTTCTACTACTTTAGCACGACAAGTGCAACAAACGGCGCCTTTGCAGCTAAACGGCGCATCTACTCCTGCTTCTATAGCTGCCTCTAGTAAATTGTGACCTAAAGTTTTTAAGGTAAAGTTGGTTTCTATACCATATTGAACAATAGTAACATTAGCTGTAACATTAGCTGGTTGAGTTGTTTGAGAGTTAGTTTGTTTATTTAACTCATCCATTACAGCCGAAAAATATTCAATATGTATTTTTTCTTTTGCTGTTTTGTTAGATTCTAAAGTGTTTTTAACGCTTTCCATCATAGGTGCAGGGCCGCAGATAAAATACTCATCAGCATTTAAAATGGGGTTGATATTGTGTATTTGGTTAATTCTTTCTAAGGTTAACAGTCCTTTATTTTTAGCATTAACAGACTCTTCTGGAGTTTCATAAACAAAAACAGTTTGAAGTTTATCTGTATTTAATTCTACTAGTGTTTCTAATTCTTTTTTAAAAATGGTAGATTTTTCGTTTTTGTTAGCATATACTAAAGTGATTTTACTTTTCTTTTCAATATACAATACGCTTTTGATAATGCTCATCATGGGGGTTATGCCAGATCCTCCAGCAAACAACACGTAGTGTTTTTGATTTCCTCCGTTTAGTATAGTATAGAAACTACCCATCGGTGTCATTACTTCAATAGTATCGCCAATTTTTGATTTTTGATTTAAATATGTAGATACAACACCTCCATTAACTTCTTTGATTGCTACACGCCATTCCTTATCTCCATAAGGACTATTGCATATGCTGTACGAACGGCGGTATTCTTTACCATCTATATTTAATTTTAATGTTAAATATTGCCCTTGTTTAAATTGGTAATCTGTTTGTAAAGTGGGGGGTATATCAAATGCTATTGAAACTGCTTCTGACGTTTCTTTAGTAATATTTTTAACCTTTAGAGGATGAAATTGGGCCATGTATTTATAATAAAAACGCTAATATAAAGTTTTTTGATGATATTTTTGGATATTCAATTTACATTTGATTATTGTAATTCAACATTTTAAAAAAATAATACAATTGATAAAGTAAAGTATTTACAAAATTGTTTTTATCAATCAATTAAGTTTTTTTTATTTTATTTTGTGGTACTCTACTATGTAATCTTGCCAACTTTTTTGTTTGTATGCATTGGAGCCATAAAAGCTAATGGCTGGTAATAAATTGCTTGGGGCAAAGTACACATTTAACACCCCAATTGTATTATACAGCTCATCAAGCACTACTAATGAGGGAAACTGTAAAGTGCCGTTACAAATTTTATACGCCAATGAATGCAAACTTATTTGACCGTTGTTAACTTTAAAATGCTTTTCATTTTTAAATATGATGGTATCATTACTTTCAACATTTAAGTTTAATACATAATAATTTTTGTTTAAATAATTTACAATAGCTGTATCTTTTAATGTAGTTAAGCTTTGTACTTTGCTTGCCATATTAAAATTGGCAAACAAATTCAATAATATTTTTTTAGGTTTTGTTTGTTGTAATTTTTCTATTTCTGGTAAGGTGTAATATTTAATGTGTTTTTTAACAAAGTTAGTATCAACAAAGGCTCTGTTGTACGCTTGAGAATACTCATTTACATTAACATATTTATATGTTTTTTCTGAAAAAAAAGTAAGTAATGGTGTAAATTTTGCAATATCTAAATACCCTTGAGATAATAAGTTTACTTCAAAATTATCGGCACTAAAAAAAGTAGAAGGATAGCTTAAATTATTTCCTATTAACTTAATAGCCAGTTCGTGGGTGGCATTTGATGCGGGAGAGGTGGTTTTGTATAATTTTCCATTATACATAATGCTATCTTTAGTTTCTGCATTAAATTTTATAGGATAAAAATTGGCATTGATATAAGCGGCAATATTAGGGTCAGAATAGGTAGTGTTAATCATGTGCTTGCACCATCCACACCAATTAGTGTACACATCTATTAATAATGGCTTTGGGTTAGTTTTTAAGCTTTCTTGTGCTTCTTTAAAGGTAACCCATTTTACAAGTCCATCAGCTTTTTGAGCTTTTAGAGTTAGGTTTAAACAAGTGTATAAGGATAGGGTTAAAAAAAATAATTTCATATTAAAGATATATTTAAACATTAAAAGTAAAATTAGATAATTTTGATGTCTCATTATAATGGATTTTCAAAAACATATTGACAAGCTGAAGTATAGTAAATTGTTATTTGACTTAAAGTCGAATTTAGATTTTAACACCTTAGCTTTGCAAGTATTCAATTTTCAATCGTCTCAATGCCATATATACAAGCAATATTTAGAGTTACTAGGTATTAATAAAAATAAAGTAACGCATTATTCTCAAATTCCATGTTTGCCTATTTCATTTTTTAAAACACACAGTGTAACTTGTTTACCCATTCATTCAAATCAACAGTATTTTAAAAGTAGCGGTACCACAAGCCAGCAGCATTCAAAACATTTTGTGTTTTATTTAGAATATTATAAACTACTCGCTAAAACTTGTTTTGAATTGCATTACCAAGCTTTAAGTAATTTTTGCATTTTAGCTTTAACGCCTTCGTTACATGAACAGCAGCATTCATCTTTGGTTACAATGTTAGATTATTTTATTAAACAATCAGATCACCCATTAAGTAATTTTTATTTAAACGATTTTCAAAAATTAATGTATGTGATAGAACAATTAAAAGAACGTAATATGCCTACGCTTATTTTTGGGCTTTCATATGCCATGTTAGATCTATCGGAACAAAACATTTCTTTGCCTTACCCACAATTTAAAGTAATTGAAACTGGAGGTATGAAAGGCACACGGCCAGAAGTGAGTAAACAAGAATTACATAACATACTAAAAAACAAATTTCAAACCAATCAAATTCATAGTGAATATGGTATGGCCGAATTATTTTCTCAAGTCTATTCAAAAAATGATGGGGTATTTAAATCGCCACCTTGGATGAAAATTTTGATGAGAGATTTAAACGACCCGTTTTCATATCAACATCATAAATCGTCTGGAGGCATTAATATTATTGATTTAGCCAACCTTGATAGCTG
>JAVKLI010000016.1:0-2835 GCA_031539425.1 Bacteroidia bacterium
TAGACATTAAATACACTGATAGATAGATTATGATGTTGTAAAGGAAAAATATTGTACTTTTGAGGGTACAGATTATAAAAATCGTTTTAATGGGTTCTACGATTTTTATTCAAACCTCTAAAAACTAATTTTTAGAACCCATCTTAAGTAAAAAAAACAGCTATTCATAATAAAAAGTACGACAAATTTTCAACTCAATTTCATACTTTTATTCAACTGAAATTAGTTTATATCCTTACATTTGACCACAAAAAATTAAATAATTATGAGTAAAATTAAAGTAGCAAACCCTGTTGTAGAA
The DNA here is from genome assembly GCA_031539425.1 of Bacteroidia bacterium. Taxonomy (GTDB): domain Bacteria; phylum Bacteroidota; class Bacteroidia; order B-17B0; family Aurantibacillaceae; genus UBA4416. The sequence goes on from JAVKLI010000016.1 coordinate 302, forward strand.
CTAGATGGCGATGAGATGACACGCATTATATGGAAATTTATTAAAGATAAATTAATTCTTCCGTACTTAGATGTTGATATAAAATATTACGATTTAGGCGTAGAACATAGAGATGCTACTAATGATCAAGTTACGATTGATGCGGCAGAAGCTATAAAAAAATATGGCGTTGGCATAAAATGTGCTACTATAACTCCAGACGAAGCTAGAGTTACCGAATTTAACCTAAAACAAATGTGGAAATCACCTAATGGCACTATTAGAAACATATTAGACGGCACCGTATTTAGAGAACCTATAGTTTGTAAAAATGTGCCACGCTTAGTAACTAACTGGTCGGCCCCTATTATTGTTGGTAGACACGCATTTGGAGATCAATACAAAGCAATAGATTTTGTGGTGCCAGGAAAAGGAAAACTTACCATGAAATTTGAAGGAGCAGACGGTAAAGTGATTGAACACGAAGTGTTTCAATTTAAAGGCGCAGGTGTAGCAATGGGCATGTATAACGTAGAAGAATCTATTCGAGGCTTTGCTGCTGCTTGCTTTAATATGGCATTAAATAAAAAATGGCCGTTATATTTATCTACTAAAAATACCATTTTAAAAAAATATGATGGATTTTTTAAAGATATTTTTGAAGAAGTGTATCAAAAAGAATTTAAATTAAAATTTGATGCAGTTGGCATAGTTTATGAACACAGGCTTATAGACGACATGGTGGCCTCAGCACTTAAATGGAATGGCAATTTTGTGTGGGCTTGTAAAAATTATGATGGCGATGTGCAATCGGATACCGTAGCGCAAGGGTTTGGATCATTAGGTTTAATGACCTCTGTATTAGTTACTCCAGATGGTAAAACAATGGAAGCAGAAGCCGCACATGGCACAGTTACAAGACATTACAGAGACCATCAAGCAGGAAAGCGTACATCTACAAACCCTATAGCTAGTATTTTTGCATGGACGAGAGGTTTGGCATTTAGAGGAAAATTAGATAATAACGCTGAACTTATTACATTTGCTGAAAAACTGGAAAAAGTATGTATTGAAACAGTAGAAAGTGGTAAAATGACCAAAGACCTTGCTGTATGCACCTTTGGAAACAATGTAGAACATGGTAAACACTATTTATACACTGAAGAGTTTTTAGACACTATTGACGAAAATTTAAAAAAAGCCTAACCTTTTTAAAGTTATCTTAATTAAATAACAAATGAGCACAGCCCTTTTTAATAGAGTTAATTTAGCTTTAAACAATATTAGACCATACTTAAATGCAGATGAAGGTGATGTTGAATTATTAAGTATAGAACCAGGCAACGTAGCATTAATAGAATTAAAGGGTGCTTGCAGTAATTGCCACATGAGTGCTATGACTGTTAAATCAGGCATTGAAGAAACTATTAAAAAATCAGTACCAGAAATAACTGCAGTAAAAACCATTAACTAAAATCATGAACGGGGAAATAAAGGTTACCATACAAAATGAATTAGGTTCAATAAACTTTTTTCATCCACAAAGCAATAGCTTACCAAGTAAATTACTTTTTAACCTAGCAAAAGAAATAACGCAATTAGGTGCAAATAATGACGTAAAAGTTATTTTACTTAAAAGTGAAGGGGACAAAACATTTTGCTCTGGTGCTAGCTTTGATGAATTAATTGCCATTTCAAATTTTGAACAAGGGTTACATTTTTTTTCTGGTTTTGCCCATGTAATTAACGCCATTCGCACGGTTCAAAAATTAGTGATAGCTCGCGTGCAAGGTAAAGCTATTGGAGGTGGCGTAGGCATTGCCTGTAGCGCCGATTACACATTTGCAGTAAAAGCAGCATCTGTAAAACTAAGCGAATTAGCAGTAGGCATTGGCCCATTTGTAGTTGCCCCAGCAGTAGAAAGAAAAATTGGTAAGGCTGCCTTTGGGCAAATGACTATAAATGCTACAGAATGGCAAACGGCTGAGTGGGCTCAAAAAAATGGAATGTATGCAGATATCTATGATGATGCAACATTAATGGATGAAGCCATAAATGTGTTAATACAAAAATTATTAAAAAGCAATCCAGAGGCTATGCAGCACATTAAACAAATATTATGGGAAGGTACAGAGCATTGGAATCAACTACTAATAGATAGAGCCAAAATTAGTGGCAAACTAGTATTATCAGACTTTACCAAACAAGCCATCCAATCTTTTAAAGCAAAATAAGTACTTAACCTAAAATATAGAACAGTAATTATTTCAAATAATTCTACAAAGTAGATTTACAAGAATTTGGTAAAAGTTTAACAAATAAACAATATAGTTTTTTTATTATCAAAATTATATTGAGTGCTGTTTATCGCTAAACACCTACATACCTTTAACACTGTTATGTTATATGATTTATTATTATTAGTGTCCGATAAAACAATTTAAAAGGGAGCGGTATTTCTACCATCTCCCTTTTTTTATTACTTTAATTTTTACGACAAAAGTTAAGTAATGAGTAAAAGTAAAAATTTTAGCGGACAGCCCATAATAAGTCAA
>JAVKLI010000097.1:0-26456 GCA_031539425.1 Bacteroidia bacterium
ACAACATCAATCAAACTAAATTAGACTTATTTGATACATAGGGGGGCTTCGCTTTCAGAAATTTAAATACTATTCAATAAAATCAACTTTCTTAAAGAGATAAAGTGCTAATTCGTATTTTTATCGGACAACAATGATAAATTATATACTGCATTGCTTATTTTTATTATAATATTGTATGTTTAAATCAAAAATATGATTAAGCCAAAATATCATCATCTAATTTACATTAGCACATTGTGTGCTATAGCAGTTGGTCTTTTATTTGGTAAAGCAATATTAAGTATACCAATGATATTATTAAGTATCAATTGGATTTTTGAAGGAAACTTTAAATATAAATTACAACAAATTATATCATCAAAATTACTTATCTGTTATGCCATTATTTTTTTGATTCATTTACTTGGAATGCTATATACGTCTGATACTTCTTATGGTTGGCATGACTTACAAATAAAATTACCTATTTTAATTATCCCTTTAATTATATATTCTAGTACAAAAATTAGTAAAAACGAAACAAAATTAATTTTATACTTTCATTTGTTCAGCGTACTTATTTGCACGCTATATTGTTTTGCTGTTTATAAAGGTTATGCAAAACACCCGTTTTTAGATTTAAGAGAAACCTCTGTATTTATTTCACACATAAGATTTGCATTAAATATTGCTTTGTCAATTATGGCATTATGTTATTTTATTTTTGAGTATCGCAATAAATTTTTACAAGCGTTGTTTGGCGTCATCATCATTTGGTTTTTATACTATATGCAAAAAATAGAATTAGCTACAGGTATAGTTTGTTTATGTATAGTATTAATGGTATTTATTTTAAAAAAAACATTATCAATACAAAAAATGAGTGTTCTATCAAGTTTTTTAATTTTATTTATTGTGATATTAATTTATGGATTTTTAAAATTACAAAGTGGATTAAAAATGTATGAACCATCACAAGATCCAAACGATAACATCCAGTTAAAGAATACAGTAAATGGTAATAATTATCAAAACGATGCTATGTATTCTATTTGTGAAAATGGACATTATGCTGAATATAATGTTTGTGAAAAAGAATTACGAGAAGCTTGGGAATTAAGAAGTAAAATAGCTTATGATCATATTGATCATTTTCAAAATATATTTAAATACACCATATATAGATATATGGCAAGTAAAAATTTAACTAAAGATTCTGTAGGTGTCTCTAAATTAAGCAATCAAGACATTAAAAATATAGAATTAGGATATACCAATTTTAAGCATTTATACACTCGAGGTATTAATCATAAGTGGAGAGAAGTCATGTTTGAATTTCATAATTATACACAAAATTGTAACCCCTCAGGACATTCATTATTAATGCGTTTAGAATTTTGGAAAACAGCAATACAAATAATTAAAAAACATCCATGGTTTGGTGTAGGTACAGGTGATGTTAAATCTGCATTTAAACGTATGTATATTGAAACAAAAAGTCGATTAGACATTCGATGGCGTTTACGCTCACATAATCAATTTTTAACTATCACTGTGGCCTTCGGGATAACAGGCTTTATTTTATTTAGTGCTTTATTTTTGATGCCTTTATTTATTAAATCAAATTCTAAACACAGTTTATTTTTATTCTTTTTTATTATAGTTTGTATTTCATTTTTAACGGAAGATACGTTGGAATCTCAAGCTGGTGTAGGATATGTAATGTTTTTTACAACTATATTTACTCATCAAAAAAATAAATTAGATGAATAGTAAATTTATTTTTTCTTTAGTTTTTATTCTACACTTACTATTAATTCAACTGATGGGACAAGCTAAACACAGCAAAGTAAAAAGTAATAAAAACTATAAATGTAAAGTAGATGTGATTGGTAACATTTACTTATTTTCTAATAGCGAAATAATAAAACATGAAACCCCAACATATAATTTAATAAAATTTAGTAACAAACAGCAGGGTAATATTGATTATATTGATGTTACCAACCCCATGCGAATTTTAGTCTATTATCAAAATTTTCAGAAAATAATTTTTTTAGATAATAAACTAACCGAAACTGGCCCTGCCTTTTCTATTGACAACCTAGGCTTAGTTCAAATTACTATGGTTTGTTCATCTATGATAAATAATGGTGTATGGCTGTATGATAATCAAAATAATTGTTTAATTCGACTAGAAAATAACATACAACCTCAAATAAATACAGGTAATTTAAAGTTATTATTAGATGCAGATATAACCCCAAATTTTATGATGGAACATAATAGTAATTTGTATATGAATTGTCCAAATATTGGAATTATGGTATTTGATATTTATGGTACTTATATTAAAACTATTCCTTTAAAAAACCTAACAGAATTTGATATAAAAAATAATGTGATAACTTATTTTCAAAATCAAAAACTCAATACTTTTAATTTAACAACATTAGAAGAGGGCAATATTCATTATATGGATAGCATGATTTTAAATAATGTTATAATTCAAAACAACAAACAATTTAAAATTTATCCAGATAGTATTATTAAAAATGAATTTAATTTAAGCAAAGAATTAAAATAATACTTAAAGAGTAAATTTATATGTTTAGTTTGTTAAAATTAATAATTAAATGATATTTGGTAAATTATATATAGTACCCACCCCTATTGGTAATTTAAAAGATATTACCTTACGAGCAATTGAAACTTTAAAGTTGGTAGATATTATATATGCAGAAGATACACGAAACACCATTCATTTACTTAAACATTTTGAAATTCAAACTACCTTAAAATCATATCACAACTATAACGAACACAAAATTGTAGAAGAATTAATTTTACAATTACACACCGGTAAAAATTTAGCACTTGTTTCAGATGCAGGTACGCCTGGCATTTCGGACCCAGGTTTTTTATTAATTAGAGCCTGCATTCAAAATGATATTGAAGTTGAAACATTACCAGGGGCTACAGCCTTTGTTCCTGCAATTGTAAATAGTGGCTTTGCAACAGATAGCTTTGTATTTTATGGTTTTTTACCACAAAAAAAAGGACGACAAACCAAATTAAAAGAACTTGCCCAAGAAACTAAAACAATCATATTATATGAATCGCCTTATAGATTAGTAAAATTGCTGGAAGAGTTAATTGAAAATTTAGGTACTGAAAGATTGGTAGCTGTATCCAGAGAGTTAAGTAAAATACACGAAGAGACCAAACGTGGTAACGTTATAGAGTTATTACAACATTACAAAACTAAAGGCGTTAAAGGTGAAATTGTAATTATTATATCTGCAAAATAAATATAAATTTGTTTAATAAAAACGTATTCAAATTATGACTGATTTAAAAACTATACTAGATTCGTGCAAAGCACAAATGGAAAAATCTATTTCACATTTAGAAGTTGAATTAACAAAGGTGAGAGCAGGTAAAGCCAACGCCAACATGCTTGATAACATTCAGGTTGATTATTATGGTTCAATGGTAGCTTTAAGTAATACCGCAAGTATTAATACTCAAGATGCAAGAACGCTTGTTATTCAACCATGGGAAAAATCAATGTTAACGCCTATTGAAAAAGCCATACAAGCTGCCAACTTAGGATTTAACCCTCAAAACGACGGATTAATTATTAGAATTATAGTGCCCCCACTTACCGAAGAGCGTCGTAAAGATTTAGTTAAAAAAGCAAAATCTATTTGTGAAGATGCTAAAATAGGGGTAAGAACGACACGTAAAGAAATGATTGAGCTGATTAAAACATTAAAAAATGCTGGTGTTTCGGAAGATGAAACAAAAGCTTGTGAAACAAAAATTCAAACATTAACAGATGATTTTGTAATAAAATGCGATAAACATTTGTCACAAAAAGAAAAAGAAATTACAACAATTTAATTTACAAACAGTGTCATCTATACGTAAAGAAATTAAAAAAATTACCACCCACCAACTTCAAGAAATGAAGATGAGAGGTGAAAAAATTTCAATGCTTACAGCTTATGATTTTACAATGGCTAAAATTATAGATGATGCTGGGATTGATGTAATATTAGTGGGAGACAGCGCCAGTAATGTAATGGCAGGGCATGAAACAACTCTACCTATTACTTTAAATGAAATGATATATCATGCCTCATCTGTGGTAAGAGCTGTAAACAGAGCATTAATTGTGGTAGACTTGCCTTTTGGTTCCTATCAAGGCGATTCAAAAGAAGCTTTAAAATCAGCAATTCGAATTATGAAAGAAAGTGGTGCTCATGCAGTTAAAATGGAGGGTGGCACAGAAATTAAAGAATCGATTGATAGGATTTTATCCGCAGGAATACCTGTTATGGGACATTTAGGGCTAACGCCACAATCTATTTATAAATTTGGAACCTATTCTGTAAGAGCCAAAGAACAAGCAGAAGCAGAAGAATTACAACAAAATGCACTGGCTTTAGAACAATATGGATGTTTTGCCATTGTACTTGAAAAAATACCATCTCTACTTGCAAAACTAGTAACACAGAGTTTACAAATACCAACTATAGGAATTGGTGCAGGCTCTCAAGTAGATGGACAAGTTTTGGTTACACATGATTTACTTGGAATGACGCATGAGTTTAACCCACGTTTTTTACGTAGGTACTTAAATTTATACGATAATATGTTAGACGCCTTTAAAAATTATAGTACTGATGTGAAAAGTGCTGATTTTCCAAATCAAAACGAGCAATATTAAAATATAGCTTATTTAATGTTTTATAAGCCTATCTACCTCTAAAGTAGTTGATAAAATCATTATTACTCTTCATAATAATCCAAAATTAAGCCATCAAGAGGGCTTAGCCCAATGGTACGATGTTCATTTTCTGAAAAATGTATGATGCAAGCGTCGTTTAAATAACCCGTTTCGTTACTTGATAATAAAACTTGTTCTACTTTTTTTCCAATCACATCTTGCCACATTTTAGTTTGAGAGGCATTAATAGGAACTATTTTTATTTTGCTTTGAAATTCTAATTCAAGTTCTTTATTTTGCGCTTCTAATTCAAATGTTTTGGTAATTGAAATTTCCGTGCACTCTTCATTTAAATTAATATGAATATGAGATTGATCTGTAAATAACATTTCAAAATTGACAATTAATTCTAATTTATCATTTACATTAAAATTATTTACCCAAAAGTATATAAACACTTTATCTACTATTTTTCCTTCAATAGATTTAAATAGTTGCAGCTCGTTATTAGAAAATGTTGATGTTGACATATGGCTATAATTTTATTCTAATCCCAACCATGAAATGGCAGCGGTAGACATTAATTTTTCTTTTATCTCTTTAGTAAATGGTGCAGTTCTTATTAAATCACCTGGCACTGATTCGCCTAGTGGAAATGGGTAATCAGAGCCTTGCATTACTTTATCTGCTCCTATTAAATCAATAATGTATTGTAACATTTTGTGGTCATTTACATGAGAGTCTACCCAAAATTTTCCTAAATAATTTTTCGGATTAATAGGATTATCAAGGGCTACCAAATCGGGCCTACAATTAAAACCATGTTCTAACCTACTAATAGTGGGTAAAAATGAACCGCCACCATGTGCAAAACAAACTTTTAGGTTTGGAAATCTTTCAAACACCCCACCAAAAATCATGTGTGCAATAGCTCTGCTAATTTCGGCAGGCATGCCAACCAACCAAGGTAGCCAATATTGAGTAATGTGCTCTTGGCCAAACATATCCCAAGGGTGAATTAAAATGGCAGCTTTCAAATCTTCTGCGACTTTCCAAAATGGGTCAAATTGTTTGTCGGATAAATTTATTTGATTCACGTTACTTCCTATTTGCACGCCATTAAAGCCTAAGCTCATAATACGTTCTAACTCTTTTACAGCCATTGATACATTTTGCATAGGTAAAGTGCCCAAGCCTATAAATTTTTTAGGATGCTGTAACAAGGTTTGATATATATCATCATTTAAAAATTGTGATACAATCAAACCATCCTCTGCCTTTATTTGATAATTGAACATTACCGGAATGGTGCATATTACCTGAACATCAATTTGATGTTGCCCCATTTCTTGTAGTCTTAAATCAACATCCCAACAATTGGGTTCAATTAATCTAAATTTTTTATCACCTTGCATCATCCAAGCTTTACCGTCTTCTTGATGCTCTAAATGAATAATGTTACCATAACCAAATTGTTTTGAAAAATTTGGAATTTTTTTTGGAATAATATGCGTATGTGTATCTATTGTAAACATTTTTAAAACGGCTTTTATTATTTATTAGAAATAGCTATTAAATCCGTTGTTCCATTAGTTGGAATATATTTTTTGAAATTACTGTTGGTAACCATTTGGTTAGTTTTGGTATCATATAAGGTATAATTTAATTTATTAAAATAATTATAATAAAAATCAAAAGTGATGTTTTTTTCATACATCACATACAAGCCAATTTCAAATAAAACAATAGGTTTAAATTTCTGTATTAACTGTTGAGATCCTTTTAAAACATCAGGTTCGTGTCCATCGGTATCAATTTTTATAAAATCAACTTTTGTAATGTTTTGTTCTATTATAAAATCATCTAAAGCTATGGAAGGCACGCCTGTTGTATCTTTAGGTGTACCTAAATGGATGGGATGGTTTTGAGGGTCTGTTTCGCCATTTACTTTCCAACTTGAAAAGGCTTTTATTTGTGGTTGTTTTTCGCTTTTAGCAGACGCAAAGGCGTTGACAGTAATAATATTATTACTTTGAGGTAAATTTAATGTAATGTTTTTTTGAAGTCTATGAAATGCGTAATTCGTTGGTTCAAACGAATATACTTTTCCTTGTGGTACTAATCTAGAAAATGGTAAAGTCATTAAACCAACATTGGCACCTATATCAAAAATAATATCATTGGGTTTGATTTTTAAAAATTGGTTATTAAAAATGTGTTTTTGAAATGAACCAAACACATACAATGATAATTCAATTCCTTCTGATAAATCTAACTCAAAGGTAACGCCATTTTTGTTTACCAAACGTTTTTGTTTACCCACAAATAAAACTACCAAGCGGTATATAATTTTTGCTCCAAAAATTTTTATTCGAGTAAGGGGTAAACGAGAAAATAGCATTAGTATTATGTTAGATAGTAAAAAGTGTAAAAATAACAGAAAAATAAACTTTATAATTTATTTAACTATTATATTTGTTTTTACCATGGCCATTAAGCAAATTCAGCAATTAAAGCTCTCTCAGCGTATTACTCCACAACAGTTGTTGCTCATGCAGTTACTTAAGTTACCAAATTTGTTGCTTGAACAACGCATAAAAGAAGAATTAGAAACAAACCCTGCCCTAGAAGAAGCGCTTGATTTTTCTGAAGATATTGAAGATAGTAATAACGAAGCAAATGACAATGAGTTGCAAGATGAAAACGACCAAATAGAGGCAGAAATAGTGGATGAAAAAGACACTATTTTGGAGGATTTTATGGATCAAGAATCATTAGATGATTACAAAACAGAAACTCATAATCAACCTGAAGAGCCCACACAAAAGATTATTTCAGATCAAACCAATTTTTACCATCAATTAGAAGAACAACTTTTGATGAGTAATTTAAACGAACAAGAATTGCTTATTGGTCAATATTTAATTGGCTGCATTGATGATGATGGCTATATACGCAGAGAATTGGATTTAATTCAAAATGATTTATTATTAACCTACGCATTAAAAGTATCAACTAATGATATTGAAGCTATATTAAAAGTAATTCAAACTTTTGAACCTGCAGGTATTGCCTCGCGAACCTTGCAAGAATGCTTGCTAATCCAGCTTGAAAGAAAACAGCCAAAATTAAAAGAAACTTATCATGCCGTCAATATTATTAAAAAAATGATGTCTGAATTTTCTAAAAAACATTACGAAAAAATTCAACTCAAATTGAATTTAACAAATGAAGATTTGAAGGATGCTTTACTAGAAATAACACATTTAAACCCAAAGCCTGGAAGCGCTAATGATAGTAATCTAAATCAGGCAATAGACATTGTGCCTGATTTTAATTTAAATATTAAAAACGAAGAAATAGAATTATCCTTAATACAAGGATTTGATATTGATTTGGTAATTAGTAAAGATTATATTGCCATGCTTAAGCAATATGAAACTTCTAAAAGTAAATTAGAAAAAGAAGCTAGTGGCTTTATAAAAAACAAAATAGAATCAGCAAAATGGTTTATAGAAGCCTTGCAACTACGTAATCAAACCATGATTTTAGTGATGAATGCCATTGTAGAAATTCAAACCGATTTTTTTTTAACAGGCGATGAAACCACTTTAAAACCAATGACTTTAAAGCTCATTGAAGAAAAAATTAATTTAAGCATCTCCACTATTTCTAGAGTAATAAACAGTAAATACATATTGACACCATGTGGTACATTTTTACTTAAATTCTTTTTTTCGGATGCGATGACAGATGATAAAGGTGATCATGTAAGCACTAAAAAAATAAAAAAACTCATCCAGAATCAAATTCAAACTACCGACAATATAAAGCCACTAACAGATGAAGAAATGAAGGAGGCTATACATAAACAAGGAATTACTATAGCACGAAGAACCATAGCAAAGTATAGAAAACAACTAAACGCCCCCGTTGCTAGACTAAGAAAATCAATTTAAGGCCTGTTATTAAAAACAAGTTAGTGTAAGAGCCACTGGAATAATAGGACTTATCAACCTAACTTACAACTTATTTATGTACAAACAAACCATAAGATTAGATATTAAATACACTGACTGATAGATAAATTATGATGTTGTAAAGAGAAAATATTGTACTTTTGATAATACAGATTACAAAAATCGTTTTAATGAGTTCTACGATTTTTATTCAAATCTCTAAAAACTAATTTTTAGAACCCACCTTAAATTAAAATTTAAAAATAATTGTTAGGGTTCCTTTTTGTTCTTTGTCAAATTTGTTATTATTAAATTTTGTAGCAAATGCGGCTTGCCTGGCTATAGTTTTGAGATTTGAGCTATTTGTATTGGTTCCTCGCCCGTTTGCTTCTGCTTTTATTACTGTACCGTTTTTATCAACTATAATTTCTACTACTACTTTTCCTTCTTCTGTTATATTTCGAGGCAAAATGGGGGGGGTTAGTAATTGTCTTCCGGATAAATCAAAGCCAAAGCCACCACTACTCTTACCTACCCCATTTCCTGCACCTTCTCCATTTCTTTCTATTTCATCTCCTTGAGTATTTGGATTGCCGTTAGGGTCTCCTTCGTTACCAGCTTCATCACTATTTCCATCGCCACCACCAGTTGTTTTGGTTTGTAATTTTTTAAATTTCTCAGCCATTAACTGAGCAGTTGTTTTTACCTCTTCTGGTTTTAAATCTTGATTGTTTTTTTGTGGTTTAATTTTATGTATAATTTGTTTTTTAACTATATTTTTTGTTGACTTTTTAATTATAACCGTTTCATCTGTTTCATTACTTGCGTATACATCTTGTTCGGGCGCGTCATTGGCGTTAGTTATTGCTTTATCGTCTATAACTTTTTCAGCTTCGCCAATGCCATTATTTTCAATAGTACCAGAGCCTTCATTGTATGTGCCAAAGTTTATTTCAACACCACCACCACCTATTGCTGTACTTTCTGGAAATAAAGGGTTAGGAATGGGAATAAAGTATAAATAAAAAAACAAAAATATTAAACACACAATAATAATTGCGTAACAAGCAGATTGAATTTTGATTCGTGTTATGTTAATTGGTTTTTGCAATGTCAATTAATGCTGTCCGTTTGATGTTTGTGTTGCGCAAATCATTTTACATTTTAACCTATCTCCAAGCTGCATTACATCAATAAAATCTTGATATTTTAATTCTTTATCTACATGTAGTACAATAGCTGATTCTTTTTTATTAGCAATTTTTGTTTTTAATTCATCTTCTAAAAGCGAATACGCAATTTCTTTAGCATCTATATAATACTTACGATCTTGTGTAACAGATAAATGAATGGGGTTTTGACTATTATCAACTGGTTTTTTATTTGTAGAACTTGGTAAATTAACCTTCATAGCGTTTGGGCTAATCATTGTAGATAGTATTAAAAAAAACAACATTAAAAAAAACATAATGTCGTTTAAGGAATCAGTACTTACTTCAGATTCTCTGTGTTTGTTTTTTTTAAAGCGATTTCTCATTTTATTTTTTTAGTAAAAACAATTATTGTTTTTGATCGTTTAACATGTTTAAAAAATCAATTTGTGTTTCTTCCATTCTAACAGAAAATGAATCAATTTTTGCTGTAAGCCAATGATAGCTTATAAAGGCAAGCACACCAACAATAAGCCCTCCGCACGAAGTGATCATTTTTTGATACAAACCATCAGATACAGTTTCAATATCTACTGTTCCGGCTAATTTAATTCTATAAAAAATATTAATTACGCCAATTATAGTACCAATAAAACCTAGCATTGGGGCAATACGACCTGTAATATTTAAAAAGGATAATTTTTTTTCTAAATAACTCAACTCTACCATTGCTACCTTATCCATGGCTTCTCTAACTTCATTTGTAGATTTTCCAATTCGAGAAATTCCTTGCTCAATCATAAGTGATTCGGGAGTATTGATACTTTTGCATAATTCGCGTGCTTTTTGAGTGTTGCCATGTTCAATCATTTCTTTTACACTATGCATCAACACAATGTTTTTTCTTGTAAGCTTGGTAATAATTAAAAACCGTTCTATTAAAACATATAGAGTAGCTAAAAAAAGTAAAGCCAACGGAATCATAATAAATCCGCCTTTTACAATCATATCAAGTAAAGTTACTTGGCTGGGTGCTATATTTGAAATGGTAGTTGCTTTTGATGTTTCAATAGCATTTAAAACGTTTTCTGAAACTTGTAACAAAAATAAATTCATAGTGATTAAATTTTAAATAAACGCCAATTTACTATTGTTATATAGTGATAGTGAAGCTTTACGTGTTTTGTTTTTAACAATGTAATGTTAACTCCATCAAACGCAGAAGTGAAAAATTAGTTTTCAAATTTGTTTTTCACTATTGAACTAGCATACACACCAGCGGTTTCTGTTCTTAATCTTGTGCTGCCAAGTGAAGTGTGTATAAAGTGATGTTGTTCTGCTAATACAACTTCTTCGTTAGAAAAATCACCCTCAGGGCCTATGAGTAATAAAATTTGATTAGTAAATGGTAGCGCTGTAAAGGTAGTTTTAGGGATTGATTTGCAATGTGCAATACATTTTGTTGTAATGTTTGTATTTAATATTGATTTAAAATGTTGAAGTTGATTTATATTTGGCTTAAATGCATGCAAACTTTGTTTAACTGCCGCATCACAAATTTTATAAATTCTATCTATGTTTAGGTTTTTTCTTTCGGAATGGGCGCACTGAATAAACGAAATTTCATGTACGCCAAGTTCTACTGCTTTTTCTACAAACCATTCTGTTCTATCAATATTTTTAGTTGGTGCAATAGCCAAATGAAAGTGGTGTTTTGATGCTAATATAGTTTCTGATTGAATTATTTTAACTGAAACTAATTTTTCAGTTAGTGTTTCAATTTTAGCTGTACCTATAAAACCTGCTCCATCAATAATTCTTACAGTGTCACCTATTTTATGTCGAAGCACTTTTAAACAATGCTGCAATTCGTTTGGTAGTAAAACGGCGGAAGTATTATTAATTATTTGAACAAAAAAAGTATTCACTTATTTTTTAAACTCAATTTCTAAAAAAGTTCCTACTTCTTGGTTTTTGTTCCAAACCATGGCAGGCCTCCAATATCCAGATGTTAGGGCTATAACACGGATAGCTTCTTTTTCTAAATTTTTAGCTACTGATTTATAAACCTTAATACCTTTTAATGTACCATTTAATGTCACGGTAAAATCAACACGAACAATGGTTGTTTTATTTAAACTTTTAGGCACTTTTAAATTGTTGTGTATAAAATTTAATAACGCATCATGCCCTTTAGTATAGCTTGGTGCAATGGGTGCAGGCATACGTTTATTTCCAGTGTCTTGTTGTGCATAAAGGGGGGTAAAAAAACTCAGTTGTAATAATATGATAAATGCAAGTAAGCGCATATGTTATTGTTTTATAAATGTTATTGTTTTATGTTTGTTATTAATATTGAGATTAAGTTCATACATACCACTAGTTAACTCTGAAATGTTAATTTGGGATTCGTTAAATACATTGTTTAATTTGCCAAATACAGCCACTTGACCTAATGTATTATAGATTTCATATGCAATTGAAATAGAGTGTAGTGGGTTTTGAATTTTTAGTGTTAGCTTATCATGAGCGGGATTAGGTCCCATAGTAATACTATTTAATATTTTAATTTCTTCAATACCTATAGCATTAAAAGGGCTTGAACTCGCTTTGCAATCATCTTCATTTTTAATATATACTGTATAATAGCCATATCCCGGAGTTGTTATATCAATAGTTTGTAAGGTGGCGTCTGGTATAGCGCTTGCATTGTAATACCATTGGTACGCAAATGCTGGTGAGGAGGTGAGTGTATTATTTAATCTAGTAATGCTTGGGGTAGCGGGAGTTTGAGCTACTTTACAAGTTGCAGTACCTATTGATTTACAATTACCTACATATCCGGTACATGTGTATATTGTTGTAATACCAGGTGTTACATAAATAGAAGCTCCATGTTCGTTATTAGACCAAACATATTGCATTGCTCCTGTAGCAGAAAGTATGGCGGTTGTATTACCACATACAGTAGCACTTGTTAGAGCAATAGGTACTGGGTTTTGAACACTTAGGGTATTTTGATAAACGTTGCTAGAGCCGTTACTATTGGTAGCTCTTAATGAAATTGAATAAATACCTGCTGAATTAAAATTAATGGTTGGATTTTTTACACTGTAAACAGAAGGCGAGGACGCTGCTTGACTTACTGTCCAGCTCCAAGCCGTGGGAGTATTAGATGATAAATCATTAATAGTAGCAGTAGTATTTACACAATATGTATTATTAAAAGCTGAAAACATAGCTTCTGGAGGCAACCCAGGCGTTGAATATTTACTTGTTTTAAAAACGCTTCTACCATAAGTTGCTGCTACAATGGATTGGTCTAAATACTGTATTTCTATATCATTAACAATGGTGTTTGGTAAACCTTGATTGTACAATACAAATGAGTTCATGGCAGCGTTTTTATAGTATACTCCTACATCCATACCAACATAAATTTCGTGGTTTGAATTATTTAAATAAGCAATAGAATTGCAAGGAATATTTGGCAATCCTGCAGATATATTATGCCAACTTACACCGCCATTTTCCGACATATATACTTTTTGATTACTAGCATAACCAGATAAGGTAACAAACACATGGTTAGGATTGGTATTATTTACCGCCATTTTAGTTATTTGAGCTGAATTTAAAGGTAATCCAGTTGCAATACTTTTCCATGTAGTGCCCCCATTTTCTGTTAAATATAAATTAAACCCTGTACTAGCATATATAAAAGAAGGGTTTGAAGGCGCTACTGATATGTATTTAAATTTACTTGAGTTTGAAATAGTACTCAGTTGAGTCCAATTAAAACCATAATTTGTTGATTTAAATATTTGTTGATAGCCACAATAAAAAGTAGAAGGCACATTTGGATCTTGCACTATTGGTGCAACCCAATCCCCAGTACCTGTTAAACCGCTTACAATATTGCTAAATGAGTTACCTCCGTTTGAAGAGTATGCAAAGGCGCCATCTACATAAGACGCCACCATATTGTTATTATTATTCCAATCTATAAAACAATCCATACCATCACCAGAATATATCTTTGACCAGCTTGTATTATTCATTAAACAAGTGCCATTGTCTTGATGACCAGTAATAATTAAAGATGCTTGAGAGACAGATAAACCGAGTCTATATATTTGAGCAATATTCATTGCACCATTAAGGGTAGTTAATCCAGTGCCTGTGTTACTTATTCTATCTAAGCCCCCATCACTTGCAATATACACGCTAGAGCCATTGATATATTGAATATCATGCACATCAGCATGTACTAAAGGTTTACCTCCTCCCCCTGTCCAGTGGGTAAACAAAGCCCAACTTTGCCCGCCATTGGTAGATTTCCAGGTGTTTACACCTCCAACAATTATTTCATTTGCATTGGTAGGAGAAACGCCAAGAGCAATATCGTACCATCCTTGTCCACCAGTGTCGGAGCCATTTGCAGACCAGCCCATAACATTAGGGCTTGATGATTTTTTCACAAAAGTATTTCCTGAATCTGTAGATTGGTATAAGCCCCCAAATCCATTATTATCACTAGCTTGTAACACGTATACATAATTAGCATTGGCGGGCGTAACAGATAGTGCTAGTCTTTTAGCTGTAGAACCCATGATAGTGTTGCCAAATGCGGTAAATGAATTTACTGAACTAGCGCCACTGTTTGATTTAAAAAAATTAGTTGCAGATACAGCGTAAACAACACTAGTATCATTAGGCTTGTATTCTATATCATTAAAAGCAATGTTATGTACTAAATTCCACGTAGCACCAGCATTGTTAGTTCTATACAATCCATCTGTAGTGGCAGCTAACAATGTATTTGGGCGTAATGGGTTTATTAATAATCTTCCAATTTTATGACCACTACTAACAGCCATTGTTAATCCTGTTGCCGCCCACGTTACACCACTATCAGTAGATTTGAGTATGCCTATTGATTTGGTGTCACCCCCATCAAAATCACCAGTTGCTAAATAAATAATGTTGGGGTTATTAGGGTTGATAGCCATATCAGAACAGCCAATAACACTTAAATTATCAGTATTAGTTGTCCAACTTAAGCCAGCATCATTAGATACCCAAAGGCCACCCGCTGGGGTACCAGCGTAAATAATGTTTGTATTTGTAGGATTAAAACGAATAAAGTTAATTCTACCAGCTCCAGTTGATAAAGGTGAACCCATAGGACCAATAGCGCTCCAATTTGCTGAAGCTGCTGCTATGCCTGATTTTTTTGATATGTTGAGTGTTACTAAATATTTTTGAAACTCTTCGTAAGCCTTAGATGGAGAGGCAAATTCCATGTTTCCGGTAGGGTATACTCTAGGTGATGCGTACCATTCAAAGCGTTTGAATACATTATACCCCTTACCTCTTTCATAAGGTTTGTTTTTCCAGTAGTTGTTAAAACTATTTTGAATAGTGTAAAAGTTACATTTAGGGTTTAATAGGCTATCCACCCATGGTTGGGCTGCTAATTGGAAACTGAGTAAAAAAGAAAGCACTATGAATGTTTTTTTCATGAAAAGCATAATATGATATTTAGTATCACAATATACTCAAAATAAAATGGTTAAATTGATAATTAACTAACAACGGTAGTTAAATTATAAAAAAATAGAACGTGTTAATTTGAAAATTACTTATAGTGTTCTTTATAAAAAGGCAAGTAAGATTCTACTTTTTGTGTTTTAAACAAAAAGGGTAAATTTTCTTCAGATATAATCATCATATTAAATAAGTCTTTAGTATAAGGTGGTTTAAAAAAGCCATTATCATCACTAAGTTTATCTAAATATTTTTTAGCAGCAGCAGCATTTGCAAACGACTTATTAAAAATAACTTCACTTGCACTTCCAAATAACGTTTTAGATGTAATCAAACTTTGGGTATTATAGTATTTTGTGTTATAATCTGCTAATGCATTTTGAAAAGCACCAGATATTGCAGGGTCAATAGGGCAAAAAATGATAATAATGTGAGGCGCATCAAGGTTTAATTTAAATGTATCTTTTGTAATTTGTTGAAATTTTAAATTAGATAAAACCTTTACTAATTCTTTTGCTTTTTCAGATACAGAATCTTTAGGATATAATGTAATGATGGATTTTAGTACATTAGTTAAAGAATCTGCCCCTTTTAATTTTCCAGTGCTAATAGCTTTTATATATGCAAATTTAGGCGTGTATTCGTTTTTTTGAAATTTATTTAAGGCTACATCACATTGTGTGTAGGCTTTTGCAAAGCTGTCTGCCACAAAGCTATAATATGTTTGTGAATAAAAAATTTCAATTTCGCTTTTAGCTACATCGTTTTGTTTTATATTTTGATTATTTAAAATCCGAGCATATTCGCTATTTGGGTACTCTTTAATAATTTTTTGTTTGTAAAATAGTGCTTTCTCTTCATTAAATAATTTGGTATAGCAAATATGCATTTGATATAAAGTTGATACGTAATATTTATGATTTTTAAATCTTGAGTTTAACTCTTCAAATGTTGAAATAGCTTTTTTGTAATTTTCTAATTCATCTTTATAAATACTGGCGGCGTTATAATATGCTTCAATTATTTTATTATTCGATTCTTCAATAAGATCTGGGGTATTGGGTATTTTGTTCAAATAATCACTATCAGTTTGCACATTTTTTTTAATAGTGTCTTTGATGGTGGGATTGGTATTATTTGTTTTATCTAAATTACTGTTAGGGTAAAAATTTAGTGCTGATTCTTTTTGACTCCTCCGCCAATTATCTTCTAAAGTGCGCCCCCCCCATTTTTTATTAAATTCTGTTACCCCAAAATTTATGGAGTTAGCATTATAGAAATACCAATTATTGGATAAAAAACTTGAGTTAGCATCTATATTTTGACTGTTATTATTAACATTTGCTAATGCTTTTTCTTGAGCATTTTTTTTTACAGAATCAGCAACAACTTCATTCTTTTTAATTAGGTCTATTATTTTTTTTTGTTGTTCTGGGTTCATTTTCGCTACTTTTTGAATACTATCTTCATGAATAATTATTCTTAAATGCCTTACCAATTCTGCAAGAGTAGTTTTTCTTTTAGCTATTACATCATAATTTTTAAATGTTTTTGGTAAAGCTGTCATTGTGCTGTCATAATACATTTCAGCTTTGTTGTAATTTAATTTTTCAAAATAAATTTCGGCAATTTTAAAAAAAGCAAATGCTTTTTGTTGCATATTATTAACACTATATTTGATAGATAAATTATACAGTTCCATTGCTTTTTCAATATTTGGAATTTTCTCATAAATCTCTCCAATTGTATAGTAAATTAAATCTCGATACTCCTCATTTTTAAATTCTTTTGCCATTTTATAAAGTTTTTTTATAACTTTTGTAGGGTCTTCAACTTTTGGATTTAAAAGACGTAAAGCTTTAATTTGAGCATTAAGTTTGAAAGAATAGTTAGGGCTATATTTAACCACCTTATTATAATACTCTTTAGCACGTATTGGATTCTCATGTATTTCATATAATTGAGCGGCAATAAATGTATATCTTGCTTTATCACGTTTGTTATTGCAATATTTAGCAGCTTTTAATAAGTTTTGTTCAGCTTCTGTATATTTATTTGTTTTTATTTGATAGTCTGCAAGTATTGCTGGAAAAGGTTTTTGAGTTTTTTTAGGAATTTTTGAAACGCTTTTTAATTCGGAAATGTAAAATTCTGCTTGAGTTAAATTACCAGATTCCATAAGTGTTTTTGCTAACCAATACATAGCTTCATATTTTTCATTTGATTTATAACCTCTGTAAACATAGTCAAAGGCTTCGATAGCTGAAATAAACTCTCGTTTGTAATAGTTAGCTGCACCTAACATAATCCAGTTATCATCAATCCATTTGCCGGCAGTAAAAATCTCTTCTCCTGCTTCATTTTTTATGGTATGCTTGTCAATACAGTTTGATGTTTTTTTTATGGCTTTATCAAATTGTGCAAAGGTACTTTTACAATTTTCCTCTGTTGGTAATATAAATACTGGTAATAAATTGGTATAATCATATATATATTTTTCGTGTATAATATCCAAAGCTTCATCCATACTTTCTGACGCATGAAACAAAGCATTGTAATGCGACGTAAGATTATGAAAGGCTCTATGCCGCCATGTATTTTTAGTGTTTGAACATGAAAAAAACAGCACACCAATAAGGCAACAACAACAAATATATTTTATTAAATTAAACAATCTGGATTTAATGAGACTAATTACGAAATTAGTATATTTTTGTATGTATTAAAGAAATGAATAGTCAAAAAAACATAATTCAAAAAATTATAGCAGCGCTAAAACAAAAGATGCGAATTGTTGTTTTTAGTAATACCTCCTATAGCGAAAAATTTGCATTAAAAGTAACCATTTTTGGTTTTTTAATTAGGCTAATAGGTATTACTATGATCATGTTTGCTTTAATCATTGTTACCATTTCATATACTTCATTAAAAGAATATATACCTGGTTATGGAAATATTCAAGATAAAAAAACAATTATTTCTATTATTACCAAACTTGATTCGATTGAAATATCATTAAAAGAAAAAGATTGGTATTTAAATAATATTTTAAACGTATTAAGTGGCAAATTAGATTATGCTTCAAAAACCAAACCACATATTCAAAAAATGAGCTTAAAAGAAATTACAGTTAGTCCATATACTTCAGAGCAAAAGTTTAGAACTGATGTAGAAAAACTACAAACACGCAATCAATTACAATTTTCAACCGCTCTTTCTAATAATGAAAGGTTAGAAAACCTACACTTTCTTGCTCCATTAAATAATGTGATACTTAAAAAATTTAAAGAAGAAAAAAAAATTTATGGAATTAAAATTAAAGAATCGGAGTTAGATAAAGTAAAATCTATTTTAGATGGTATCATTATTTTTAACGATAAAACGATGGATGGATTTCATGTATTGCATATTCAACATGGTAATAACTTAATAAGTACCTATAAACATATTTCGCCATTTAATTTAACACTTGGAACTTACGTTAAAGCAGGAGAAAACATATCATTAGTGTCTCAAGAAAGCACGTTGCTTTTTGAAATGTGGTATAATGGCAATCCAATTAACCCTTTAGATTATATTACTTTTAATGACAAAAAATAAAAAGCTTAGCACATACCTTTTGGTATTTATCTTAATGTTACCATTTATTACATTGGCACAACAAGCTGTTATTAGAGGCTTTGTATACAGCAAATCAAATGGTGAGCCGGTTATAGGATGTGGTGTTATTATAAAAAATTCAACTAAAGGTACTTTAACTGATGCAAATGGTTTTTTTATTTTTAACAATTTAGATCCAGAAACTTATGAAATTGAAATAAAAAGTTTGGAGTTTGAATCTAAAACAGAAATAATAACAGTAAAAAAAGGTGATTTTATTGTAAAAAAATTTTATTTAGAAACTGGCTCAGGTCTTGTAAGTGATGAAATTGAAATTGATGGCCAAAAAATAAATCAAATAGAAAGCCCTAATGTAGGTGTTCAAAAAATAGACCCCCTTGTAATTAATAAAATGCCAAGTATTGGTGAACCTGATATAGCTCAGTATTTACAAGCGTCCCCTGGTATTGTATCTACCGGAGACCAAGGCGGACAGTTGTATATAAGGGGCGGATTGCCT
This sequence comes from Bacteroidia bacterium, assembly GCA_031539425.1. Lineage (GTDB taxonomy): Bacteria > Bacteroidota > Bacteroidia > B-17B0 > Aurantibacillaceae > UBA4416. The sequence continues at coordinate 19,498 of JAVKLI010000097.1, forward strand.
GTTCAAAACAAAGTGTTGTTAGATGGTATGATAATATATAACCCCTTTCATTCTATTGGCTTGTTTTCAGTATTTGATACCGATGTAATGAAACAAGCTGATATATATAGTGCTGGCTTTGGATCTGAATATGGCGGACGTACATCTGCTATAATGGATATATCTACAAGAGATGGAAATAAAAACAAATTTAACTCTAAGGTATCTGCCTCATTATTTGGTAGTAAAGCCAATTTTGAAGGGCCTATCATTAAAATGTCAGATGAAAATAAAGCTTCTGGCTCTTATATCATATCTGCAAAAACATCTTATTTACCACAATCTTCTAAGCTTTTTTATACCTACGCTAATAAAAATGGTCTACCTTTTGGTTTTTTAGATGTATATGCTAAAACATCATTTAATACTGCAAATGGCAGTAAGATTAACATTTTTGGATTTAATTTTGATGATCATGTAAACTATACGGACATAGCTCAATTTAATTGGAATGCACTAGGAGTAGGTAGTAATTTTGTTTTGGTGCCAGAAAATATGCCAACCATTGTTGAAGGAAATTTTGCGTATTCAAGCTATAAAATAAATTATCAAGGTTCAGATGAGAGGGATAAAAAAATGAGTGGAATGAGTGGATTTAACACTGGCATTAACTTTAAACGATTTTTTGGAAGTGATGAGATAAAATATGGTTTTGATATAGTTAGCTCTAATACAGAATATGAAATTATAAATCCTACTTATTCTAAAATAAATTATTCTAAACGCTCATTAGAAGTTGCAACTTATGTAAAATACAGATGGCTCGAAAAAAAGAAGTTTATTGTGCTTGAACCAAGCTTTAGATTACAATACTACTCATCATTTGGTGAAGTTTCGCCAGAACCAAGATTTAGCATGAAAATAAACCCAGGTCAGTTTTTTGAAAATAAAGAAAGAACAGGTTTTTCAAAATATTTGGCATCTGTTATGAACTCTATTCGCATTAAAGGTTCTGGAGGTTATTATAGTCAAACTTTAATAAGTGCTACATCAGATAAAGATGTTGTAAATTTATTTTATGGATTTATTAATGGACCAGAAGATTTACCAAAAACTTATAAAAATAAGGATAACGAAACAGTAACAGTATCAGGTGCAGTACAGCGTGCGTGGCACTTAGTAGGCGGGGTAGAAATTGATCTAATAAAAAATTTAGAATTACAAATTGAAGGTTACCGAAAATATTTTAATTCTATACCAAACGTAAATAGAGAAAAAATTTATGACGATAACAGCGCTTATGCTTCCCAACTAGATGTTCAGAAAAAAGTATTTATCATGGAATCTGGTCAAGTTACAGGGCTGGATATGATTTTAAAATATGAATACAATCGACTATATTTATGGGCGGCCTATTCGTTAACCTACAATCAAAGATTTTTAGGTAACACCACTAATGGCAATGTATTTGAATATGCTCCAGTATTTGATAGAAGGCATAATGTAAACCTATTAGGCTCATACACCTTTGGTAAAAAACGAAATATAGAACTCAGCGTTAGGTGGAATTATGGATCAGGATTTCCGTTTACCCCAACACAAGGTTATAATGTTAAAATAAATTTTAATAATAATTTTAATCATGATTATACAACTGGCGATGGAGACTTGGGCTATGTGCCTGGAACTTATAATTCACAAAGATTGCCAGATTACCATCGCTTAGATGTAAGTGTAAAATGGATGTATATGATAACTGAAAAAATGAAATTAGAAACCTCATTAGGTGCAACAAATATTTACAATAGAGGTAATATTTTTTATTACGATAGAATGTTAAATAGTAGAATTAATCAACTTCCTATTATGCCAAATTTAAATTTAGCGCTTAAATTTTAAATTTACACGCTTGTAATTATGAAAATTTACACCAAAACCGGAGATGACGGCACAACCAGTTTATTAGGGGGTACTAGGGTTTTTAAATTTGATTTACAAATTGAAGCTTATGGTCAAGTAGATGAGCTCAATGCGCATATAGGCTTATTAAAAGATTTAATTAAAACTAAAGAATCAGAAGTTATATTAATTTTTATACAAAATAAATTATTCGAAATAGGCTCTGTACTTGCTAACGACGAAAAAAAAAGTGGTATCAAATTGAGCCAAATTTCTATAAGTGATGTTCAGACATTAGAAAACGAAATTGATAAGTTAGACAACAATTTACCACCTCTCAAAAATTTTGTATTACCTGGAGGCCACGTTACAGTTTCTCAATGTCATATTGCGCGATGCGTTTGCCGAAGAGCTGAACGAACGATATTGCGATGGGATCAATCTCAAAATGTAAACCCATTAATCATTCAATTTCTAAATCGCTTGTCTGACTATTTATTTGTTTTATCACGAGATATTGCAAAAAACTCCAACGCTACAGAAACCATTTGGAAACCATAAGTTTAGTTAATGAAATTAGCAAATGATATAGTAAACGAGATGATGCAACATGACTGGTTTAGTCAGTGGCTTGGCATTACCGTAATTGAAATTAAACCAGGTTATTGCAAGCAACAAATGACCATTACTAAAACAATGCTAAATGGGCACCAAACAGCGCACGGCGGTATTACCTATTCATTTGCAGATAGTGCTTTAGCTTTTGCATCTAATTCGCATGGGTATAAAGCTGTATCTATAGAAACAAATATAGCACATGTAGCACCTTTAAAGGAAGGCGATTCTATTATAGCCGAAGCTACAGAGCTTAATAAATCAAATAAAATTGCACGTTATCAAATTAAAATTACCAGAAAAAATGATGATACACTGGTAGCTCAATTTAACGGCACGGTTTATATAACAACTAAAGAGTGGTAAGCAATATGATTAGTAATGTTTTTTTTACAGGTTAATTAATTTTTCTTAAGACTTAACCAAATACATTTATTTTAGAAATAACATTGGTACGAAAGCCTTTGTTGGCTTTATGCCTAAAGGATTTGCCTGTTATGATTTTACTATACGATACAAATATAACCCTCAAAAATGCCAAACTTTATTAGCAGCAGCAGGTTTTGAATATAGGGCGCAAATATGTATAAACTTAGTTTTTAAATATTTATTCATACTAACAAAGAATTTGTTAATTAGTTTATATCTATAACACGGTTTAGGTTTCAAACAAAACCATATATTTACCTAAATAAATATTCCCTATGGAAAGCACACCAGAGAACTTAAAGTCGAATTACGGCGCCGAAAACATACAAGTATTAGAAGGGCTAGAAGCAGTTAGAAAACGCCCCGCCATGTATATTGGTGATATTGGCGTAAAAGGTCTTCATCATTTAGTGTACGAAGTAATTGATAACTCAATAGATGAAGCACTGGCTGGGCATTGTAAAAATATTTATGTAACCATTTTAGAAAACAACTCTATACAGGTAAAAGATGATGGACGCGGTATCCCAACAGATATTCACCCAAAACTAGGTGTTAGCGCCCTAGAGGTTGTAATGACAGTACTACACGCTGGAGGTAAATTTGATAAGGATACCTATAAAGTATCTGGAGGCTTACACGGCGTTGGGGTTAGTTGTGTTAACGCCTTGTCAGACTTATTAGTAGCTGAAGTACACCGAGACGGTAAAATAACCCAACAAGAATTTAGTAAAGGTAAACCGCTATATCCAGCTAAAATTATTGGTGATACAAGCTATCGAGGCACTATTGTTACCTTTACCCCTGATTTAAGCATATTTACCGTAAGTGAATACAACTACAATATTTTAGCAAATAGAATAAGAGAACTAGCCTTTTTAAATAAAGGTATTAGAATTACACTTATCGATAATAGAGATAAAGACGAACAAGGAAACTTTAAATCAGAACTTTTTTATAGTGAAGGCGGCCTTAAAGAATTTGTAAAATATATTGATAGCGGTAAAGAAAAACTAATGGATGAGGTAATCCATATTGAAGGCGAAAAAAATGGCATTCCAATAGAAGTAGCAATGTTATACAATAACTCTTACAACGAAAGTATTCAAAGTTATGTAAATAATATTAATACACACGAAGGAGGTACCCATTTGGCAGGCTTTAGAAGAGGCCTTACACGAACCTTAAAAAGTTATGCCGATAAAAATAACTTACTTAAAAATGTAAAATTTGAAATAAGCGGTGATGACTTTAGAGAAGGTCTTACAGCTATTATATCTGTTAAAGTACAAGAACCCCAATTTGAAGGTCAAACCAAAACAAAGTTAGGAAATAACGAAGCTATAGGCGCCGTAGATCAAGCTATTAGCGAAGCTTTAGGGATTTATTTAGAAGAACATCCAAAACAAGGTAAACTTATAGTAGATAAAGTAGTATTAGCAGCTACAGCCCGCCATGCTGCCCGCAAAGCCAGAGAAATGGTGCAGCGTAAAAGCGTGATGTCTGGATCTGGCTTACCTGGTAAGTTAGCAGACTGTGCTAATAAAGACGCTAGTGCATGTGAACTGTTTTTGGTTGAGGGAGATTCGGCTGGAGGGACAGCTAAACAAGGTAGAAACAGAGATTTTCAAGCCATACTACCGTTAAGAGGTAAAATTCTAAACGTAGAAAAAGCTTTAGAATATAAAATTTACGAAAACGAAGAAATAAAAAATATATTTACCGCTTGTGGCGTTTTTAGAGGCACTAAAGAAGATGATAGAGCCTTAAATATTGACAAACTAAGATACCACAAAATTGTTGTCATGTGTGATGCCGATATTGACGGGTCGCACATTACTACTCTAATACTTACTTTCTTTTTTAGACACATGAAAGAACTGCTAGAAAAAGGTCACATATACATTGCCGCACCGCCATTATATCAAGTAAAAAAAGGTAAAGAATTTAAATATTGTTGGAATGAAGAGCAACGCCAAGCTGCAGTAAAAGAATTAGGAGGTGAAAAAACAGAAAGCGTAACTGTACAACGATATAAAGGATTGGGAGAAATGAACGCTGAGCAATTATGGGAAACTACCCTAGACCCTGAAAGACGCACACTACGACAAGTTACAATAGATAATGCTGCCGAAGCAGATAGAGTGTTTTCGATGCTAATGGGCGATGAAGTACCACCTCGCCGCGAATTTATTGAGCAAAATGCTAAGTATGCTAAAATAGATGCTTAGTTAACCTAAAGTTTAATGAGCATTAAAAAAAATAAATAATTACACATAATCCAAACCCTGTGTTATTTGAATTTTAGTACATTTGACCTTCAAAAAAAATAGATATCATGTCAGAATCAAGTTTATTACAAAAAATCAAAAATTTGTCGTATAAAAATTTAGTAGCGTACTATTATCAAAATAAAAAGAAAGCTACAAATATTGCAATTGCTATTGTTGTAGGTATTGGCGCTATTGTTGGATACTTTTTTTACTACTTACCTAATCAAGAAAAAGAAGCAGGTTCTGAATTATTTTACGCCCATCTTTTATTTGAACGCGATAGCTTTAAAATGGCATTTAATGGTGGTGTAAGCGTTCCATCGCCAGAAGGTATGCACGTATCTATGGGATTAAAAGAAATTGCAGATGTATATATCGGTACCAAAGCCGCTAAATTAGCTAATTATTATGCCGGCATTTGTCTTTTAAACATGGCTCAATACGATGAGGCTATACAATGCTTTGAAAATTATAATGGTAGTGATGCTGTTTTATCTGTTCTTTCTAAAGGTTTAATTGGAGACGCGATAATGGAACAAAATAAATATGAGGAAGCAGCCAAAAAATATACAGAAACTGCAAATGCTACAAATAACGAAGTTTTAAATTTAACATATTTAAAAAAAGCAGGATTAGCATATGAATACGCAGCTAATTATAAAGAAGCTATGGCAGTTTATGAAACTATTAAAACTAAATACCCTAACAAAACTGAAAATGATAAGTATTTAGCGCGTGTTAAAGCTAAAATGTTATAATCTGTTTTTTTATTAGAGTTATTGTATGTCGTCAAATGATACTAAAACTCAGTTATCGTTTGTTCAACACCTCGAAGTATTACGGTGGCATTTAGTTAAGTGCGTATTATCAATTATAATTTTAGCAATAGTATTATTTTGCTTAAATGATTTATTGTTTGACACAATCATTTTTGGCCCTTTAAACCAAAATTTTTTTACTTATAAAATGTTTTGCAAACTAGGTCAGTTTGTTGGAGCTGGTAATGATTTATGTATAAATATTAAAGTACAACATTTACAAACACTTTCAGCTTCTGAACAGTTTTTTACCCACATGTGGATAGCTATTTTGGGCGGACTCATTTTATCAATACCCTATATTTTATTTCAATTGTGGCAGTTTATAAAACCAGCCTTAAAACAGGCTGAAAGAAAAGGAGCCGTTTTATTTGTATTTACTTCTTCAACATTATTTATGATAGGTATTTTGTTTGGTTATTTTTTACTGTTTCCTATGTCTTATAGCTTTTTAATAAACTATCAATTATCCAGCAGCGGGATCGTTCAAACAAATAATACATTAAGCGATTATATCTCTTTAATATCAACTATGACCTTTGTATCGGGATTAATTTTTGAATTACCCATTGTAGTTTATTTTTTATCAAAGCTGTCTATTTTATCACCTTTTATTATGCGCAAGTACCGTAAGTATGCAGTAGTTATTATACTCATTGTATCTGCCATTATTACCCCATCACCTGATGTAACTTCTCAATTAATTGTGGCTATACCCATTTATATTTTGTACGAAGTAAGTATCTTTATTAGCAGTTACGTGCATCATAAAAAATAGCTGTTTTTAGTTTATTATAACAATGCATTCTTAGATTCAACTAATAAATGCTCCTTTTGATAGGAGTAACTTAGATTATTTTTTCAAAAAAAAGAAAATAAAACAGTTTCTTTTCCTCTTTCCTGAAAGGTAAAATTATCGTACTTGCCCCTCGACCAAAATTTGCAT
>JAVKLI010000098.1:0-8315 GCA_031539425.1 Bacteroidia bacterium
AATTTTTTTTCGAGGCACTCCAAATATTTCAAAAAAAGCATCTAAAAAAGGTTTTGCATCTGCTTCTTCGTTTGAAGTGTCTGCCCATTCTTTTGAGAAACTTAATGCTCTATCTTTTATTTCGTTCCAGCTTAATGGCATGCGTTACTTGTAAAGTACTAATATAATTATTTTATTTAGGCACATATTATGGTTTGATTTATGCATTAAAACTTAATAGATGCTCCATTTATTAAGGTTTTCCAAACCACGTCATTCATATTTGGCAAGCACGTTAGTTTGACAGCTTCATTTTTTACAGGATGCATAAATTCAATTTTGTAGGCATGCAAGTGCAAGGATGCGTTGGTATTTGAACGCGAGTACCCATATTTTAAATCACCTTTTATGGGGCAATTAATAGCAGCTAGTTGCGCCCGTATTTGATGATGCCTACCGGTTAGCAAGTTAATATTTAATAAAAAATAGTTATCTGAAACAGCCATTTGGGTATAAATGAGTTCGGCTTTTAATGCGTCTTTTTGCTCAGCAGTAAAGGCATATGATTTGTTTTGTTTTTCGTTTTTAATTAAATAGTGTGTTAAATGGGCTGACTGCTGTACTGGTTTATTTTTTACTACAGCTAAATACGTTTTTTGAATTTGTTTTGTTTTAAACAATTCGTTCATTCTACTTAGTGCTTTACTAGTTTTTGCAAAAATCACAATGCCCGATACGGGCCTATCTAACCTGTGGCACACACCACAAAATACATTAAAGGGTTTGTTGTCTCGTTTTTTAATAAATGCTTTTACATGTTCCGATAAGGGTACATCACCTGTTTTATCGCCTTGTACAATTTGCCCGGGTAGTTTATTAATAATTATTAAATGATTGTCTTCGTATATAATTTGTGAGTTATCAATCATATAAATGGATAAATTATTTTTTTGTTTTTTGTATCACATCAGCTAAGGGTACTTTTTTACCATTACTAAATGCTACAATAAAACAATCTTTATAATTTAATTGCTTTAGTTTTGATTGATAAATTACAGCACTTTGTAAGTTAGTAAATACACCAGAGGTAAATTTGTAAGTATTATTTTCTATATAACTGTTAACGTTTTGTACATTTTCAAATTTTTGATTAGGGTTGGATGAAGAGCCAATTTGCACAGAAAAATAGGTGTTTTGAATTTGCTTTTGATTTGGCAATGTATTATATTTTTTGGTAGATACTTCAGTTTTTACTTTACTTGAAGTTGTTGTAATTAAATTACTTTGATTATCACTAAAGTAACGTTGTTTGGTTTCGATCAATGGCACTTCGCCTACTTTGGTTTGTATGCTAACAGACGCTCTTCCCTTTTTTTGAGATTCTTCCTTTGGCTCTACTTCTTCAGTTTCTTCTTCGGTTTCTTCTTCGGTTTCTAAAGTATCGTTAACAGCTTTTGCTTGTGATGATGATTTTGATCCCGATACTTTATTTGTGGTTGTATTAATGTTAATGGGTTTTTCTTTTGGTTCTTTGTTAGCTATGTTTTGATCTATATTTGGATTATCATCTTCATCGCTATTATCAGCAGATATATCATTATTAGTTTGGTTTATTTTTTTTTGATTTTGCTCAATATATTTTTGGCTTACTATTTCAGAATTTACTTTGTTGGTATCTTCTTGTTCTTTTTCCAATTCTGCATTTTGGGTTGTAATAGCAGGCATTGTTGTTGAGTTTTGAGAGCTTAGTAGTAATGAATTTTCTACGTTGTTTAACTTTAAAGATTCTTTATCGTTACCTTCTCGTTCATTTTTATAATCATAAAATCCTTTAAAAATGGCTAAGGCAATTTCTTTTTGTCCTTGTTTTGAGGCCAAATATTTTTCTTCGTCAGGGTTTGTTAAATAACCAATTTCGGTTAATATACTTGGCATAGCCGTGCGCCAAAGCACCCAAAGGCTGGCACGGTGCACTCCTTTATCTACTCTGTTATGTAATGTTTTATAATTGGTTTGTACCTTAAAGGCTATATTAGCACTATTTACTACATAGGCCGCTGTGTAATTACTCATGAGTATGTAGCTTTCTATACTATTTGGGTCAAAACCTTTGTAGGTATTGTCGTAGTTTTTTTCTAATAACATAGCGGCATTTTCTCGTTGTGTTACTTGCATTTTACCTATTTCGTTTTGAATACCCATCACATAGGTTTCTGTACCAAAAGGCTCAGGGTTGGCTTCTTCTATGGCACGCTTGTGCCCGTTTTTAGTAGTATAGTATTTTGGCGTCATTTTACCATATTTATCTTTAAATAGTTTTGGCCTACCTGATGCGTTGCAATGAATTGATATAAACATATCTGCCTTCATTTTGTTAGCAATTTTGGCTCTATCCTCCAAATCTATTAGGGTGTCTGTTTTTCGGGTATATACTACACGTACATCGGGTAAGTGTTTTTCAATAAGCTCACCTAGCATTAAAGCTACCGCAAGCGATACATCTTTTTCTTTATACATTTTACCTAAACAGCCGGGATCATGCCCTCCATGTCCTGCATCTATTACGATGGTAGCTATTTTTAATTTTGGTGTACCAAAAGTGCGAGTGTAAAAAGAACTTGAAATAGCTAAAATGAATAGTAAATAAGCTTTATATTTTAACCTTATTTTTGATTTTTTTTGTTGCATCACTTTAGTAAAAAATTAAATAAGTAAATGGTTATTAGTAGTTTTACACTTTTATAGCGTTTAAAATTAAAAACTAGAGCCTATCAAATTTTCCAAATACATATTATTTATAACAGGCTTATTGTTTATAACTAACTTAAACCTATATACTCAAGCAAATGTGCCTATTAAAGATAGTTTAAAGCTTAAGGTTAAAAACGATGCTGTTTTACAGCCGCACGAAGAGTTTATAAATTCTAAAGTAATTTGCTCTGCTCAGGATTCATCTGTGCTTAATGCCGAAAAAAACATTCTTTCCTTATACAACAACGCTTCTGTAAGGTACGAAAACATGGAGCTTAAAGCCGGCATTATAGAGTTAGATATGAATAAAAATACACTTACTGCCTATGCCAGCAAAGATAGCAGTGGTAAAGAAGTTGGATTACCTGTATTTACAGAAGGTTCAAAAGTATTAAATAGTAAAAAAATTGTATATAATTTAAAAACAAAAAAAGGACAGGTGTTTGATATTACTACAAAAGAAAGCGAATTTTATATAACCGGAAAAGAAGTGTATAAAGACAGCAACAACGTAATGCAACTAAAAGATTTATCATGCATTCCGTGCGATTTTGCCGATGCCCGCACCAAATTTAGATCTCGTAAAGCATTAATTATTCCTAATGATAAAATACTTACCGGCCCCCTGTACCTTGAAATTGGGGGCGTACCCACATTTTTAGCCCTACCTTTTGGATATTTTCCTAATACCAAATCGGGTAAATCAGGCATCATCGTTCCTACCTATGGTAGTACCGAATCATTAGGTTTTTTTTTACGAGATGGCGGTTACTACTATAGAGTAAACGAGAGGATGGATTTAACTCTAAAGGGAGACCTGTATGCTAATGGTAGCTGGGCACTTAGAGCTATTAATAGCTATCATGTAAAGTACAAATACAGCGGCAATTTTAGTTTGAGTTACTCAGAAATTAGTAGAGGCGAAAAAGAAATTCCGGGCAACCTTAAAACCAATACCGATTTTGCTTTAGCCTGGATACACGTGCAAGACAGTAAAAAAAATCCCAATTCCATTTTTAGCAGCAATGTTAATATTGTTACGCCAGGCTTTAACACCCTCAACTCTTCAGATATAAGCAATACCATGCGCACTGCCTTTCAATCAAGCATCAGGTATAACCGTAGCTTTAAAACCTCTAATTTATCTATTAACGCCCGGCACGATCAAAATATTATTTCTAAAGACATCAACTTTTATTTTCCTGAAATTACCTACAATATCAACCAATTTTTTCCGTTTAACAACCCCAATAATTTAAATCAAGAACCCAATGCCCTTACCAAATTAGGCATTACTTACGCACTTGAAGCCCGCAACCAGCTTAGCGGCAAACAAAACACCATATTTGAAGGAAACCTTACAGATAGCATGCGCTATGGTATTAGACAACCTATACAAGTTTCAACCAATTTTAATTTTTTTAAACAATTTGTAATTACTCCAGCTATTAATATTAACACCATTCTTTACGATAAAACCATTGAAAAATTTTATAACACCAAAACCAATAAACTCAGCCAAACAACCAACAAAAACTTTGTAATAGCTTATGATGCCAATTTTAGCACCGATTTTAAAACACAAGTAGCTATAGATTATCTATTTACAAAAACACGCCTAACTCAAATACGGCACTTAGTGATACCAACATTAAGATATAATTACCAACCCGATTTTACCAACCCCACCTTTGGCTTTTATAAATCATACTTTACCGATTCGTTGCAAAGAAATAACGTAACCTATTCTATTTTTGAAAAAAACCTATATGGTGGCCCCTCTCAAGGCAAACAAAACAGTTTGGGATTAAGCCTTAACAATAACTTAGAAGGAAAAATAAAACAACAAACAGACAGCGGCACTACGTATAAAAAATTTAAAATATTACATAATTTAAACATTAGCTCCAATTACAATTTTGCTAACGATACCATGCCGCTTGAAAAAATTAATGTGAGCGCCAATACAGTATTATTTACTTATTTTAATATTGTTTCATCTGGTGTTTTTAACCCTTATTACTACGATTTTGAAAAAAACAGACAAACTAAACAGTTAAATTACAGTGCCAACGGCACCTTAGCTAAATTTGAATATGGCAATATTGCTGTATCTACCAATATTAATAATGATATTATAGACAAGCTCTTAAAAAACATATTTACAGTACAAACTAAGACTGCTGCTGCCGAAAAATCTTTACCCTGGAATATTAGCTTACAATACAACTTTGTGGTAAATGCCACTCAAAAAAAACTAACCCAAACCCAAACTCTAGGCTTTCAATATTCAGCCTCTTTTACCAAAAATTGGCAGGTGCGCATTAATGGCGGTTATGATTTGGAATCTAAATCCTTTTCACCAACCCAAATTAATGTAAAACGAGATTTACGTTGCTGGGAAGCTGAAATTAATTGGGTACCCATGGGGCGATTTAAAAGCTATACTATCTCTATCTATTTGAAATCCAGTATGTTTAGAGATTTAAAAATACCACGTCAAAGAACTTGGTTAGATAACTTATAATCAACACCTTAACTTTTATTTACATTTTTTTGAAACCATCATTCAAATATGATATACATTTGACATTGAATTTTTTAAAAAATTAATACCATGGAAAACAATTTAAACAACTTTGATTTTAAAACAATAAATATTATAGATAATACACAAGCCAAAAAAGGCATAGCAGCAGTATTTGCTTGGATGTTTGTTGGCATGATTCTTACAACGGTTGCATCATTATCTTTTGCGTTTGTACCCGAATTATTAAAAACAATGCTAGTTATTGATGAATCTACAGGCCAAATAATAGGGAAATCAATGCTTGGGCATTTGGTAACTTTTGCACCATTAATTTTATTAATAGTTATTGGTGCTGCCAGTAGCCGTATGTCGTTTAAAGGACTAGCGGCCTTATTTATAGCTTTTACCGTATTATTTGGCACGAGTATTAGTTTTATATTTTTTATTTATAATATTGGCACTATTGTTAATGTATTTTTATCTACCTGTGCTTTATTTGGCGTTATGGCTGCTATGGGCTACTTTACAAAAACAGATTTAACCAAAATGGGCAACCTTTTAGGTGTAGCTGTAATAGGTATTTTTATTGCTTCGCTTATTAATTTATTTATGAAAAGCGACCAAATGGGTTACATCATTAGCGTTATAGCTGTAGTTATTTTTACAGGTTTAACAGCTTACGATATGCAAAAGATTAAAAACATGATGGTAGCTTATGATGGATCTGACGATTTTAAAAAAGTAACCCTATTTGGTGCTTTAAGCCTTTACTTAGATTTTGTTAACCTATTTTTATCATTATTAAGAGTATTTGGTGGCAATAAAGATTAATTGATTATTGATATTGCTTTAAAGTAGTAACAAAATCAACATTTTAAGCCTTATCTACAAAATGTAGCAATACATTGCTTGAATTTGAAGCTAAATTTGTCATCATAAAACAACAATTTAAATCTCAAAATTATGGCAAAGAAAGTAACAGAAGACATATTAGAAACAGTAGTAGCACCAAAAAAAGAAATGGCCGAAAAAAAAGCAGTAAATACCGAAAAATTAAAAGCCTTACAGCTTACTCTAGATAAATTAGAGAAAACTTATGGCAAGGGAGCTATTATGAAGCTTGGTGATAGCACCATTGAGCCAGTAGATGTAATATCTACCGGATCGTTAGGGTTAAATATAGCCTTAGGTATTGGCGGTTTGCCAAAAGGTAGGGTAGTAGAAATATACGGGCCCGAATCATCAGGAAAAACAACCCTAGCTATACATGCCATAGCCAATGTGCAAAAAACGGGCGGTATTGCAGCCATTATAGATGCTGAACACGCCTTTGATAGAGCTTATGCCGAAAAACTAGGCGTTGATACTAAAAGCCTTTTAATCTCTCAGCCAGATAATGGCGAGCAAGCTTTAGAAATAGCTGATAACCTTATTCGTTCAGGTGCCGTAGATTTAGTAGTAATCGATTCTGTAGCAGCACTTACCCCAAAGGCCGAAATAGAAGGCGAAATGGGAGACAGCAGAATGGGTTTGCAAGCCCGATTAATGAGTCAGGCACTTAGAAAATTAACCGGAACTATTAATAAAACAGGCTGCTGCTGCATCTTTATAAACCAATTAAGAGAAAAAATTGGCATAATGTTTGGTAACCCCGAAACTACAACAGGTGGAAATGCCCTTAAATTTTACGCTTCGGTTCGTTTAGATATTCGTCGTGTAAGTCAAATAAAAGACGGAGATAATGTTACAGGAAACAGAACCCGAGTAAAAGTGATTAAAAACAAACTAGCACCGCCATTTAAAAATACAGAGTTTGACATTGTATTTGGTGAAGGTATCAGTAAAGTGGGCGAAATTATTGATATTGGTGTAGAAAAAAACATTATCAAAAAAAGTGGTTCGTGGTTTAGCTACGAAGAAACTAAACTAGGGCAAGGAAGAGATTCAGTTAAAACTTTGTTTTTAGAAAACCCCGATTTAGCAGACGAAATAGAAAATAAAATAATAGAAGCCCTTAAAGCAGAGGCATCCAACGCATCTTAATTTGAGATTTATTTTGTGTTGACGAAAACGCCAGTTTAACTAAGTTAGGCTGGCGTTTTTTAGATTTATATGATTATTGGTTACCTATAAATTGTTTAATAGCTAGCTCTACTTCTTGTATTGCTTGTTCTAAAGTATCGTTTACAATAATAACATCAAACTGAGGTGCAAAAGTTAATTCTTCTGTTACTTTATTTAAACGAATGGTTAAATTTTCATCACTTTCTGTATTTCTATTTATAAGCCGCTGTTTTAATATCTCTTCGCTTGGTGGTTTAATAAATATGGCTAAAGCATTTGAATTAAATTGTTGTTTCAAATTTAAACCGCCTTTTACGTCAATATCAAAAATTACATGTTGATTGTTTTTCCAAATTTTTTCTACTTCACTTTTTAATGTACCGTAAAATAGGTCTTTATAAACTTCTTCCCACTCAATAAACTCATTGTTACTTACCTTACATTTAAAATCAGATTCTGATAAAAAATAATAATCTTTTCCATCAATTTCGTTGCTTCGTTTGGTACGGCTTGTAGCAGAAATAGAAAATGCCAATTCATTTTTACAGCGTTCTAAAATTTTTTTTACAATAGTTGTTTTTCCTGCGCCAGATGGTGCTGATAGTATGATGAGTTTACCATTAAACATAAGCAATAATACGAATATTATTTTTTATACTTTTACATATTAAAAAATTAATTTTTTTTATTTAATCTTAGATTCAACTAATAAATGCAACTTTTGATAGGAGTAAATTAGATTATTTTTTCAAAAAAAGAAAAGAAAACAGTTTCTTTTCCTCTTTCCTGAAAGGTAAAATTATCGTACTTGCCCCTCGACCAAAATTTGCATTAAGCATGATTCATTTAATCCAATCACAAAGATACATAATAGCTGTATTACACAAACAAAATTGTTCACAAACACACCTTGCACAACAAATAGGGAAGCATAAATCAGTTGTTTGTATGGAGTTGAAACGCAACATTGTTAGTTCATTAGCTGAATATA
>JAVKLI010000099.1:0-3720 GCA_031539425.1 Bacteroidia bacterium
TCGTTTGTTTGGCTAGGCAGGTTTAAACTTAGGGCTATAAGGCAAATAAATACGAGGTTTTTATTCTGGTTGTGCATAAGGGGATGTGTTAATATGTTTTACATTTTTATTTCTTTTGTGTTTGATACCTTTGAGTTTATATTTTCTTGTATTTATGCCTGTTTCATAATAAATATAAGCAGTTTTACCATCTTTATTTACACTTACGTCCAGTTTCATAAATAAAGTGCCATTTTTAGCTGTAATTGCTGTATTGCTTATTGCTGGAAACGTTTCAACCACATCCCTATGCGAAGGAATTCTAACGTCAGGAATTGAATTTCCACCGCTGAAATATTGCCATCCACAAGTAAGTAAACCTGATACCCTTAAATAACCATCCTTTGATGGTATATTAGAAAAGGTGGGGTCATGTAATATTTGAGTATCATATTCATCAGCTGTTTTGGTAAAAAAAAGCAAACATCTATACTATCTTGCTTAGCTGGTGCGCCAAGAGTATCATAAATCATTCGATATAAACCGATGATATTTAAATCATTATAGTGTCGCGTTATTCTAAAACTGATTTCTGCGGAATCTTTCGTTTCACTATTAGGGTTGCATACGCTTTTCTCTTTCCAGGTTAACAGATGTTTTATCGTAAATTTCTGATTATGTTTTAAAGTGTCGGTATTTAATACAATATTGAAAGTATTCATATTTTGAATAAAGAAGTTTGAATTAATATACCACTTAGAAGTGTATTTTTTTTCAAAAGTAAAAGGAGAATATATAGAAAAATAACCTATTGGAAGATAAATAGTATCAGTAATATTGTTGTTAAACTTAGCATACGGTTTTATATAATCTCCGCATGGGTGGTTGGGTGCTTCTACCACATTATCTGGCTTGCAGGCGTTTAATGCTAACAACACACAGAGGCTTATAGCCCCTTGTGTTGTTAGTTTTTGTATAGATTTTAAATACTTTAAATTAATCATTGATGATGAGTTTTTGAGTGATTTGTTGGCCATTATTGGTACTTAAGCACACAAAATAGAGGCCTGCTTTATACTTGTTAAGGTTTAGTACAATGGTACCTCTTTTGGTATACAGGTTGGCGTTATACAAAAATTCTTCTATCACATTACCCAATAGGCCCAGTATTTTAACTTGCTGCACATAGAGTTGATCGGGTATTAAAAAATACAGACTTACCTGTTCTTTTGCTGGGTTAGGGTATAAGTTACACATAATATTGGCTACAGATTTTATATTGTTATTAGGTACTGTACTGTTGCTATTGGCGGCTGTTTTATAAATAGATTTATTGGCTTTGTAGAGATTGCTGGCGCAAAAATTGAGCAAATTAGCGTCTGTCGATTCTGTTATAAAGGGTTGCTTATAATTATATATATCTTTTATACTTGTAGGTGAGATATGTAAGTTTTTTACCCAAGTGCTGCTACCGCTATTTTTGGCAGTGCCTAGGGGGTGTATATACACCACATAACCAGGGGCTACACTAATGTTATTTTTAAGCAAGGCGTTTTCTACATAAATATGTATTTCATTACCTATTATGTTATGGTAGGGGTAAACCCCTACGCTAATTGGACTTAATACAATATTATCAAATACTACATTACCAGGTTGATGATATAGCTTAAAGTCAAAATTATTTTCCCCATAAAAAATAGCACCATTTGATTCAATGACACCATTTGTAGCTATCTCATTTATATTTTCCAAAGGAACATTTTCATACAACTTGTATGTGAAAACTTGTACGGTGTTTAAAGGTTGATTGAAATAACCTTTCTTTTTAAAATGCATGTCGACCATTAACTTTAACTCTATCTTTGCAATACTATTTGGTATAAATTTACCTTCAAACCCCTCTCCACCTATAATCTGATTGTCTCTGTTTACCAATTTATTCCTCTCATATTCAAAACTAACAAAATATGGGTCATTTAAGGCGTTTTTAAATAAAATAAATGGAGTTGTGATAACATGTTTAATTTTGTAGTCATTTGTTTCAAATGACTCATAATCATAATTATTTGTAATTAGATTAATCTTATCTGTTAAATGGGACTCTTTCATTACAGGAATCTTATAAGTGCTATTAAAAGTAATTTTTATTGAATAATACACTTTTGTTTTATCTATATCAAAATCTAGAACTTGATTAAATTTATATTGCACATTGTTAGCTAGTTTTATAAGATAAGTTGTAGTACTTACTTTACTAATTTTAGATTCACCAGCACTGTTTGGTGAATTTTGGATATTATGTAAATAATCTTTCGTTTCCCAATAATTTGTTACAATTTGTATTTTTGGTGTTTCAAGAAGAGAAAAAAGACCCAGTGTTTCATTATAAGAAGGATAGGTGAAAATAGACAATCCAGGATCAGTTGATTGATTTTGTGCATCAAGGTAAGCTGAAGGTATAGAACCGGGAACAAGTAGAGCCATAGAATTATATTTATCTTCCACCTCTATTTTACCTGAATATGAAGTTTCATAAAATGTTGCTACGGGTTGACTAGGCGGTACGGGCTGTTCTAATGTGGGGGGTAAAAACTGATTACTTAGCATATTAAAACCGTCTGCCATTAAACTTTTTATTCCATTACCTATTCCATCATTTATAGTTTCGCCACTTTTTTTCATTAATTCGCTATCATAAAAAGCAGATGAAATTGGTATTAATGCGTTTAATATCGAAGGACCACTTAAAATGTTACTAAGAATATATGCTTTTACTCCCTCAATTGCTACGTTACTAGTAGAAATAATTGCTTTAAGTAGATTAATTTTTATATCGCCATTTTTTGATTTATAATTTGTTAAGTTATTTTGATAATTGATTAAATTATTTCGATACTCATCCCAAATATTTTTTACATTACTATAAAAAAAGTTACCACTTTTGTATTCATTAAGACCAGTTGAATTGTTAACAGATTCGAATAAATTTGATAAACTATTTGTGTTGGTTAAAATTGAAGATGCACTTGCACCTACACTTTGCATCTTGATTTCCATAGTTAAGTTTTTCGCAAAAAGAAATTCTAATTTAGCGTTATTTAATTTGCAAATACATGGGTCATAACCCACAAAAAATCAGCTAAGAGCCACCCAGTGTTAGATGTTGCTTGTGAGGTAGGGGCTTTAATACTTACTCCAATAGTTTCTTTATCTAATGCCTGATCATAAGTTGATGCGTGTCTTAACATACCATTTACTGTAGTATTATCAGTAAATTTAAGATTAACATCAATCTTTTGATGCCTACCGAAGACAGTAGGGTTAAAAAAAACGCTAGCAAATATTCGTATTACCCCTCTATATTTATTGTATAACACAAAATAAGGAATGTGATTTGGATCAGGCTTAGTAGTATTTTGACCGTGAAAAGGGCTACCAGGTTGTTGGTTGTCAATAGCAGAACCATCAGGGGTATAACCCAAGTTCATCCATAAGAGCTCCCAGCCATCTTCCCAGTGAAAATCTCTATTTTTCACGCTAATTGTTTTCTTATCTTCAGAGTTAAAGAAACTATAGTTATAGGGTGATCCTTCTGCAAGTCCCCCATTAAAAGGATGTTGCATACCATACATTACATTAGGATTTGCGCCTGGTATGTTAAATAGTAATGGTGAAATATCTATTCGATTAAAAGGGTCTTGCCAATCAAAGGTATTTAAAAAGGGGTTGTGTTGTACA
>JAVKLI010000100.1:0-3827 GCA_031539425.1 Bacteroidia bacterium
TCGTTTGTTTGGCTAGGCAGGTTTAAACTTAGGGCTATAAGGCAAATAAATACGAGGTTTTTATTCTGGTTGTGCATAAGGGGATGTGTTAATATGTTTTACATTTTTATTTCTTTTGTGTTTGATACCTTTGAGTTTATACTGTTTAACCCCGCTAGTACTAGACAAGCGAGTTGTATAAATAAGTTCTGTATATTTATTATCTTCTGCAATGTAAAGTTGAAATTTTTCAATATAGAAATATCCAGATGAAATTATGGATGAATTTGAGATGTACCTTGATTCTAAAATTGTATAGTGAGAAGGCATAGTAACAAATTTATACCCGTCTGGAAACTTTCTTGCTCCCCATGTTGTTAAACCCTTAACCCTTAAGAAGTAGTAGTAATATGGATATGTATTAATTGCAGGATTTAGGGCTTCTAACGTGTCTTTTTCATCACCTTCATTGGTAAGGTAGCAGATTAAAGAAATGCTATCTTGTTTAGCAGGTGCGCCAAGTGTATCATATACCATGTGGTAAAGACCCAAACTATTTAAATCATTAAATAGATAAGTGATCCTAAAACTTATTTCTGAAGAATCTTTATTTTTACACCTATTAATACAGCACGTGCTATTAACTTTCCATTCTAATACATGTTTAATAGTAATTTTTTCATTATGTTTATATCCGCTAAAGCTATATTCCCAACTGCTCATATTTTGAATTTGCAATTCATTATTGGTATACCACTTTGATGTGTACTTTTTCCATGATAAAAAGGGTGTGTTGACTCTTAATTTATTTGATGCAAGGTGTAATGTATCTAGAGTTTTTCTCAAAGGATTAGTTGGGGTAATTAAAAAAATTGCATAGGGTTTTACATTATCTCCACAAGGGTTTTGAGGTGCTTCTACTATATTATCAGGTTTGCAGGCATTTAATATTAACAACACACAGAGGCTTATAGCCCCTTGTGTTGTTAGTTTTTGTATAGATTTCATAGACATTATATTAATTATTGATGATGAGTTTTTGAGTGATTTGTTGGCCATTATTTGTACTTAAGCACACAAAATAGAGGCCTGCTTTATAATTATTGAGGTTTAGTGCTATGGTACCCCTTTTGACATATTGATTAGCGTTATATGAAAACTCTTCTATCACATTACCCAATAGGCCCAGTATTTTAACCTGCTGCACATATAATTGATCGGGTATTAAAAAATACAGACTTACCTGTTCTTTTGCTGGGTTAGGGTATAAGTTACACATAATATTGGCTACAGATTTTATATTGTTATTAGGTACTGTGCTATTGCTATTGGCGGCTGTTTTATAAATAGATTTATTGGCTTTGTAGCGATTGCTGGCACAAAACTCAGCCACTTCGGCATCGGTGCTTTCTTTTATATCCTCACCATAATAGAGATGTTTTGCATCTATAGGCTGTATATGCAAGTTTTTTACCCAAGCGCTGCTGCCACTATTTTGGGCAGTACCTAGGGGGTGTATATAAGCCACATAACCAGGGGCTACACTAATGTTGTTTTTAAGCAGGGCGTTTTCTACATATATATGAATTTCATTACCTATTATTTTATGGAAGGGGTAGGCGCTTAGAGTGTCAGGTCCCAATTGAATGTTGTCAAAGACAGTAATACCTGGTTGGTGTTTTAAATTAAAGTTGTAGGTATTTTGGTTATAAAACGTAGCATCACCAAGTTGTGCTGTATCTTTGCCTGTAGGGCTTTGTAGTTTATCGTCTTTTTTATTTGCATTATAAACTTCATAAGTAACAACCTGTAATGTATTTATTTCTTTATTCTTATACCCCTTATTTTTAGAATAAGCATCTACTATTAATTTTAATTCAATTTTCTTAACCTTATTCAAATGAATTCCATTTTTACAAGGTGAATATCCAGTTTCAAACTTTGAACCATATGATCTGCCATCCATCATTGTAAGTTGTATTTGCGCTCCAACTAAATCATAATTAAAATTAATAAAAAGGGGCTCATTTAAAATGTTATTAACTTTAGTTGGGCGAGTTTTAATGATGGTATTCTTAAATCCATCTTCATTTATATATGATTGGTAATTTAAACCTCGTTGAGTGTAATGACTAGTATCTATATTGGGTCTAATTAATCTTTCCAAACTTGCTTCATATACTAGGTTATTACTTATTTCTTTTTGACTTATTCTATCTTCAAAGTGAATAATAAATGAATAATAAATTTGAGTTTTTATTGGGTCAACATTAAAAGTTGGGTTAAACTTATATTTAAGTTTTTCTTTTAACTTAATTAAATAAGTCAAATTGTTATTATTTATCTTAACTTCTGATGGTGTAGATATAAACATTAACATATCTTCTGTCAAGAATTTAAATGACTTTGGGGTATCCGCATCTTTACAAGGACCTTTTATATATGTTTTTTTTACACTTACTTTAGGGGATTCTAATAGTGCAAATGTGCCCAAAACTTCATTATAAGAAGGGTAATTTTCTGGAAGTAAACCTGTATTTATTGGATTTCCTTGATTATCAAGATAAGATTGAGGAATAGCACCGGGTACCATAAGGCGAGCCGTATTATAATTGTCTTATACAGATATTTTGCCGGTATATGATGTTTCACTAATTGTAGCCATAGGTCTTAAAGGAAATACCTTTCCAGGATCATCGGGTACCTGAAGTATTGATGTGAAAAGGGATTTCGTGCCATCACCTAGAAAGTTTTTAAAAGCATCTTTTATTAAGTCATCTATTGTCTTTGAGCCAGAGAGAATTAAACCAGGAGAATAAAAAGCATTTTCTTTTGGAATTAAGGCACTCATTAATTTAGAACCTCCTCCTGTTGCATTTAATAAAAACGAAGCAGCACCTATGCCGCCTGATTGAGCCATACTTATAAACAAACTAATTGCACTTTTTTTTACCCAAGTTCCAAAAGAGTTGTATTCAGATAATTGAGAAGCTCGCAAATCTAACTCCTGATTGTATTGTTTTAACATGTCTTCGTAATTATTGTATAAAATTGTACCACTTTTATATTGTTCACCATTGATGCCATCAAATAAATTTGCAAAGTTTTGTATATAACCTGGGTGTTGAATACTTGCGCTAATACTGCTCATTTTAATATCCATGCTTAGTAGTTTATGAAAATCGATGTTTAAGTGAGCAGAGTTTCTTGTACAAATGCAAGGGTCATAGGCTATATTAAAATCTGCCATTAACCAAGTAGTATTATCTGCTGCTTGCAAACTGTTTCCGTGTATATTAGCAGTTACTGTTTCTTTATCTAAGGCTCTATCGTATGGGCCTGCATATTTAAGCATACCGTTTACTATCAAACGATCATCAAACCTTAAATTGATACTAATTTTTTGATGCCTACCTGTAGTAGTAGAATTAAAAAATACACTAGCAAAAACCCTCATAATACCTCTGTATTTATTGTATAACACAAAATAAGGAATATGTTCAGGTTTTGGTTTATTAGAGTTTTGTCCAAAAAAAGGGCTACCAGGTTGTTGGTTGTCAATAGCAGAACCATCAGGCGTGTAACCCAAGCTCATCCATAACAGCTCCCAACCATCTTCCCAATGAAAATCCCTATCATTTACTGAAATATTATGATTTTTGATATCGTAAAACAATGATTTATAATATTCGTTTTGATCGCTGTCGAGTCCCCCATTAAAAGGATGTTGCATACCATACATTACATTAGGATTTGCGCCTGGTATGTTAAATAGTAATGGTGAAATATCTATTCGATTAAAAGGGTCTTGCCAATCAAAGGTATTTAAAAAGGGGTTGTGTTGTACA
>JAVKLI010000101.1:0-34637 GCA_031539425.1 Bacteroidia bacterium
ATCTCCAGATACTAAATCTAATACCGCCGAAATATCCGGCGTAACGCTACCAGAGCCTATAGCAACATTTTGAGCCTGGAGGGTTAATGTGGCATTTAGAAAAAATAAAATGATTAAGTAAGAAGTAATTGTTTTTTGCATAATTATGTTTTTTTTAACCAAAACAAATATACACTAATAGGCTTAGAAAGGGTGAAAAAATGAAAGAATAATTACATTTTTTTTAATCTGGCATACTTTAAAAGTAAGGTTTTTGATCCAGCCTCTTTAAACACAATTTCTGCTTTAGATTCAGGGTACTGCCCTTCAATATTGATAATTTCACCTCGACCAAATTTTTCATGCTCTACTATACTGCCAACTTGTAGAGTAGCATTTTCGCTGTTATCGGAACTTATATTAGAGTTACTTTTAACATGATAAGGGGTTAAATTAGGCTTATTTATAACCATTTTCAGCTTGGGTTGTACTTGTTGTGCTGTTTTATTAAAATTAGATTTAAAATGATCGAACTGGGTATCGTTATAATCTGAATAGGTGTTTTTAAATTCTTTTTCAGCTTTTGGAGGCTCAATAAATTCTATATAATTTTTATCAATTTCATTTAAAAATCGGCTTGGCTCAGCATATACAATGTTTCCAAATTTAAAGCGTGTAGTGGCGTAACTGCAAGTAACTTTTTTTTCAGCTCTAGTAACGGCTACATAAAAAAGACGACGTTCTTCTTCCAAATCGGTTCTCGAAAAAGTAGCTTGGTGCGATGGAAATAAATTTTCTTCCATACCTACAATAAATACATAAGGGAACTCAAGTCCTTTGGAGGCATGAATGGTCATTAAGGCTACTTTATTAGTGTTTTGATCTTTGTCAGCACCCTTCTCATCATTAGTAAGCAAGGAAATATCTTGCATAAATTCATCTAATGTTTTTAATAAAGGGTCGTACAACAAATCTAGCGCATTGCTAGTGTCATTTTCTTTCACTTCTAGTTCTTGCGGGGTTCTGGGTTCTAATACAAATTCTTTAATAGCGTTTAAAAGCTCGTTCACGTTATCTACCCTAGCTTCACCTTCAGGTGTTTTGTCTGTATTTAAATCAGACATAAGTCCAGAGTTTACCACTATGGTATTAGCAATTTCATAGGCGTCTTGAGATTTGATTAACGAAGAATAATTTTTTATTTTAGTAACAAACTCATTAATTTTATTGATAGCTCCGGCATTTAACCCTGTATTAAAATCAACAATGTTAGCAATTACTTCCCACATACTAATTTGATGTTCTATAGCTACTTGTTGAATTTTATCTAAAGTTGTTTGCCCTATACCTCGTGCAGGGTAGTTAATAATACGTTTGAGTGCTTCATCTTCATTGTTATTGATGGCTAATCTAAAGTAAGCTAAGGCGTCTTTTATTTCTTTACGTTGGTAAAATGAAGTGCCTCCAAATATTTTATACGGAATATTTAATTTGCGTAAGGATTCTTCAAAGGCTCTAGATTGTGCGTTGGTGCGGTATAAAATACAAAAGTCATTAAATTCATTTTGCTGATTTTTTTGAATTTGAAAAATTTCCCAAGATATTTTTTGCCCCTCTTCGTTATCTGTGTGGGTACCAATTACGGTTATTTTTTGGCCAACTTCTTTGGTAGAAAACACCGTTTTTTTAAATTGCTCTTTATTATGATCGATGATTGAATTAGAAGCATTTACAATGTTTTGCGTGCTTCTATAATTTTGTTCAAGTTTAAAAATTCGTGCTTCTGGATAGTCTTTTTTAAAGTTTAATATATTCTGAATATTGGCGCCTCTAAATGAATAAATGCTTTGAGCATCGTCACCTACTACACAGATATTTTGAAACTTAGCCGCTAATTGTTTGATGATTATGTATTGAGAAAAATTAGTGTCTTGGTACTCATCTACCATAATAAATTTAAATTTATCTTGGTACTTATTTAAAACCTCAGGAAAATCACGCAACAGCATATTGGTGTTATAAAGCAAATCATCAAAATCCATGGCGCCTGATTTAAAATTTCGAAGTTGATAGGCTAAAAATATTTCTGAAAATTGCGGAATTTTGGCTTTAAAATCTTCACTTATGTAAACGTCATTTTTAGAATATTGGCTTGCTGAAACTAATGAGTTTTTAAGTGATGAAATTTTATGTAATATTAAACTGGGTTTATAAACAGCCACATCTAGCTGCATTGATTTAATAATGTCTTTAAGTACACTTTTACAATCATCTGTATCATAAATAGTAAAATTATGTGGGTAGCCTAATTTTTGACCTTCTACCCGTAATATTTTAGCAAAAACAGAGTGAAAAGTGCCCATCCATACGTTTTTAGCTTCTGCCTTGCCAATCATTTTATCAATACGATCTTTCATTTCGGCAGCAGCTTTGTTAGTAAAGGTAAGTGCTAATATATTGAAGGCATCATGCCCCTGATTTAAAATATGGGCAATTCTATAAGTTAACACTCTTGTTTTACCAGACCCTGCGCCAGCTAATATAATTGATGGTCCATCTATATAAATAGCGGCCTCTTGTTGGTTTATATTTAAATCATTTAAATAATTTGCCATCCTTTATATAAAATTAAGATAAGCAAAATAGTACCAACAAAAACATACCTAAAATAATGCGATACCAGCCAAAAGGCCTAAAACCAATAGTGGCTATCCATTTTATAAATACTTTTATTACAAAAAAAGCTACAAAAAAAGCTACTACATTTCCAAATAAAATGAGTAGTATTTCTTGTTTAGAAAAGATGATATGCTCTTGATAACAATCTAAACATTTTTTTGCAGTAGCAGCAAACATTACTGGTACAGCTAATAAAAACGAAAAAGTAGCTGCAGCCTGTTTTGTTAAACCCTGCTTCATGCCGCCAATAATAGTAACAGCGCTTCTGCTTACTCCAGGAAACAGCGCAATACATTGAAAACAACCTATTTTGAAGGCTTGTAAAGTACTTAAATCTTCATCCGATTGATGGGTATTTGAAGCAAAAAAACGGTCGATAAATAATAATACAACACCAACTATTACAAATGCAATAGCAATAAAAACAGGTGTTTCTAAAAGTTTATCAATTATATCGTTACACTTAAAGCCTAAAATAGCCACAGGAATAAAGGCTATAAATAATTTAAAATAAAATTGAAATGATTTAAAAAAGCGTTTAAAGTACAATACAACCACGGCCATTATGGCACCCAATTGAATTGAAACAATATAAAACTTAACAAAATTTGAATTTAAATCAAGTCCTAAAAAATAACTCAAAATTACCATATGGCCAGTTGAAGAAATAGGTAAAAACTCTGTGAGCCCTTCTATAATGGCAATTAATAACGCTTGTAAAATTGACATGGAATATTTATGAAGTAGCTTTATCAGTATTTTTTTTCAAAATACCAATTAATACAAAAATAAATCCAGTAAGGCAAAGAATAGGGGCAAGGGTAATTCTTTGAAATCCAAAAATAGCATAATTAAATACATTAGGTTCATTACTTCCGCCACCAATCATTAATAAATAGCCAATAAAAATGCACATAACGCCAATTAAAAAATAGCGATAATTTAATTTTGAAAATGTAGACTGCATGAGTTAAATATAATTTAAGCAAATGTAAGTAAATATGAATTGTACAAATAATTAGTTAATAAATAAATTTAATTAGATGTTAAATTTTTTATATTTGCAATCTTTTATATGGTAATTGTAGCTCAGTTGGTTAGAGCGCCGGATTGTGGTTCCGGAGGTCGTGGGTTCGAACCCCATCATTTACCCCAATTTTAATAGTAATTTTACAAGTTAAAAAAAAACATAAAACGACAAATAGGTTATGACAGAAATACACATTTTAGATATTCAACTGATAGAACAAAATACACAAACTGGTTTGCAGTTTAAGTATAAACCTGATGTGCCTAAACTAAAATTAGTTGGTACTATTTTAATTTCAGCAGAAGAGGAAGAGGTGGAAAGTTGTGTGTTTTTAACACAAAAACAACTACATCTAATTACAATTAATAAAGATATTGAATTCAAAATTATTGATGACACTTGGTCTTTAGCAAAGCCGTTAAATAGGGAGCAATTAAAATCTATTGGGTTAATAAACATTGAGTCTGAATTTTTAGGTAATACCGAAGAAGGTATGCCGTGTTATGAAGTGTTAAAAGTTACAGCATAGTATATTACTTATGCCATTTGATTTACCTACATTTTTTAAACGATCGGGTACTTCAGTTTTATTTGTTGCCGTATTACTAACAAGTGTTACTTTTTGTATTTATTCGTTAGCGGCTTTAGTTTTAACACTTATAATTATTGGTTTATTTGAGTTTTATAATATTTCTAAACACATGGGAGCAGCCCCATATAAAGGTTTAGGATATACGCTTTCTGTTTTAATATTTGCCTTATTTTTTTTGTTCTTGTTAAATGATATTTTTAGGCTCATGCAATTGGGGTATATCTTTTGCCTTATTAGTATATTAAGCATATTTATATTTGCCATATTTGATAAAACCCAACAAGTATTTCAAAATGTATCATTTACCATTTTAAGTATACTTTATGTAACCTTACCTTTTTGTACGTTTTTATTGTTGGTAGATTATCATTATGCGTTTCTAGGTCCATCAGAAGCAACCTATGATTATAGTTATTTATTAGCTATTATTTTTTATATATGGATAAATGATACTGGAGCTTATTTGGTTGGTAGTTTATTTGGAAAACATAAAATATTACCACGCATATCTCCAGGTAAAACCTGGGAAGGCTGTATAGGTGGATTGATTTTTACAATTTTAAGTGCTTTTTTAATGGAATACCTATTTGGTAAATCTTCAATTACAGCTTGGATGCTATTAGCTTTAATAGCAAGTGTTACAGGCACTTTGGGTGATTTAGTAGAAAGTATGTTTAAGCGACTTGCTGGGATAAAAGATTCTGGCAATTTATTACCAGGCCACGGTGGGGTATTAGATAGGTTTGATAGTCTTATATTTGCAGTACCTTTTGTGTATTTAGTTTTACCGTTGGTTAAGTTATACGCTTAATTTTGTTCAAATAATACTACCTTAATTTTTAACCTTAATTTTTCTAAATTATTTTTTTTGATTAAAAAGTCATGTATTTTTTCTCTCTTTTTCATAAATGATTAACTTCGCCGTCTTTTAAAAAAAAAACATATATTAATATTTAAGATTTTATTTTATGATCAGTTTAACAATGTGGTTGGCGCCAATTATAGCAATTATAGGGCTTTTAGTAATGTTTATCCTTTCAAAATGGATAAAAAAACAAGATGCAGGTGATGCAAATATGCAAGAATTAGCTGGTTATATAGCCAAGGGTGCTATTGCGTTTTTAAAAGCAGAATGGAAAGCATTAAGTTTTTTTGTTGTATTTGCTTCAATATTGTTAATGTATTCTGGTACAATACATGAAATAAAAGGTAAAGAAATTCATTCGAGTTGGATTATAGGTATTGCCTTTATTATAGGAGCTGTGCTTTCTGCTTTAGCAGGATATATAGGTATGAAAGTTGCAACAAATGCTAATGTACGTACAGCGCAAGCAGCACGCACTAGTTTGAAAAAAGCATTAAGAGTATCATTTAGAGGCGGCGCTGCAATGGGCTTAGGAGTAGCTGGTTTAGCAATTTTAGGCTTAGGTGGATTATTTATTTCATTTCTTACAATATTTGTAGGTTTAGGAGAACACCAAATACAAACAGCCATTGAGGTATTAACAGGCTTTTCATTAGGAGCTGAATCTATTGCTTTATTTGCAAGAGTTGGTGGGGGTATTTATACAAAAGCAGCTGACGTAGGTGCAGATTTAGTAGGTAAATTAGAAGCTGGTATACCGGAAGATGACGTTAGAAACCCAGCAACTATTGCTGATAACGTGGGCGATAACGTAGGCGATGTGGCTGGTATGGGAGCTGATTTATTTGGGTCGTACGTGGCTACTACCTTAGCAACTATGGTATTAGGTCAAGAAATTAAAGTAACAGATAATTTTAATGGTCTATCTCCCGTTTTATTACCATTAATGATTTGCGGAATAGGTATTATCTGTTCTATTATAGGTATGTGTTTTGTTAAAATAAAAAATGACAATAGCAGCGTACAAAACGCATTAAACTTAGGTAATTGGTCATCCATGCTTTTAACAGTTATTGCCTCTTATTTTATTGTTGTATGGATGTTGCCAGACACTTTATCAATAAGAGGGTCTGAACCATTTTCAAAATATAATGTATTTTATGCCATCTTAGTAGGAACAGTTGTAGGAGCTATCATTAGCATTGTTACCGAATATTATACTGCTATGGGTAAAAAGCCAGTAAATTCTATTGTTCAACAATCATTAACAGGTCATGCCACAAATATTATTGGAGGTTTATCAATTGGTATGAAATCTACTGTATTACCAATAATTGTGTTAGCAGCAGGTATTATATGTTCATTTGAATTAGCTGGGTTATACGGTGTAGCTATTGCGGCAGCAGGTATGATGGCAACTACAGCTATGCAATTAGCTATTGACGCTTTTGGACCAATTGCAGATAATGCAGGAGGAATAGCTGAAATGAGCCAGTTACCAAAAGAAGTAAGAGAGCGTACAGATAATTTAGATGCCGTTGGTAATACTACAGCAGCTACAGGTAAAGGTTTTGCCATTGCTTCAGCAGCTTTAACATCATTAGCTTTATTTGCAGCATTTGTAGGTATTGCGGGTATATCTGCTATTGATATTTATAAAGCTAACGTATTAGCTGGTTTATTTGTTGGAGCTATGATTCCATTTATATTTTCGGCCCTATGTATTCAAGCAGTAGGTAAAGCAGCTATGCAAATGGTACATGAAGTGCGTAGACAATTTAGAGAAATACCTGGCATTATGGAATATAAAGCCAAACCAGAATATGAAAAATGTGTGGCTATCTCTACTAAAGCATCTATTAAAGAAATGTTGTTGCCAGGTGCTATAGCTTTAATTACACCAGTTATAGTAGGCTTTACTTTTGGTCCTGAAGTTTTAGGCGGGGTATTAGCTGGAGTAACCGTATCTGGTGTGCTAATGGGTATATTTCAATCAAACGCCGGTGGCGCATGGGATAACGCTAAAAAATCTTTTGAAAAAGGAGCCACAATTAATGGCGAAGTGTATTATAAAAAATCTGAACCACACAAAGCCTCAATTACTGGTGATACAGTAGGAGATCCATTTAAAGATACTTCCGGTCCATCAATGAATATTTTAATTAAATTAATGTCTATTGTATCATTAGTTATAGCGCCATATATTGTTGGAATAGGTGACAGCTCTTCATGCGCTATTGTAAAAAAAGAATTGTATAAAATAATAGTTAATGGAAAAGAATATGTCTGTAATAGTAAAGCAGAGTGTGATAGTATAATGAATGTATCAAATAAAAATATTGAAGAAATTAAAGGATTATACAATATAGATGCAGCGCATTCTTCAGTGTTATTTAGTATTAAACATATTATAAGTGATACAAAGGGGGCAATTACAGTAGATAGCGGTTACATTAATACCAATAAATACAATAATTTAGACATTTATTTAAGATTTGATATTAATACATTAAATACTCAAAATAATATGAGAGATAAACATTTAAAAGAGGGGGAAGATTTTTTTAATATTAAAAAATATAAGTTTGGAGAGTTTGTTTCTAACGAAATTACAAAGTTAGAAGGTGATGCTATGTTTGCTTACCAATCTAAAGGTTTACTTACTTTAAAAGGAGTAAGTAAAGAAGTTGTTTTAAAATTTAATTATTTAGGATTAAACCCAGATGGCTTTATATACAATGCAAAAGGCCAAGCACAAGCCAATGTAATTGGATTTCATGGAGTTACCTCTATAGATAGAACTGAGTTTGGCATTGGTACTTTAGGACCAATAGGTAAAATCATTACTATTGAGTTTGATGTAGAGGCTACACAACTTAAATAATATGCGTAGTATTCACTAAAAGGGTATATAATTTTAAAATACTACAGTTTGCACTTTCCTTTTGAGGAATACCTTATAATTGACTTAAAAACGTAAAAGTATTAATATCATCAGCAAAATCAAACAAACTAGGGCTTTGACTTTGTCCAAATGTTATGTGTTTGAAACCACTTATTTTTTGTCGGCTTACTAAACACTGTAATTGGTTTTGATAATCAAGTAAGGTTGATTTTAAACTCGTTAAATTAGAATAGTTTTCATAAAATAAAACCCCCATGGGTGCTTTCATTTGATTAGAATTTGTCACGAGCAAAAAATGATTATCTAAATGAGGAACTGCATTTAATAACAACAAGGTTTTATTATAAGTATAATTATTATAATATTTATGATGATTTATTACACTTTGAAATTTTTCAAAAGCCTCATATAGCTTGTCAAACTTGTAATTTTCAGGCACATATATTTTAGATACATTTCTACATCCTAATCCAAAATATTGAAACACATCATCACCTAAAGCTGTAAGCTCTTCATCAGATTCATTGCCAGTAATTATAGCAACAGAAGAACGAGAATGCCTTAATATGTTTGGTACATGCTTAAAATACTGTTTAAATTGTGCTGAAGAAGTAGAACTTCCGGTAGCTATTACAGCATCGTACCCTTGTAGTTTTGCTTGTACATATTTAATTCTATTTTTTATGTTAGGGCTATAATATCCGGCTATTTTTAGCAAACAAGGAATGATGATTTGATCATTACTAGCCATTTTTAATAACACATTATGCCCAGAAAGCAATACACACAATACATCATGAAAACCAACAGCAGGAATATTTCCAGCTGCTATAATAGCTACGGTTTTTGATGGTGCCACCAGATTAGTAGGTGTTTTTTTTAACTCGGACTTATTTAATATAAAACTGATGCCATTTAAGGCTAAAGTAATATTGTAGGTTGTAAACCAAGGATTTTGAATTTCAGCGTCTTTTGAAGCTTGATGTAATAAATTATGCAATGATTTTTCAGATTCAATATATTGATTAGATACATGCCTTTTAATAAATAAACCTAATTGCATAAATGCGTTTGTTTGTTCTAATGCAGACATCTTTTATTGTATATTTAGCAAAATTTTTCAACAAAAGTAACAAAATGGCAATTAAAATAACAGACGAATGCATTAATTGCGGTGCTTGTGAACCAGAATGCCCAAATAATGCTATATATGAAGGCGGTGCTGAGTGGCGATTTTCAGATGGTACAAAATTAAAAGGTATTGTGCAAGGCTTTAACTCTAAAATAGAGGCTGAAGCAGATGCCCCACAAACACCAGTACATATGGATATATATTATATTGTTACCGATAAATGTACTGAATGTAAAGGCTTTCATGATGAGCCACAGTGTGCAGCGGTATGTCCTGTAGATTGCTGTATTATAGACGAAGATAACGTAGAAACAACTGAAAATTTACTTGCTAAAAAAGAAAAATTACATTTATAATTTTTCAAGCAACACTACATTTTCCACGTGGGCTGTTTGTGGAAACATATCCACTGGCTGTATTTGAATAATTTTATAATTTGATACCATCATCTCCAAATCTCTTGCTTGCGTTACGGGGTTACAACTAACATAAATAATTTTTTGAGCACCCAGTTTTAAAATTGTATTTATTACTTGAGCGTGCATTCCAGCCCTTGGTGGGTCAGTAATTATAACATCTGGTATACCATTTATATTTAAAAATTCATTATTTAATACATCTTTCATATCACCACAATAAAATTGGATGTTTTCAAGCGTATTCATTTTTGCATTATCTTTAGCGTCTTCTATAGCCATTGGTACATAATCAATACCAACTACCCGTTTTACATTTTTAGAAACAAAACTGGCTATCGTTCCAATACCAGTATATAAATCATACACCACCTCATTACCTTTAAATTGAGCCATTTGCCTAACTATTTTATATAATTCATAAGCTTGTACTGAATTGGTTTGATAAAAAGATTGAGCTGAAACTTTAAATTTTAACTGCTCCATTTGCTCAACTATGTATGCCCTACCAGAATAGGTAATAACATCTAAATTTAGCAAAGTATCATTTCCTTTAGGATTTATAACGTATTGTAAGCTTGTAATTTGAGGAAAAGTAGTTTTTAAAAACTCTAATACCAACGCTATTTCTGATTTAATATTTTCGTAAAATTGAATTAAAACTAAAGTTTCGTTAAGGCTAGAGGTACGAATTAATAAGGTGCGAAGCAAACCGGATTGATTGTTTAAATAATAGCTTAAATTATGTTTTTGAGCAAATTGATTTAAGGCATTTCTAATATTGTTTGAGGGTTCTTCTTGTAAATAACACTCGTCTATATTTAATATTTTATCAAACATTTTAGGAATATGAAATCCTAATGCTTTTGAATTATCAAATGTGATGTTACTTTTAATTTCGTCATGGGTAAGCCAGCGTTTGGCCGAAAAAGAAAATTCTAGTTTATTTCTATAAAAGTAAGGTTTGTTATTTTTTATAATTGGCAAAAGCCCTGTAATGTCTAATTTTGCAATGCGCGTAAAGGCATCTAATACAAATTTTTGTTTAAACGTTAATTGATGCTTATAGGTCATATGCTGCCATTTACAGCCCCCGCATACTCCAAAATGCTTGCATTGAGGTTTTATATGCTCTGCTGAAGGGGTGATAATCGATATTATTTTGGCTTCGGCAAATTTTTTTTTAAATGATGTAATTTCAATATTTACGATATCGCCAGGAACTCCTCCAGTAACAAAAACCACTAAGTTATCAACCTTAGCTACACATTTACCTTCAACTGTAATGTCAAAAATTTCAACGTTATGTAATATGTCAAATTTTTTCATAATTTTTAAAATGCTTAAAATAAGTCAATAAAAAAACCCACTTACTTTGTAAATGGGTTTTTATACTTTAAAAAA
The DNA here is from genome assembly GCA_031539425.1 of Bacteroidia bacterium. GTDB lineage: Bacteria > Bacteroidota > Bacteroidia > B-17B0 > Aurantibacillaceae > UBA4416. Next base: position 11,003 of record JAVKLI010000101.1, read on the forward strand.
AAAGTTAGAATTACTTCTTACTTTTTTTACCTTTAGACGCTTTTGCAATTGAATCTGCAACAGCAACTTGTCTTAAAGAATCTGCAACACGAGCAGCTGCAGCAGCTTCAGCTTCAGCTTTAGCCATTGAATCAGCTTTAGCAACTTGAGCAATTGAATCTTGTTTTGCTTGTTCTTTTGCAGCTAATTCTTCTTTAGAAGGACCACAATTTACAAATGCTACTGTTAAAGCAGCTACGGTAACGATTGAAAATACTTTTTTCATTTTTTTGTTAATTTAAGTTATTTATAATTATAATTACGGCTGCAAATATACAACTTATTTCATATTGCAATGGTTATTTTTAAAATAATTATGGCTTTTTTTTAACATTATGTTGTTAATTTCGCTACAAAAATTAATTTTTTTTTATTTTTAATGTATAAATACCTTATAAAACCTTTTCTTTTCTGCTTTAATGCTGAAAAAGCACATCAAATAACATTTAAACTATTAAAAATTATTTTTAAAATTCCTTTTGTAAGTTTTCTATTTCAAAGAACTTATCAAGCATCTAACAATAAATTAAAAAAAACGTTATTTGGTTTAGAATTTAAAAACCCTATCGGTTTAGCAGCAGGATTAGATAAAAATGCTGTTTTAATAGATGAACTGAGTGCGTTTGGATTTGGATTTATAGAAATTGGCACCTTAACACCAAAGCCTCAAGGCGGAAATCCTAAACCCCGCTTGTTTCGATTTAAAAAAGAAAAAGTATTATTTAATAGGATGGGCTTTAATAATTATGGGGTTCATGAGGCTATTAAACATATTAAAAATGTAAAATCTAAAGTAATAATAGGTGGAAACATTGGTAAAAATAAAAGTACTCCTAATGAAAAAGCTATTGATGATTATGTTTATTGTTTTAACGCGTTGTTTAATTATGTACACTATTTTGTGGTAAATGTAAGTTCGCCTAATACGCCTAATTTACGTGAATTACAAGATAAAGAACCATTACAAAATTTATTATTTCAATTACAAAAAGAGAATAACAACAATACCACCCGTAAACCCATTTTACTTAAAATAGCTCCTGATATTGAGTTTTCTCAATTAGACGATATTATTGAAATTGTGCAAAACACCAAAATTGATGGTATTGTTGCTACAAATACTACTATAGACACGAGCGCATTACATTTAACCTTACAAGAAAAAGAATTATTAGGTAGTGGTGGTTTAAGTGGTGCGCCATTGTTAAAAAAAAGTAATAATATTATTAGATATATTAAACAAAAATCTAACAGCACCATACCCATAATAGGCTCTGGAGGCATTATGACAGCTCAAGATGCATTAAGTAAAATTGAAGCAGGAGCCGATTTAGTTCAAATATACACAGGTTTTGTGTATCATGGCCCACAATTAATAAAAGATATTTTAAAAATATTAAAGTAGTAAAGCAATTAAACAGCCTTTGTTTTTTTAATGAGTTTTTGGGTTAAAGACACCTATCAATAAAAATTGAGTTTAAGTTATGTGAATTTGTTTAATTTTGTGAGCAATTTTAAAAGAATTTAAACTTAAAACATATAACTTATGTCTACAAAAACAGAAAACACAGGCGCTCATGAAAGCATGTTTGATGCAGTATTAAAAAGATTAGATGCAGCTGCCGAAATATTAAAAATTCCGGTCGATGCAGTAAAAGTATTAAGTAACCCACAAAAGCAAGTAAAAGTAGCCTTACCTATAGTAATGGATAATGGTAAAATTGAGGTATTTGAAGGGTATCGTGTGGTACATTCTACAATACTTGGTCCATCAAAAGGGGGTATTCGTTACGCTATGGATGTAAATCAAGACGAGGTTATGGCATTAGCAGCTTGGATGAGTTTTAAATGTGCTGTGGCTAATTTACCTTATGGTGGGGCTAAAGGCGGTATTAAGTGCGATCCACGCAGTATGAGTTTAGGTGAATTACAACGTTTATCAAGAGCTTATGCCATATCTATGAAAGATGTGTTTGGTGTTAATAAAGATATTCCTGCTCCAGATATGGGTACTAGCGGTCAAGAAATGGCTTGGATATTAGATGCTTTTAATAAAGTAACCGGTGAAGATGCGCCGGGTGTTATTACTGGAAAACCAATTTTATTGGGTGGTTCATTAGGAAGAGAGGCAGCTACAGGACGTGGCGTAATGGTTAATACACTTGCTGCACTTAAAAAAATGGGTAAAGATCCTAAGTCTGTTACTGCTTCTGTTCAAGGATTTGGTAATGTAGGCTCACATGCCGCTCGTTTGTTAGATGAAAAAGGAATTAAAATTGTTGCTATTGGAGATCACACCACTTCTATTTATAACGAAAATGGAATTGATATTAACGCTGCTTTAGATTATGTTTCTAAAAATAATAAAGTATTAAAAGGGTTTAAAGGTGGAACTGAAATATCTTCAACAGACATTTTAACTTGTAAGTGTGATGTGCTGGTACCTGCTGCTTTACAAAATGTTATAACTGCTGATATTGCATCAAAAATACAAGCTACTTTAATTGTAGAAGGTGCAAATGGGCCTACTATGCCTGACGCTGATAAAATATTAAACGATAAAAAAATTATTGTAGTGCCAGATATTTTAGCAAATAGTGGTGGTGTAACGGTTTCTTACTTTGAATGGGTTCAAAACAAAGCAGGTTATTATTGGTCAGAAAACGAAGTAAATACCAAGCATGATGAGAAAATGGAGCTTGCATTTGCAAAGGTTTGGGAAAACATGGAAAAATTTAAAATATCTATGCGTATTGCAGCTTATGTAACCGCACTTCAAAAGATTCAATTAGGTATTGAATTAAAAGGAAGTTATTAATTTTCAATTATTTTCTATAAAAAAGAGATTTCAAAATTTTGAAACCTCTTTTTTTATGAATAAAATTTAGCAAATTTTACCTCTATAAATATTCATATTGCCAATTATTGACTAGTATTATACAACTTCAAGAAGCTTTGAGAAAGCAAAGCATATACACAGTAAGAGGTGGCTGATATTATTAATACACACCCGGACAGAATATTTTTAGGATTCCGGTTTACCAATGCCTTCAAAACGGGTACATTTATAAACAATTAAAAACAATGCTCATAAAGTTGCATTTATAAATTGAATCTGCCACTTCGTACAATTAAAAAATTATTTAACTAATTCATACATTTTACCAGGTAATGGTTTGATGACATTTTCAAATTCTAATTGTAACAAACTGGCAAATGTTTGTGATAAAGTTAACTCAGTTCTTAAACAAATTTCATCAACATGAAGTTGGGTTTGGGTTTGAAAGGCATTAATAATTTTAAGGTCTGTTTCTGATAAATTTGGTAATAATGATATTTGTTGCTTTTTTTGTTTTAAAACATCTTCATTCCAATTCATTTGATATATAAGATCTTCGGCGCTTTCTATAAGTTGAGCCTTGTTTGTTTTAATGAGACCATTACAGCCTTCACTAATGTCATTTTTGGCTTGGCCCGGAAAAGCAAATACATCTTTATTATACGAATTTGCTATAACAGCTGTAATTAAGCTTCCACCTTTTCTTTTAGATTCAACTACTACAAGGGCATCACATATACCGGCTACAATTCGATTTCGTTTTGGAAAATTTTCTTTATCAGGATTTGTTTCTGTTAAAAATTCTGTTAAAATTCCCCCTTGTTCTATCATAGCATTAGCTATGTTTTTATGCTCTGCGGGGTATAATTTATCTAATCCGTGCCCCAAAATACCTATTGTTTGAAGGTTATTTTCAAGTGCCGTTTTATGAGCAATATAATCAATGCCATAGGCTAAACCACTAACTATTACGGGTTTTAAAGGAGTTAGCTCTTTAACTAATTCTGTAGTCATTTGTTTACCATAATTTGAAGGCATACGGGTACCAACAATAGATACTACTTTATTTTTATTAAAATCTAAGTTTCCTTTATAATACAATAAAAATGGGCAATCGGCAAATTGTTTTAAATACTTTGGATAATTAGTATTTTGATAAAATAATACTTGAATGTGGTGTTTATTAATATAGTTTATTTCTTTTTCTGCCCTTTCCAGGGCACCTTTATGGTTATTAATTGAGTGAATTATTTTTGGACCAATATCTTGAATCTTTTGAAGTAGCTGTGATTTTGTTTTAAAAACAGATTCTGCGTTACCACAATGGGCTAATAGTTTTTTTGCAGATATATCACCAATTCCGGGTAAAAGCGATAAAGCTATTTGATAAGGTAAGTCGTTCGCATTCATTTCAAAGTTGTAAAGAAAGTATAATTTTTGGTAATTAATTATATAAATATTTTTTGCAATTATTGAATATTTTAATCAGTAATAAAAACATAAAAAATGTACATTTAGCCAATTAGTATTATTATGAAAATAAATAAAAGCAAAATTTTAATTAGTTTTTTTACCTCAATATTATTAATGTTGAGTAGTTTAATTACAACTTCTCAAAATAGTTCAGAATTTAAAAAATGCGCTACTATTATTACAGATAAACAAAAATTAGAATTTGAAAGTTGGATAGAAAACAAAACCAAATTTATTAATTATCAAAAAAAACTAGCAGCGATAACTAACATTCAAGTTGTATTTCATGTTTTGCACACAGGCCAGGCGGTAGGTGCTGGGGTTAATATAAGCCAATGGCAAATAAGCTCACAAATGATAGCTTTAAACCAAGCGTTTAGAAAGCAAGGCACACTTTATAATAACTGGGTGTCAAATACTACATTTTCAAACTCAGCAGCTGATTGCGAAATAGAATTTTGTTTGGCCAAATTTGACCCAAGCGGTAATTTACTTGCTGAGTCAGGCATTGATAGAATTAATGTAACAACCAAAGGTTGGCCATTACCTCCGTATGCCCCGTCTAGTATCGAATTAGAACAAACTATAAAGCCAGCTTCTATTTGGGACCCTACAAAATATTTAAACATTTGGGTGGTTAATTTTTCGGATAATACACTTGGATATGCTCAGTTTCCTACCGTACCTGCTGGTACACCAACTATAGGAGATCTTACAAATGCTGGCTTATCAGGTGACTCAAATACAGATGGCCTCGTTATTGTATATAACTGTATTGGTTATTCTGGTAACATACATCCACAATATAACAAAGGTGCAACCTTAATTCATGAGTTGGGGCATTGGCTTGGTGTATACCACATTTGGGGCGACGATAATGGCTCATGCAACGGTACAGATTATGTAAACGACACACCTAACCAAGCTTCTAATACAACAAACTGTCCCAATCAAAGAGGTAAAAAAGTAATTGATAAATGCACCTCAACAGACCAAGGAATTAATTATCAAAATTTTATGGATTATACCTTGGATTCATGCCTAGCTATGTTTACTCAAGGGCAAAAAGAACGTATGATGGCTACGTTAACCTATTGCAATAATCGAAAAACCCTTACTAAATATGTACAGTGTGGACAAATTGGTATTACTCAAATAGACAACCTGGCGCAGGCTATTTATATATTTCCAAACCCTGCAAAATATGAAATTAAAATTCAAGGTTTAAATACGATGCCTACAAATGTTCAAATTAAAATTTATAATGTGCTTGGCGAAGTAATATTAACCCAACAAGAAGTAAATGAACATCAAAATTCTATTGACGTTTCTACTTTATCAAACGGTGTTTATTTGATTGAAATAAAAGTTGCAACCCAAATAATAACTAAAAAATTAGTGATACAATAAATAATTAATTCAAAAAAATGAAATACTGTTTTGTATTAATTACCTTTATATTGTTTCATTTACAATTGCTATATGCCCAACCAATAGGGGTTTATAGCAGCACTAATAAAAAAGCTATTAAGTTTTTTGAAATTGGGAAAAACGCTTTTCAAGAAAGTAAAGATGAGCTAGCTCAAAAAAACTTATTAAAATGCCTTGAGCTTGATTCTTTTTTTGTTGAGGCTCATACAGCCGTATCGCAAATATTTTTTATAAAAAAAGATTTTAAGCAAAGTATAAAACATCTAAAAAAAGCCATTCAAATTAATCCAAAATTTTATACTCGAAATTATTTTGATTTGGCTTGTGCTCAGTTTTTATTAGAACAGTATGATGATTCTAAAAAGAATTTTGAAACATTTTTATCATTTAACAACATTAGCCCAGCATTAAAAACACAAGCCGAATTATGTTTTTTAAAAGCTAATTTTGCTTGTAATGCCATTAAAAACCCAGTTTCTTTTATTTTAAAAAATATGGGAGATAAAATTAATTCAGATGAAGATGAATATTTTCCAGCCATATCAGGTGATGAAAGCACCTTTGTATTTACCCGAAAAAAAAACAGACAACAACTTAATACCCAACAGCAAAACGATGAAAACTTTTATGTAAGCGAACAAATTAATTATAATTGGGTTTTAGCAGAATACATGAGTGGTGTTAATACCATTGCTAATGAAGGTGCCCCATCTTTAAGTACTGACGGCAATACCATGTTTTTTGCATCGTGTATGGAAATGGATGGCACTTATGGAGCCCCTAACAGAAAGGGATTTGGAAGCTGTGATATTTTTTATTCACAAAAATACAATGGTAAATGGACTCCTGCTGTTAATATTGGGGCACCAATTAATACTAACAACTGGGAAACACAACCCAGCTTTAGTAGCGATGGTAAAACATTGTATTTTGTTAGAGGTATCATTTCAAAAGAAGGTATTAGAAATTCTGATATATATTATTCAACCTTAGATGAATATGGAAAGTTTTCAATACCGCAACCTGTATCAACCTATATAAACACAACCTATAGCGAAGAAAGTGTGTTTATACATCCTGATAATCAAACCCTGTACTTTAGTAGTAATGGGCATCCTGGCATGGGAGGACTTGATATTTACATGAGTAAAAAAGAGGTTGATGGAACTTGGGGAAAACCAATAAATTTAGGCTATCCCATAAATACAGTGAATGATGAATCTAGTATACTAATTTCTCCAAACGGACAGCATGGTTATTTTAGTAGCAATAAAGAAAAAGGCTTTGGTGGTTTAGATTTATACCAGTTTGACTTACCAGATGCTATTAAACCAAATAAAATTACGTACATAAAGGGGATTGTATATAACGCCATAACTAAAACTAATATAGAATCAACCATTGAAATTATAGACATTGACCAGCCTTTATTTTCTAATAAATTTACAAGTAATTTAAATGGATTTTTTTTTGTAACACTTACCTCTGGTCATAATTATATTATAAGCATTACTAAAAATGGCTATTTATTTTATAGCAATCATTTTTTATTAAAAGAAACTGAAACAAATTTTAATGAGCCATATAAATTAAATATCCCCTTACAGCCTATACAAAATGGCTTAACTATAGAGTTAAAAAATGTTTTTTTTGATATTAATAAAGCCGACCTTAAACCAACCTCTATGATAGAATTAAATAAAATAGTTACACTTTTAAATAATAATCCCAAACTAAACGTAGAGTTTGGTGGGCATACAGATAATACAGGGGATAAAAAAATAAATTTATTATTGTCTACCAACCGAGCAAAAGCCGTATATGATTACATTTTAACAACAGGTGTAGATGCAAAACGCTTATCATACAAAGGTTATGGCGATACGATGCCAGTTATAGAAAATTCAACACCAGAAAACAAAACCAAAAATAGACGCACCGAATTAAAAGTAATAAGTAAATGATTGTAGTAAAAAACCTAGTAAAAAAAATAAATGATACAATCATTTTAAATAACCTAAATATTGAAGTAAAACCTCAAGAAGTTGTTTCAATAGTTGGCCCATCTGGTGCAGGAAAAACAACCTTATTAAACATTATTGGAACGATTGATACCCCAACCTCTGGAGTAGTGCTGTTTGAAAACGAAAATATTTCAAAATTAAATTCAAACAAATTAGCACAGTTTCGAAATTTACAAATTGGCTTTGTGTTTCAGTTTCATAACCTATTACCTGAGTTTACAGCTATAGAAAATATTTGCATACCTGCGTATATTAAAAACACCTCAAAAAAAGATGCAGAATTCAGAGCAACGGAATTGCTCAAATTGTTACAAATTGAAGATAAAATAAATCATAAACCAGCCGAATTATCTGGAGGTGAAAGGCAACGAGTAGCCGTAGCTCGAGCTTTAATTAATAGTCCAAAAGTAGTATTAGCAGATGAGCCAAGTGGCAATTTAGATAGCGCATCAGCAGATAATTTACACCAATTATTTTTTAAATTAAGAGCTGAACTTAAGCAAACTTTTATAATTGTTACGCATAATGAAGCCTTTGCAAATATGGCTGATAGAAAAATTGAAATGCTTGATGGTTGTATAATAAATTGATTAGAACTATTAAAATTAATGCATAAACTTTGTTTTATAATTGTTAGCTTATTTTTTATATCCATAGGGTATGCGCAAAAAGCTACTGTGCGAGGTATTGTTACTGATTCATTAAACAATCCATTACCGCAAATTTTAGTAGTTTGTATTGAAGAACCTAAATATCAAACCCTTACTAATGAATCTGGTTATTATGCTATTGATTTACCAATTGATAAAGACATTACCTTAACATTTTATAATATTAGTTACATACAAGTAAATCAAAAGTTTCGTTTACAATCAAATCAAAAACAAACCTTAGATGTTATACTCTCAAATAAAATGCTGAATACGGTATATGTAGAGTTTGAAAAAAATAGAGCCGTAGAAATGACTCCAGTTGATGCGAAGCAGATTATTAATTTGCCCACATCATCGGGTAATTTAGAAGATATTATTAAAACTCAAATTGGGGTAACAAGTAATAATGAGTTAAGTAGTGGCTACTCTGTAAGGGGCGGAAATTTTGATGAAAACTTGGTGTATGTAAATGATATTGAAGTGTATCGTCCATTTTTGGCTCGTAGTGGGCAACAAGAAGGCTTAAGTTTTGCTAACCCTGATATGGTTAATAACATGAATTTTTCGGCTGGTGGATTTGAAGCCAAATATGGCGATAAAATGTCGTCGGTGCTTGACATAACCTATAAAAAACCTACTCATTTTGAAACCACTATTAGTGGGAGCTTTTTAGTGGGTGCTTTACATTTACAAGGCGTTACTAAAAACAGATTTTTAGCTTGGAGTATTGGGTCGCGATATAAATCAAATGCTTATTTATTAAATAGTATGGATACCCAAGGCGAGTATTTACCAAGATTTTATGATGTACAAAGTTTTTTAACTTTTTTATTTAACGAAAAATTGAGTGTTGAGTTTTTAGGCAACATCAGTTCTAACCAATACATAGTAAAGCCAGTTAATAGAGAAACCACTTTTGGAACAATAAAAGATGCCATTAAAGTGCGCATGTATTTTGATGGCCAAGAGCAAACGCAGTATTTAACCTATTTAGCAGCCATATCAGCCAATTATAAACCAACTAAAAAAGTAAAATTAAAATTTATTACATCCGTTTATAATTCAACTGAAGAAGAGAAGTATACCGTGCAAGGTCAATATTTTATTGATCAATTAGAGGCAGATTTAAGTAAAAATACATTTGGTCAAGTAGCCTTTAATAGAGGTATTGGTACCTTTATTAATCATGGTAGAAACGCCATTACAGCTCTAGTTCTTAATGCAGAACACAAAGGCACTTATCAATATAATATGAATCAGCAAATATTATGGGGTGCTAAAATTCAACATGAAATTATTACAGATAAATTGGGTGAATGGAAAATGAGTGATTCAGCTGGATTTATTACACCTTACAGCCCAACTCTAATTGTGTTATCGGACGTTATCAAGGCAAACAATAGCTTGACTAGTACTAGGTTTAGCAGCTATATACAGTATGCTTATAGTAAAGAATTTTCAGACTCTTCACTTATTACCATTACTAGCGGTATACGGGGCAGCGTTTGGAGTTTTAATAATCAAGTATTAATTTCTCCAAGAGTTACTTTATCTTATAAACCCAATTGGAAACGGGATATGTTGTTTAGATTATCATCGGGAGTGTATTACCAAATGCCGTTTTATAGAGAGATACGAGGTTTTGACGGCAAGTTAAATACCAACATTAAATCCCAACAATCTATACATTATGTAGCCTCTTTAGATTATAATTTTAAATGGAAACAAAGACCATTTAAACTTGTAACAGCTTTGTACTTTAAAGACATGGCTGATTTAATTCCGTATGAAATTGATAATACACGCATCAGATACTTTGGTACTAATAATGCTAAAGGTTTTACAACTGGTGTTGATTTAAGATTAAATGGCGAATTTATTAGTGGCGTAGATTCTTGGTTAACACTTGGTGTTATGAGTTCTATGGAAGATATATATAACGATAGAAAAGTAACCTATTTTAATAGTAAAGGCGAAACCATAATTAAAGGGTATACTTTAGATCAAAAAGCGGTAGATAGCAGCGTCGTGTTTCCAGGCTACATACCAAGGCCCACTAATCAGTTGGCTACGTTTGGTTTATTTTTTCAAGATTTTTTTCCGAGCATACCTCGTTGTAAAATGTTTTTAAATATTATGTTTGGAAGTGGCTTACCTTTTGGGCCTCCCAATCATTTACGTTGGAATCAAATTTTTACCATGCCTCCATACCGTAGGGTAGATATAGGATTTACTTATCAAATAATAGATAAAGAACATCAACTTTCTAAAACAAATTTATTTTCTTTTTTAAAAGGTGCTTTTTTAAGTTTAGAAGTTTTTAACTTATTAGATATAGATAATACTGTATCTTACAATTGGCTAAGAGATGTAACAGGCCGTCAATACGCTGTTCCCAACTATCTTACCTCTCGCCAATTAAACATTAAGTTTCAAATAAAGTTGTAAAAAACAGAAAATAAAATAACGACTGAAAATTAGTTTTCCTTAACTTTTACTATTTGCGCCATCATTTCGGCTTCCATCACAGGTTTGTTGTTTACATAAGCAATGCCAAGCATGTGACAGATACCTCTTCTTATTGGGGTAAGGAGTTTTAAACTAAAAATAACGGTATCTCCTGGTACTACCATTTGTCGGAATTTTACTTTATCAATTTTCATAAAGTAGGTTAAATAATTTTCTGGGTCTGGTACTGTTTTTAATACAAGCACGCCGCCACATTGTGCTATAGCTTCTATTAATAATACGCCAGGCATAATGGGTTTTCCAGGAAAATGGCCTCTAAAAAAATCTTCGTTCATGGTTACGTTTTTTAAACCAATCACATGTTCTGATGACAGTTCTAAAATTTTATCTACCAATAAAAATGGTTGGCGGTGAGGTAATAAAGCCATTATTTCTACGGTGTTTAATACCGGTGGTTTTGATAAATCTACTTTTGGGTAGGGCTCTTCTATTTTTTTTTGTTTAATAAGAGCTTTAATTTTCTTAGCAAAATCTACATTACTAGTATGCCCTGGGCGAGCAGCTAAAACGTGCATTTTTAATGGCATTCCCACCAAAGCTAAATCTCCCACTATATCAAGAAGTTTGTGGCGAGCCGGTTCATTAAAAAATCTCAGCGCAGTGTTATTGAGTACACCTCTGCCTTTAATTTCAATATTTGGTTTATTAAATAGTTTTTTAAGATGATCTATTTTTTCCTTAGATAAATCAGTATCACAAAGTACAATGGCGTTATCTAAATCGCCTCCTTTTATTAAGTTATGTTGTAGTAAAGCTTCTAATTCTCTTACAAATACAAAGGTTCTACAGTTGGCTACTTCCGCTTTAAAATCTTCAATTTTATATAGCGATGCGTGTTGGGTGCCAAGCAATTCACTTTTATAATCTACCATTACTGTGAGTCTATATGTATCTTGAGGCACAGCCAGCATTTCTACATTTTTTACAGAATCTTCATAACTCAAATTTTCTTCCAATTCAAAATACACTCTTTCAGCCTCTTGTTCTTCTATACCCGCTTTTTCAAGCATTTCAATAAAAGGCATGGAACTACCATCCATTATTGGCATTTCAGGGCCATTAATTTGAATAAGACAATTATCAATGTTTAACCCTAGTAAGGCTGCTAAAACATGTTCGGTGGTATAAACGCGAGCGCCATTTTTTTCTAAGGTAGTACCACGTGAGGTATCTACTACTAGGTCGCAATCGGCTTCAATAATTGGTTGGCCTTCTAAATCGGTACGTTGAAATTTAAACCAATGATTAACAGGGGCAGGGTTAAAAGTGATGGTAACCTCTTGGCCTATGTGTAAGCCTTTTCCACGTATAGAAACCGCTTTTTTTATGGTTCTTTGTTTATCAGACATTGATAATTTAATTAAGGTAATTTATTTATTTTTTCTAATTCAGATAAGCGTTTATTTAATTCAGGTAGTTTTTTCATTAACACATAACTACGTCTAAATTCACCTAAATTAAAGGCCGGAGAGCCTTGTACTATTTCATTTTCTTTTTCTATAGAAGTCCCAACGCCAGCCTGACCAGCAATTTTTACGCCATCGGCAATTTTAATATGCCCTACAATGCCTACTTGTGCGGCTATCATACAGTTTTTACCTACTTTGGTAGATCCTGCAACGCCTGATAATCCTGCTATTACTGTGTTTTCGCCCACCTCTACGTTGTGTGCTATTTGCACTAGATTATCTAATTTAACGCCATTAGCTAATTTGGTAGACCCCATAGTAGCTCTATCAATACTGCAATTTGAGCCTACCTCTACATTGTTTCCAATAATTACATTACCTATTTGAGGTACTTTAACAAATTCTTTACCTGTTTGTGGTGCAAAACCAAAGCCATCGCTACCTATTACGGTATTGGCATGAACAGTTACGTTATTACCTAACACACATTCGTGGTAAATTTTTACGCCCGAAAACAATTTGCAATTATCACCAATCACACAATTATCGCCAATATATACATGAGGATAGATTTGGGTATTGTTTCCAATTTTAACATTTTGACCAATGTATGCAAAGGCGGCTACATAACAATCTTTACCAAGGCTAGCCGTTTTTTCGATATGTACATTCTTTTCAATGCCTTTTTTGTGTGTGGTTAGTTTGGTGTACATATCCAATAATATAGCAAAACTAGCATAGGCATCATCTACACGAATAAGTGTACAGGTAGACTTTATTGGCTTTTCAAGTTGTAATGTTTTGTTGACGATAACCAAACTAGCATCGGTAGTGTATATAAACGGGGTATATTTAGGGTTTGCTAAAAAACTAATAGTATTTGGAGCACCTTCTTCAATTTTTGCAAAATTAGATACTATTGCAGTTTGGTCTCCTTCTATAGTGCCATTTAATAATTGAGCTATTTGAGTTGCTGTAAATTTCACCCATCAAAGATATTATTTTTTTCAAAATAACATAAATGTGGTTAGCTTTTGTTTTTGCTTATTTTGAGACTAATAAAGACTTCAAAAGAGGTATTAAAACTGTTAAAGGGGAAAATGGTCTAAATTTTTTTAAAACAAATATAAGAATAAAAAAAACATTTAATGTATGAGTAAAATTACTAAAATAAATTACTCATTCTTAAATACAAACTGCTTATCTATACAAGTAATTTCAATGGTTTTGTTTTTATCAATTTTATTGGCCAATATTTGTTTTGATAGTTCGTTTAAAATATGCTTTTGAATGGCTCTTTTTATAGGCCTAGCGCCATATTGTGGGTCGTAAGCTAATTCTGATAACCACTCTGTAGCTTTATTTTTTATTAATAGTGTAATGCCTTGTTGGTTTAGTTGACTTGTTATTGCTTGTACCTGAAGGTTTACAATTTGATACACGTAATCTCTATTGAGCTGTTCAAACATAATAATCTCGTCTATTCTGTTTAAAAACTCTGGTCTTACAGTTTGTTTTAATAAATTTAAAACCTCCATTTTTGTTTTTGCAAGTGCATCATCACTTTGTTGTTCGTTGTAATTACCTAGGTTTTGTTGAATAATATGTGAACCAATATTTGACGTCATAATGATGATGGTATTTTTAAAATTAACGGTGCGTCCTTTATTATCAGTCAATCTACCTTCATCGAGTAGCTGCAGTAAAATATTAAACACATCGGGGTGTGCTTTTTCAAATTCATCAAGCAACACAATAGAGTAGGGTTTTCGACGCACAGCTTCGGTTAATTGCCCACCATCATCAAAGCCTACATAACCTGGAGGAGAGCCTATGAGTTTACTTACTGTATGGCGTTCTTGGTATTCGCTCATATCTATGCGGGTAATAGCTTGTTCGTTATTAAATAAAAATTCGGCTAATGATTTGGCAAGTTCTGTTTTTCCAACACCTGTAGTACCTAAAAATAAAAATGAACCTATTGGTTTTTTAGAATCTTGTAATCCCGCTTTGCTGCGCCTAACAGCATCTGAAATTGCAGCAATAGCTTGTGCTTGACCAACCACTCGTTTTGATAGTTCTTCTTCTAGGTGTAACAGTTTTTCTTTTTCACTTTGTAGCATTTTAGATACTGGAATTTGTGTCCATACAGAAATAACATCTGCTATTTCTTCACGCCCCACTTCTTCTTTTATTAATTGATTACCTAATTGCTTTGATTCGTTTAATTGTTGTTCGAGTTTTAAAAGTTCGGCTTCTGTTTCTTTTATTTTACCATAACGTATTTCGGCTACTTTACCATAATCTCCAAGTCTTTCATAATTGTTAGCTTCAAATTTTAAGGTTTCAATATTGCTTTTTAACTTTTGTATTTTTTCTACTATTTCTTTTTCACTTTGCCATTTTGAGGTGAGGGCTCTGCATTGGTCTTGCAATTCAGCTAATTCAGCATTTATGTCTGATACTTTTTGAGTTTCATTTTCACGTTTCATAGCTTCACGCTCTATTTCTAGGTGCATCATTTTACGTTGCATTTCATCTATTTCTATAGGCATAGAGTTTATTTGCATTCGTAGTTTGGAGGCTGCTTCGTCCATTAAATCAATGGCTTTATCGGGTAAAAAACGGTCGGATATATAACGTTGTGATAACTCTACCGAGGCAATGATGGCTTCATCTTTTATGCGTACTTTGTGATGAGCCTCGTATTTTTCTTTTATGCCTCGTAAAATAGAAATGGCATCTTCTTCGCTAGGTTCATCAACCAATACTTTTTGAAAACGTCTTTCTAAGGCTTTATCTTTTTCAAAATATTTTTGAAATTCATTTAATGTAGTAGCTCCTACAGCTCTTAATTCGCCACGTGCTAGGGCTGGCTTTAAAATGTTAGCAGCGTCCATAGCACTTTTGCCGCTACTCCCAGCACCTATAAGGGTGTGTATTTCATCTATAAATAAAATAACATCACCATCGCTTTTAATTACTTCGTTTATTACGGCTTTTAAACGCTCTTCAAATTCGCCTTTGTATTTGGCTCCAGCAATTAAGGCAGCCATATCTAATGAATAGATTTGTTTCTCTTTTATGTTTTCTGGTACATCGCCTTGATTGATTCTGTGCGCTAAACCTTCTGCTATAGCTGTTTTTCCAACCCCTGGCTCACCAACTAAAATGGGGTTATTTTTGGTACGTCGAGATAAAATTTGTAACACTCGTCGTATTTCTTCATCACGGCCTATTACAGGATCTAACTTACCACTGCGGGCTTTTTCGTTAAGATTAATAGCATATTTGGCTAATGAATTATAGTTTGTTTCGGCGTTTTGAGAATGTACTTTATGTCCTTTACGTAATTCTAAAATTACTTTTTGTAATAATTTTTCTGTTAGTCCACTTTCTTTTAAAAGTTTAGAAAGTCCGTCATTACTATCAAACATAGCCAACCATAAATGTTCTATGGTAACATATTCGTCTTTAAAATCAGAAGCTAGTTTAGATGCTTTGGCAATGGTTTGGCTTAAATTATTTGATACATAGGGCTGTGCGCCTGATACCTTTGGATATGATTTGATGATAGTTTGAATTTTATCTAAAAATGTTGTTGTGTCAATTTCAAACTTTTTTAAAATAAAATTAAACGTGTGTTCATCTACCTTATGAATAGCGGCTAACACATGTGCGTTTTCAATAGCTTGTTGCCCCAACTGCAATACCTGCTGATGGGCTTTTTGTATGGATTCTTGAGCTTTAATGGTTAATTTGTCTAAATTCATAGGAATCAATTTATTTACATTTGTTTTAGCAAATGCTATTCCAAAGTAAATTTATAACTATAATTTACGACATTTTGACAGCATGAATTAACTTGTAATTTTTAAATAAATTTTAGAAATAAAATTAACTTAATATCCGAAAGTCTTAGATGATTAATTTGTTTAAAAGGTTTAGTTAGTATTTTGTAATACTTCGCTGTATAACTTTTCGTAAAGTGGTAATACTACATTTATATCAAATTTTTTTGAGTGTTCAATGGCATTTTTTTTAAACTTTTCTTGATGTATGTTGTTACCAAGTAAATAAATAGCTTTGTTAGCCATTTCATTTATATCACCTACATTACAAGTATATCCGGTTAGTCCATTGATGTTTACTTCCGGTATTCCACCTGTATTGCTTGAAATAACAGGTACGCCCATCGCTAATGATTCAAGTGCTGCTAAGCCAAAACTTTCTGTTTCAGATGGTAATAAGAACAAATCTGCTCTTGATAGCATATTTATTGGGTTAATTAGTTTGCCTAAAAAAACAACTTTATTCATGATGTTCAAATCTCTACAAAGCTTTTCTGCATTATCCCTTTCAGGACCATCGCCAATTAATATCAATTTAGATGTAATTTTTTGTTGTACTTTATAAAACACAGCAATTACATCATCTATTCGTTTTACTTTTCTAAAATTTGAAATATGAATTAAAGTTTTAGAGCCATCGCTGTTTAGTTTATCAGTATTTAATGGGTAATCGCTTATATTAATAAAATTTGGAATAACCTCTATATGCTTATTTAAATTAAACATTTTTAATGTTTCATTTTTTAAACTTTCAGATACAGCAGTAATTTTGTTGCTTTGTTGTAATGAAAAATTGATGATAGTTTCAAAACTTGGATGCTGTCCAATTAATGTAATATCAGTACCATGGAGTGTGGTAATAAATGGTAAATACACATTTTTTGTTTTCAAAATTTGTTGCGACATGTAGGCTACCGAAGCGTGCGGAATTGCGTAGTGTACGTGTAATAAATCTAATTTTTCAAATAACACTACATCAACAATTTTGCTTGTAAGGGCACTTTCTATTGGTTGGTATTCAAATAGGGGGTAATTACTAACACTTACTTCATGAAAAAAAATATTGTCATTAAATTCATTTAATCTAAAGGGTTGTGCATAAGAGATAAAATGAACTTTATGTCCTTTTTT
This sequence comes from Bacteroidia bacterium, assembly GCA_031539425.1. Classification (GTDB taxonomy): domain Bacteria; phylum Bacteroidota; class Bacteroidia; order B-17B0; family Aurantibacillaceae; genus UBA4416. Next base: position 28,382 of record JAVKLI010000101.1, read on the forward strand.
AGCTAAGGCAATTCCTAATTCAGTTGCTACAACGCCGCTACCACCAAAGGTAGGGTAGCATAAAATACCAATATTCATTTTTTTAAAATTCATTTAAACTCCATGCTTCTGGCTTTTCGTTAAACCAAATTTTGGTTTTTCCCCACACTAATTTAAACAATTCTGAATGCCTGTATTTTTCTAAATAATCGCTATGCTCCCAAGTACTTATTGTAAAATAAGTGTTTTCGTTATGCGTATCTTGCATAAGCTGTAAGCTTATGCAACCTTCTACTGAAGCAATGTCTGAGCGTTTTAATAAAAATAAATCTTTAAAAATTTTAACACCTTCTGGTTTAAAATTCATTTTAACAATTCGAGTAATCATATGATGTCAATATTTATAGTGTCTATTTTATATTTTTCTAAATTCATGCGATTTGATTTATTGTGTGTTAAAATGAGAGTGTTTAGAGGCTGACCGCATGAGCCAATTTCTAATAAATTTTGAGCATTAAAAAAACAAATTACATCACCCAATTTGGCATCATTAAATGAATTGCTTAATTGATTTATTTTACAAAACGGTAATTGTATTTCAAATGATTTTTGCCCCACCATTTTATTAAATATATCTTTTGTAATGTTTGTAATGATGTTACCAAATTCATCTTCGTATATAATAACACCGCTTATTTTATATTCTGAAACTGATAATGTTAATTCAAATAAATTAACATAGTTGGTTATTTTTTTTCCAATATTAGAGAGTGGTTCGCCGGTTACAATTTTTTGAACGATGCTAGGGTATAGGTCTCTCAAATAAAATGAATTATTATAGGGTGTATCAATCAAAAATACCTCATCGTTAAAATGTCTATCTAATAATGAAAACAAGCCATTATTAGGGGCTATAATAATTTGATTTTGAAATGTACTGATTAAAAATTGTGAATTAAAAATAGGTGTTTGTTCAGTATTAATAGTTAATAGTGATATAGCAAAAAGATGGATTGTACCATTGGGAAAATAGGGGATTGCAGCCTTTAAAGCATACCCCCCCTTGCTATGTTCATGTTTACTAACATTGCATGATACGTCAATAATATTAATGTTGGGGTTAGCTTCAAATAATTTGCCTTTAACCATGGCTAAATAAGGATCTTGGTAGCCTAAGTCGCATGTAATTGTTACAATTTGAGCCATTAGTGTTTTTAGTACTTAATTGATAAAATTATTTTTTAAAAATTAATGCTACAGCATGGGCATTAATTCCATTGCCTGCCCCCACGTAGCCAAGTTTTTCATTAGTTGTAGCTTTTATTGAAATGTCATTTGTACTTACATTTAAAATTGGAGCTAACACCTCTTGCATTTTTAAAATATGAGGGTTTATTTTTGGTGCTTCTAAACATATTGTAGAATCAATGTTTCCAACTTTATATCCATTAGCATCAAGTAAATTTATTACTTCATGTAATAATATTTTACTATCTATATTTTTATATTTTGGATTAGTATTTGGAAAATGATAACCAATATCTCGAAGATTGGCAGCTCCTAATAAGGCATCGCAAATGGCATGAATTAATACATCTGCATCACTGTGCCCATCGGCTCCTTTTTCAAATTCAATTTTAATGCCACCTATAAATAAATCTTTACCAAATACCAAAGGGTGCACATCAAATCCAAAACCTATACGCATAATGAGTTATAATTAAAGTTATTTTGTCAAAAATACATTTTATTCAACACCAATTTTAGATTTACCTAAACCACCCATCATTAAAAGTTATTCAAAAACCAATCAAATTAACCAAATACACATCTTACTTATTTCAATTTTATTAGCTTTGCGGTCTTATTTTTTTTTTCATGATTACAGTTTCTAATGTTAGTTTGCAGTATGGCAAACGTATTTTGTTTGATGAAGTAAACGTTAAGTTTACCCCTGGTAATTGTTACGGAATTATTGGTGCTAATGGCGCTGGTAAATCTACCTTTATGAAAATACTATCCAGCGAAATAGAAGCAAATAAAGGACAAATAAATATTCTTCCTGGTTTGCGAATGAGTGTTTTAAAGCAAAATCACTTTGAATTTGATGAGTTTACAGTAATTGATACTGTAATGATGGGAAATAAAAAATTATTTAAATTGCTAAAAGAAAAAGAAGCTATCTACGCAAAGGCTGATTTTAGTGATGCTGATGGCATTAAAGCGGCAGAATTAGAAGCCGAATTTACTGAAATAAATGGATGGGATGCCGAAAGTGATGCAGCAAATTTACTTACTAGTCTAGGTATTTCGGTTGATTTGCATAGCACATTAATGAAGAATATTAATGGAAAAGATAAAGTTAAAGTATTATTAACACAGGCTTTGTATGGCAACCCTGATATTTTATTATTAGATGAACCTACAAACGATTTAGACGTTGAAACTATTACGTGGCTCGAAAACTTTTTAGCCGAATTTGAAAACACAGTAATTGTAATAAGTCACGACAGACACTTTTTAGATGCCGTATGTACGCATACTTGTGATATTGATTTTGGAAAACTAACAGTTTATACTGGCAATTATAGCTTTTGGTACCACATGAGTCAATTGGCATTAAAACAAAAGTCAGATGCCAATAAAAAATTAGAAGATAAACGAACCGAACTTCAAGATTTTGTGCGCCGCTTTAGTGCCAATGCCAGCAAGTCGCGCCAAGCAACTTCACGTAAAAAATTGTTAGATAAATTGGTGATAGACGAAATTCCGCCAAGTACACGTAAATACCCTGGCGTGATATTTAAACCCGAAAGAGAAGTTGGAGATCAAATATTACATATTGAAAATTTATCAAAATCAATAAATGGTACAACACTTTTTTCAAATATTACCATTAATGTAATGAAGGGCGATAAAATAGCCATTATTGCAAAAAATCATATTGCTATCAGTGCTTTTTTTGAATGTATTAATGAATTATCAACGCCAGATAGTGGCACTTTTCAGTACGGAACTACCATCTCTAAAGCTTATTTACCAAATGATAATTCGGAATATTTTAAAAGCAATTATAATTTAATAGACTGGTTAAGTCATTACTCTCAAAATAAAGATGAAAGTTTTGTGCGTGGCTTTTTAGGTAAAATGTTATTTAGCGGCGAAGAGGTTTTAAAAAAATGTAACGTATTATCGGGTGGCGAAAAAGTGCGATGCATGATAAGCAGAATGATGTTATCAAACCCCAATATGCTCATGATGGATGAACCAACCAATCATTTAGATTTAGAAAGTATTATTTCAATAAACGAAGCCTTGCAAAATTTTCCAGGCATTGTAATGTTTGCCAGTCATGATCATGAACTTATGCAAACCGTAGCTAATAGAATTATAGAGCTAACCCCAAAAGGTATTATAGACAAGCGATGCACCTACGATGAATTTTTAGTTAATCCATCGGTTATTGAACAACGTCAAAAGTGGTATTAAAGTAAAACAATATGAATCAAGAAATTCCATATACAATATATTCAGAAGCTACACCAAACCCAGCTGCTATTAAATTTGTAAGTAATAAATTATTAATAACTGAGCATGGTGCCAGTGCCGAATACACAAGCGTAGAACAAACATTAACAGCACCAATAGCGAAACATTTGTTTCAGTTTCCATTTATAAAATCAATATTTATTACCAGTAATTTTATAACCATTACCAAAGCTGATTTTATTAGCTGGGATGATATTTTAATAGAATTAAGATCGGAAATTGTAAATTATTTAAATGCCAAAAAATTAATAATTACAGCCCTCCCAAAACAAGAGGTAGCGGTAGACAATTCATTTTCTGAATTTAAAACAGTAAACACACAGCATGTATCTCCTCAAAATGAAATTGAAACAAAAATTATAGAAATTTTAGATGAGTATATTCGCCCAGCTGTTGAAAATGATGGCGGTTTGATTACCTTTAAAAGCTTTACAAGCGGTGTAGTTACAGTACAAATGAGAGGCTCTTGTAGTAGCTGCCCTAGCAGTACTGTTACGTTAAAATCAGGTATAGAAGGCTTATTAAAACGCTTATTGCCAAATGATGTTAAGGAAGTTATTAGCGAAGCGGTTTAATATAAGTTGTTTTATCACAATTTCTCTGCTGACTTGAAAAAATATCACTTCTTGGGAAGAGAAAAACGAACGCCCAACAAGGGTTTTGCGAAATTGGGGCTGAAGTTCCTTAACCGAACATTTGGAATTTTTACGTACATTAGCCCTAGGCTGAAACTTATTGCATTTTAAACCCCAACTTCGCAAAGCCCCGAAACCTTACCTGCAAGCTTTCCGGAAGACCTTGCTTCGACTAAGACCTTGTTAATGAAAAAAATAAAAAAATATTTTGGTATTTAATAAATTAGACTAATTTTGTCTAAACAGTAGCTGTCTAATGAAAACATTTGGAGAAATCATAAAATCGAAACGCAAAGAACAAAATCTGTTGCTTCGTGAAATTTCCGCCTTGACTAATATTGACCAATCTATCATAAGCAAATTAGAAAAAGGAGAAAGAAAAGCTTCTCGAGAACAAGTCTTGAAACTAGCTACAGTTTACAAATTACCTGAAAGCGATTTAATAATTTCTTGGCAAAGCGACAAAGTCGCTTATGATTTAATGTTAGAAAACGATGCCGATAAAATTTTGAAAGCGGCAGAATCAAAAGTTAAATATCTTAAAACCATAAAAAAATGAAAAAAAACTATTATCATTATTTACTGGTTGTGGTGGAATGGACATTGGTTTTGAAGGTGGCTTTAAAATTCCAAAAGCAACAATTAACACAGACATACACAAAGACTGGATTCAAAAAGAAGATGCGATATATTATTATTTAAAAGAAACCTTTTTTGAAACCAAAATTGCAAACGACATTAGTGAATACGCAAAGATTGCTTGGAATGATTACTTTTCAAAAAAACGGGGGCACGACCTAAATGGAACTTTTAGAGTTGGTAGCATAGTAGATATAGTAAAAGAATATCAAAATGGAAACACAAAAGTCTTTCCTAAAAACATAGAAATAGTTACTGGTGGTTTTCCTTGCCAAGATTTTAGCGTAGCCGGAAAACGTAAGGGATTTAATTCACACAAAGACCATCACGGAAATATTATAAATTCAGATATTCCAACAGAAGAGACAAGGGGCAAACTTTATATGTGGATGAAACAAGTTGTTGAAATTACTTTACCAAAAATTTTCATCGCTGAAAATGTAAAAGGTTTAGCAAACTTAGGCGAAGTAAAAGAAATTATACAGTCAGATTTTTCAAATATTAATGGAGATGGTTATTTAGTTTTATCCCCTAAAGTTTTACATTCTGGTCATTACGGAGTTCCGCAATCAAGAGAAAGAATAATATTTATTGGATTTAAAAAATCTGCTCTTACAAAAGAAGCTTTAAAAGAATTATCTAAAAGTGATATTTCAGAAAAATATAATCCTTATCCAGTAGCAACACATAGGTTAAACGGAGAAATGCATTATTCATCTGTTGAACACTTGATGACAACATTTACAAAGAGTAAAGAGGTGTTGTTGGATTTAAAAGAGCCTGAAGACGCATCTGATTTATCTCAAATGCACTATTCAAAAGCAAAGTTTATGGGTATTCATTGTCAAGGACAAAAAGAAATTGAATTAGAAAAGCTTGCTCCAACAATACGTTCAGAACATCACGGAAATATTGAATACCGAAGACTTAAGCTTTCAAATGGTGGAAAAAAACCAATGAATTACAAAGGGGACTTAAAGAAAGACGCTTAACATGACGAGAATGTGCAAGAATTCAAACATTTCTAGACGATTTTAATTTTATAATACCTAATAATGAGAAGAACACAAAATTTTCAGTTAGTCCATCTGTTGGTTATAAATTAGTAGGAAATGCCGTTCCACCCTTATTAGCATACCACATCGCGAAAAAGATAGAATCAAACTGGAAATTCTATTTTAATTCTTTGTAATTTTACCTAAATTCATAATTTAGGTAAAATGGCTAAAGAAATATATAAAGTATTCAGCGAAAAGACATTAATAAGTAAGGGGAGTTCTATAAATTAAATATTGATAAATTCGGTAATTATATATTAATTTAATTATCTGAATATCAGGTAGTTAATTTTATATTTGCACTATAAATACATCAATAAAATGAAGACAGGTTACTATAAATCTAAAGGGAAAAAAGGATTGTTTGACGATGAAAATTCGTTAGCACTATTATCA
>JAVKLI010000102.1:0-8969 GCA_031539425.1 Bacteroidia bacterium
CAACCCTTCATTATAGCGCCAGTTTCCGCAGCAGCAGGCGTTAGGGTTAATTCTTTTTTTTGTAAAGGGGCGTTGTTGCAACCCAGCAACGTAATATAAAACTACCCCCTTACCAATTTATAATAAAAAAAGTGGTATTATCAAATGGGTTGCCGCTATGTTAATTAGCCAAGCAGCATTAATTATAACTTTAATAAAACTATTAGGCTCTTAGTTTTATTTTTTAAATATCCGTTTTATTGTAAGCCCAGCAACATAATTTCACTGTACGTAAAAAATTATTTTTTATTTAAACGCTAAACATTATTTGTTAGCTTGTGGCTTAGCATTGTTAGCATTATATTTAGGTTTATATCTCTTCTTTTTATTATCAAAACGGGTTAAAGCATCTTGCCCTACTACATTAGCAAAGCTGATTGGTTTTGGGGTATTGGGTTTTGTTAACTGGCTATCAATATCTAGCAAGGCTTCAGGTTTTTGGTTTTGTGAGTTTAGTTTTAAAATAATGTTTGTTCGGTCAATGGTTAATGGAAGAAACACTTCTGGCTCATCGGTATAACTCCACCAAATTATTTTTTTAAATATATCTGTTTTTTGATGAAAAGCCGCTCCCTTTTTGGTTAAAAGTTTTGTATTGTGCACATCTGGAAATTCTTTTAAAGCATCTAAATACGAGTCTAATTCAAAGTTTAAACAACATTTTAATTTGCCACATTGCCCAGCTAATTTTGTAGGATTTAAAGATAACTGTTGGTATCGGGCTGCCGAAATATTAACAGCCCTAAAATCTGTAAGCCAAGTAGAGCAGCAGAGCTCTCGTCCGCATGAGCCTATGCCGCCTAATTTTCCAGCTTCTTGGCGCATACCTACTTGTTTCATCTCAATGCGAATTTTTAATGTATCTGATAGTACTTTAATTAACACTCTAAAATCTACTCTTCCTTCGGCGGTATAATAAATAGTAATTTTAGTTTTATCTGCTTGATATTCTGTATCAGATATTTTCATCTTAAGCCCCAATTCTATAGCTTTGGTACGCGCTTTAAACATGGCATCATATTCTAATTTTTGAGCCTCTTGCCATAAATTTATATCAGATTGCTTGGCTTTTCTATATATTTTTTTTATGTCAGTATCTACAGTTTTTTTGTGGCGCATTTGAATTTTTACCAATTCTCCAGTTAATGATACTACCCCTATATCATGCCCTTTATAAGCTTCTACAGCTATTGCATCACCTATTTGAAGTGGTAATTTATTTACATTTTTATAAAATTCTTTACGTGTATTTTTAAATCTTACCTCTACAATATCAAATTCTTCTTGGGCAGAAGGCAATAACATATTGGAGAGCCAATCAAAAACATGTAACTTATTACAACTAGAGCCCGAACCACAGTTTCCATTACTTTTACAACCATTAGGAATTGGTGTTTCATTGTTATTAGTTGATTGAGAGCTACAGCTTTGACACGACATGTATGATAGGATTTAGATAAGGTTTAAAATTACTAAAAGACTTGAAACAGAACTATTATTTTTATTTGAATTATTGAATTAAATACGTGCAAAATTTTGAGTAATATACTTGATTTTTCTTTAAAGTAATTGATACTGTATTGTTAATATATTATGCATAATTGTAGAGAATTTAAAACAAAAGGTACAGTATATTTGCAATCAAATTTTTTTAACATTCCTAGTATGCTAACCTTATCAGTATTAAAAGAAACCAAACTAAAAGAAAACAGAGTAGCCTTAACTCCCGATGTAGCAAAAGATTTAATTAAACAAGGTTTTAATATCATTATAGAATCAGGAGCTGGAAATAACTCTTTTTATACAGATGAATCTTATACGGCTTTAGGTGTAAAGGTTTCAAACGCAACAGACACATTAATACAAGCAGATATTTTATTAGCCGTTAATCCACCTTTAATAGAAAACATAAACCAATTAAAACCAGGAGCCTCAGTTATTAGCTTTATGTGGGCTGCAATTAATGAGGCTTATGTAAATGCTTGTGTTGCAGCAAAAGTAAATGCTTTTAGTATGGACGCCATCCCTCGTATATCTCGTGCACAAAAAATGGATGCCCTTTCATCTCAAGCCAATTTAGCAGGTTACAAGGCAGTATTAATAGCAGCAGATACTATTGGTAAAATGATACCAATGATGACAACGGCTGCTGGAGTTATTAAGCCATGCAAAGTAGTGATATTTGGAGCTGGTGTGGCTGGGCTTCAAGCTATAGCTACAGCAAAGCGTTTAGGTGCTATAGTAGAAGTAAGTGATATTCGTCCAGAAACCAAAGAACAAATACAATCATTAGGTGGTAAATTTATTGAAGTCAAAAGCGATACCTCTGTAGTAATGGAAGGTGGGTATGTAAAAGGCGTATCTGCTGAATTTTTAAAGGCCCAACAAGAACTGGTATTTAAGCATGTAAAAGAAGCCGACATTGTTATTACTACCGCGCTAATACCAGGCAAAAAAGCCCCTGTGTTAGTTACAAGCGCTATGGTAGAAAGTATGAAATTTGGTTCGGTAATTGTAGATATGGCAGTAGAGCAAGGCGGGAACGTAGAAGGTAGCGTATTAAACGACACAGTAACCAAAAACGGAGTTAAAATAGTTGGTGAAGGTAACTTACCATCTTTACTACCAATGAATGCCAGTGCGCTATATGCCAAAAATATTGCTACGTTGCTTTTACACTTGGCCACAAAAGATAGTTTTAAATGGGAGCTAGAAGAGGAAATAACCAAAGGCTGCCTTATAGTACATAACGGAATAAAAAAATAATTTAAAAAAAATAATATCATGGAAATTTTAGAACAATCATTCAATTTTATTGGAATGCATAAGGAAATTATTTACTTTATTGTGTTATCCATATTTGTAGGTATAGAAGTTATAGGCGGCGTACCTACAGTATTACACACCCCTTTAATGAGTGGCGCTAATGCCATACATGGTGTTGTAATTGTAGGTGCTATACATGTAATGCTCACCATCGAATCATCTAACATTTTAGCACTTATATTAGGATTTTTTGCTGTATTACTTGGCACACTAAACGTGGTGGGTGGCTTTGTAGTTACAGATAGAATGTTAGAAATGTTTAAAAAGAAATAATATTTAAGAAATACAATAAATTATATGAAAGAAAATATTTTACAACTTTGTTATCTCATCGGATCAGTAACTTTTATTATTGGCCTAAAGCAAATGGGTAATGCCAAAACTGCCCGAAAAGGTAATTTAATTGCAGCAGTAGGTATGACAATAGCCATTATAGGAACCCTATTTTTACATAACCATAATGTAAGCCCAATAATTTATGCCTGTATATTTGGTGCTATATTTATTGGTACAGTTGGCGGTTGGTTATCTGCAAAAAAAGTGCAAATGACAAAAATGCCAGAGTTAGTATCCTTATTTAACGGTATGGGAGGCTTATGTGCGGCTTTAATTTCATTAATAGAATTAAACAGGTTTTATACAGCCCCACCTACCGAACAAGCTATCAGTGTAGGTATTATGATTGCCATTGTATTGGGACTTATCATTGGCTCTATTTCATTTTCAGGAAGTATTATTGCCTTTTTAAAATTATACGGCACCCTAGCCAAACCAGTAAGATTACCAAAATACAATATCATTAACTTAATTGTTGCTATTGCTGTATTTGCATTTGGCTTTTACGTTGCCTTTACTGGCGGTAACATGATTTATGCTTTTGAATTATTTGCCTTTGCTATGATATATGGCGTTTTATTTACCCTACCAATTGGCGGTGCTGATATGCCTGTGGTTATATCATTACTTAACTCATTTACTGGATTAGCAGCAGCCTTTGGAGGATTTATTTATGATAACAAAGTAATGCTCACAGGTGGTGTATTAGTTGGCTCTGCCGGAACATTACTTACGCTAGTAATGTGTAAAGCCATGAACAGACCTTTAGGTTCGGTTATATTTGGAGCCTTTGGTGGAGGCTCAAGTTCTGATGCCGCAACAGATGTAAAAGGATCTATCAAAGATATTCAAGTTGCCGATTTAGCAGTTCTTATAAATTATTCTAAAAAAGTAGTAATAGTACCTGGTTACGGATTGGCAGTCGCCCAAGCACAACACATTATTCATGAATTAGAATTGCTTTTGCAAGAAAGAGATGTAGATGTAAAATACGCCATTCATCCTGTAGCTGGGCGTATGCCAGGGCATATGAATGTATTACTAGCAGAATCAAATGTGGAGTACGACAAGTTGGTAGAAATGGAAGAGATTAACTCAGAGTTTGAACAAACAGATGTAGTATTAATTGTTGGCGCAAACGATGTAGTAAACCCAGCAGCAAAATCAGACCCGTCATCGCCAATTTACGGAATGCCAATATTAGAAGTAGATAAAGCTAAAAATGTAGTAGTTATTAAGCGAAGCATGAATGCAGGCTATGCAGGAATTGATAACTTATTATTTTATGACCCTAAATGCGCTATGTTTTTTGGAGATGCTAAAAAAGCATTAACTGATTTAGTATCCGAAATTAAAACGCTTTAATTAAAGTTAGTATTTTTTAAATGCCTCAAATGTTTGAATTACCAAACGAATGGGCGCATATATTAAATTCAGAAAGTAATCAAAATAACTTAAATCAGTTATATGAGTTTTATACAATTGAAACTCAAAAATCCACTATTTATCCACCATGTAATTATATTTTTGAATCTTTAAAACTCACATCATTTAAAAATACCCGAGTAGTAATCCTTGGTCAAGACCCTTACCATCAAACAAACCAAGCACATGGATTAGCGTTTTCTGTTCTCAATGCAAAAATACCACCATCATTAAAAAATATATTTAAAGAACTCCAAACAGATTGTAATATAACCATTCCATACCATGGAAACCTTAGCCAATGGGCTACACAAGGCATACTGTTATTAAATACAATATTAACTGTAAAAGAAGGAGCGCCAAATAGCCATAAAAATAAAGGCTGGGAACAGTTTACAGACCATGTGATAACTACTATTTCAAAACAAAAACAACACGTGGTATTTTTACTATGGGGAAACAACGCACATCAAAAGGAAAAATTAATAGATATTTCAAAACATTGTGTACTTAAAGCAGCACATCCATCCCCGCTAGCACGGGGCGCCTATTTTGGATGTAAGCATTTTTCTAAAACTAACCACTATCTTCAACAACATAATTTAAGGCTAATTAATTGGGGTTTGAATAATTAACATTAAGTTAATAAAAAGCAACAATTTCTACCCCCTACCCCTATTTTTTTATCTACTTTTAAAAAATATTTAAAAATAATAATAATTACCCCCTAAATAATCATCAATTATGTACACAAAACGCACTTTAGCCTTACAGGAAGTATTAAAAAGAACGCCCATTTTAGCAAGCACGCCTAAAACTCAAGTTTCTGAGTACTTTGCTACTAATGTTTTTAGCATTGAGTCTATGAGATCTAATTTAACAGAAGATGTGTTTAATAGCCTCCAGCACTCTATTTACAACAACACCGTGGTAGATAGAAAAATTGCCGATCAAGTGGCTACCTGCATGAAAGTATGGGCACAAAAAAAGAACGTAACCCATTATACACATTGGTTTCAACCCCTATCAGGTGCTACTGCCGAAAAACATGATGGTTTTTTTGAAAACTTAGAAAATGGAAAAGCTATTGAACGCTTTAGTGGTAGTGCCTTAGTGCAGCAAGAGCCAGATGCGTCATCATTTCCTAATGGCGGTATACGTAATACTTTTGAAGCTAGAGGTTACACGGCTTGGGACCCTTCATCTCCAGCATTTATATGGGGTAACACGCTTTGTATTCCTACTATTTTTATTTCATACACAGGAGAATCATTAGATTTTAAAACACCCTTAATAAAATCGTTACAAGCCCTTGATAAAGCAGCTACTGACGTGTGCATTTATTTTGATAAAAATATTAATAAGGTAATAGCTACCTTGGGCTGGGAGCAAGAATATTTTTTAATTGATGCTGCCCTATACAATGTACGCTTTGATATTCAACAAACGGGTCGTACCTTGTTTGGACACGCATCTGCTAAAGGGCAACAGTTAGAAGACCACTATTTTGGGTCAATACCAGAACGCGCCTTAAATTTTATGAAAGAATTTGAGTATGAAGCACATTTACTAGGTATACCAGTTCGCACACGCCACAACGAAGTAGCCCCAGCTCAGTTTGAATGTGCGCCTATGTTTGAAGAAGCCAACTTAGCGGTAGATCATAATATATTATTAATGGAAGTAATGGAAAAAGTTGCGGCTAAACATCATCTTCGCGTTTTATTTCACGAAAAACCCTATGCAGGGGTTAATGGAAGCGGTAAACACAACAACTGGAGCATGGCTACTAACACTGGCAAAAACTTACTTTCTCCAGGTAAAACTCCAAAAACAAACTTACAATTTTTAACCTTTTTTGTAAACACCATTAAAGCCGTTTATAATCATGCTGATTTATTAAGAGCCTCTATTACTTCTGCTAATAATGACCATAGATTAGGCGCAAATGAGGCACCACCGGCTATTATGTCTGTATTTTTAGGACAACAACTTAATAAAATACTCGATGATGTTGAAAAAGCAGTGCATGCAGGTAAAATGAGCCCCGAAGAAAAAACCAACTTAAAACTAAACATTGCCCGAATACCCGAAATATTATTTGATAATACAGACAGAAATCGCACATCGCCATTTGCATTTACAGGGTCTAAATTTGAATTTAGAGCCGTAGGATCAAGCGCTAATTGCGGCGGACCAATGACAGTATTAAACAGTATAGTAGCAGAACAGTTAATAGATTTTAAAAAACAAGTAGATGACCTGTTAGATAAAGGAGGAGAAAAGGATGAAGCAATTTTTCAAATTTTAAAAAAATGTATTACCGAAAGTAAGGCTATTCGTTTTGAAGGCAATGGTTATGGCGATGAATGGAAAAAAGAAGCTAAAAAAATTGGACTAAACAACCATACAACAACACCTGTTGCCCTTGACGCCATGGTTAAAAAATCATCATTTAATGTATTTGAAACCTTAGGTGTATTAAGCCACCGAGAGCTTGAAGCGCGATACGAAATTAATTTAGAAACGTATACTAAAAAAATTCAAATAGAATCTCGCATTATGGCTGATATGGTAAATAATCAAATTATTCCTACAGCTTTAAAATATCAACTTAGTTTAATTAATAATGTAAGTGGATTAAAAAACGTTTTATCAGCTTCAGAATTTAACAAACAAGCCAAAACACAGCTAAATTTAATAAAAGAAATTAGCGAATATATTGAAGTGATTAAAACAAGCAGCACCAACATGACCCTTGAACGAAAAAATGCTAATGAATTAAAAACAGCTAAAGAGCAAGCGCATGCTTATTGTAATAAAGTAAAACTATACTTTGAACCTATAAGATATAATGTGGATAAGTTAGAAAGTATTGTAGATGACGTATTATGGCCATTACCTAAGTATAGAGAAATGATGAATTTGAGATAAAATAGGCAATAAAAAAACCACAATTAAATAATTGTGGTTTTTTTATAATTATTAAAAAATAAAAAATTAATTTTCCTTTTCTGAATTACGAAAATATGTTTTATGCTCTAAAAACTCCTGCACTGCTATTAATGTAGGTTTTGGAAGTCTTTCATAAAACTTAGAAACTTCAATTTGTTCTCTGTTTTCAAATACCTCTTCTAAATTATCTGTATTTGAAGAAAAAGAAGCCAATTTATTGGTAAGCTCTTCTTTTAACTCTGAATTTATTTGCTGTGCTCTTTTTGATAAAATGGCTACAGATTCGTATATATTGCCTGTTTCAGCATCAAAGTTTCTAATATCTCTAGTGATGGTTGATGTTTCTGCGTTTGTTTTTTTGAAGTCCATGGTATGTTATGTTTTTGAAATTTGAGTTAAACAATCTAAATATATTTTATCTGCTTTTTTTCTAAATTTTGAATCAGGGTATAAATCTACAAATTTTAAGTAATTTTCGGTAGATAATTCTAATCTTTCTTTCTTTTTAATTTCATGGCTTATTAAGGCTAAAGAATAATATGAGTCAATGGTATAAAATAACGCTTCATCAAGGAGATTGGAATTTGGAAAATCTTTAAAAAAATTTTGCAAAGAATTAATTGCAGCTTTATAGTCTTCTATTTTGTAAAATAATGTGGCAATATCGTAAGATTTTTGTTCTATTTTCCCTCTTAATTGATCAATTATAACGTTACATGTATCTATTTTTAAACTTTCAGGATATATATCTAAAAAATCTTGAAACTCGCTTATAGCGCTTTCTGTATCTGTTTGATCAAGCGTTTGCTCTGGAGAATTTAAATAAAAACAATAAGCGTTTAAAAACAAACTATTTTCGGCGTTATTGCTGTTGGGATGATTGTTATAAAAATTTTTAAAATGGTATTGAGCTAAATTATAATCTTCGTTATAATAATGACATAATGCAAATCTGTAATAAACAGTTTCTAATTTTTCTGTTCCTTTAAAAATAGGAATTAACTCTTCATATAAATTTTGCGCTTTAAAATAATCTTTTTTTATAAAATATTCATTGGCTTTGGTAAATTTTAAATCATAATCGGAGCTTTTTAGTAGTTTGTTATAACCATCACAAGCTGATAGAAAGACAATGATTATTATAATAAGGCCATAAAATTTCATTTATAATTATTTTTTTTTAAATATAATAGGTTGTTTATTATTTGATTATAAAAATACTAGATTTTATGTTAATTATTCTAATTAATTTGGCGGATTCAAGTTATAAATGCAACTTTTCGTCCTTTGTTTTTAATTGTTTGTAAATATACTTCTTTAGGGGTTAAATATCCAAATCTTTTTCGTGGCCTGTTGTTTAATTTAGCTTCTACTACTTGTATTTGCTC
>JAVKLI010000103.1:0-3699 GCA_031539425.1 Bacteroidia bacterium
TTATTATAGTTCAGTTTTTGTGTTTAATTAAAAACACTTGTTTATAAAAACAACCAACTAAGGTCTTCGTGTATTAGAACAACATTTAGTGCTCTCTCTCTACGTAATTAAGGTTTTTGAGTATTTTCATTTTTAATTTAATTGATTAAAATATTAAAATGGATCAGAACAGTTTAACGAATATAGTAAAAAAATAATGTAAAAGCAATTTATTTTACGCCTTAACCAACTTACCACTTTGTAGTATAAAACCGCTTGGGCTGCTAAACCTATAAAAATTTAGATATTTCTAATTTTATTTTCTCAAGATTACCTGGAATTATTGGTATTTCCATAATTACATTATTATTTTCAATAAAAGTAACAAACCCATTAAATATAGTGTTTTCAAAGTATTTAATGTATTTTAAATTATCATCAATCCATAATTTATTATTAATTTGAATATTATATTGTTTAATATAATCCAAAATATCGCTTTTAGAGTCACTTGCTAAAATAAAATATAAAGACATGTTTTTTTGTTTTTCTACAACGTATTGTGTAATATGATCTATACATGGCTTACAAGATTGTTTTATAGGTAAAAATACAGTAATGAATTTTCCTGCGGGGGTTTTAAAATTATTTTTAATATAAGCATATATCCCTAATTCATACTGTATAGTATCTCTCTTACGAATGTCTTTCAGAATGTCTAGGTGATTTGATTTTTGAAAATTAATTGAATAAGTGTTAAAACAAATGCTATTGTTTTTTTTAGACTCTTCTTTATTCCAAAAAGAAACACCTACTTTTGAAAAGTAGCAAGTAGGGCTAAGACCTTTTGGTAGAACACACTCACCTAAAATATTAAAGTTTGAGTCTAACATTGTTATACCGTAGTCTGGGTCTCTTTTTTCTTTTAAGCTTACTTTTAAAGGTAAAGCTAGTCGACTTATTCTTAAATAAGAGTTTTGATATTTATTATAATACAATTCTTGAAAACTTATTTGACTATAGTCATCTTGTGTTTTTATAATTTGATTCTGTGGATAAATTGTATCCCCAAATACTGATTTTATTTGATGAGATGTAGTTGTGTTAGAGATTGGATTAAATTCTTGTATACGTGATGAAGTATTAAATCCTACAATTAAATTCCCATATTTATTTACACAGTTTGAAATGACTTTACTTCGCTTAGGGTAAAAGCAACCTGTTTTGTTAGCGATATAAATAGGATGAATTTCTGCAGAATTTTTTGTTAAATCTAATGAGGCACTAACGGGGTGTTTATTATTTCCGTACAAAGTATCTCCTAGTTTAAAATTCCAACTTTGTAATTGAATGTATAACTTTGATTTAAAATAAGGTAATTCTCCATATATATTAGCTATATATTCTAAATTATTAGTATTAATAGAGCCACATTCATTACACTTAACTGGTAAGCCAGCTAAACTAAAACTTTTTCTTAATTCCCCTAAACTATTAATCATTACAATAGTTCCAGAGTGGTTGTAGTTTTCACTTTGCGCTGCATTGTAAACCACGAAAATAGAATCTTTATTATGATAATTAATTGACCACACTTGGTGTTTCGGCAAAATACCAACTTTAATACTATCTAGCAGTTTTGATGTTAGATAGTCATATTTTAGCAAAATTTTATTATCAGAATTATAAAAAATAATTAAATCTGAATCGTTTTCAGTTATATGAGAGATACAACTAGGATATATATCATTATTAGGAATATTATAAGCACTTCTATATAATAGTGTTAGTTCCGCTTTTTTGCTATTTTGAGAATTACACGCATTAGCAAAAAATAAGATAATAAGGTAAATAGATGTTTTTTTCATTTTTTATTTTTATAAATTAAGGGTGTCATTTTTAATTTAACTGGTTAAAATATTAAAATGGAGCAGAACATTACATTTAATGTATAAAAAAATAATTTAAAAACAAAGTTTTTAAATTGAGTTTATTAAAAAAATAAAACTCAATTTTTTATCTTAAAGTCATTTAATGTTTATTTGTTCTTAATTTTAATTATTAACTGCCATACCAATTAAAGTACCGCTGGTGCAGTTATCAACTAGTACATCAACATAATCTCCAATTTTATAGTGTTGTTTAGGAAATACAACAACTGAATTTTGTGAATTTCTCCCTGCTAACATATCGGGTGATTTTTTAGAAATTGAATCAACTAAAACTTTATGAACTTTTCCTAGTCCTTTTTTAATACCTATTTCGGAGTGCTGTCTTTGCAGGTTTACAATTTCGGTTAAGTGTTTACTTTTTATATCGTTTGGTACATTGTCTGTATACTTACGTTCGGCAAGTGTTTTTGGGCGTTCGCTATATGAAAACATATAAGCAAATTCAAACTTAATTAATTCCATTAAACTTATAGTATCTTGATGTTGGGCTTCTGTTTCATCACAAAAGCCTGTTATAATATCTGTTGATATACTAGCATCTGGCAATATAGTTTGTATGGCATTGATTCTATTTAAATACCACTCGCGGGTATAGCCTCTATTCATTTTTTCTAATACCTCGCTATTTCCAGATTGTACTGGTAAATGCACATGTTTGCATATATTATCGTATTGAGCCATAGCATGCAGCACATCATCACCCATATCTTTTGGGTGCGAGGTAGAATAGCGAACTCTTAACATAGGGTTAACTTGAGCTACCATTATGAGAAGCTGGGCAAAAGTAATGGCTTGTTTTTTTTGTTCTGGTGTAATGTTTTCTTTTTTAGTTTGACTATCTAAAAATAAATAGGAGTTTACATTTTGTCCTAATAATATCACTTCTTTATATCCATTATTAAAGGCTGTTTCAGCTTCATTTAATATAGATTTTGGGTCTCGGCTACGCTCTCTACCTCTTGTAAATGGTACTACACAAAAACTGCACATATTGTCGCACCCACGCATAATGCTAATGTATGCAGACACACCGTTGGTATCTAAACGTAAAGGTGATATATCGGCATAAGTTTCTTCTTTACTTAAAATAACATTGATAGATTGATGCCCAGCTTCTGATTTTTTTATCAAATTAGGTAAGTCTCTGTATCCATCGGGGCCTACAACCATATCAACTAATTTATCTTCTTCTAATAATTGTTTTTTTAAGCGTTCGGCCATGCAACCTAAAATGCCAATTAGTAAGTGTTTTTTAATTTTTTTAATTTTTTTAAAATCATATAAACGTTGCTTTACCTTTAATTCTGCGTTTTCTCGAATAGAACAGGTATTCATTAAAATAATGTCGGCCTGGGTTAAATTTTCTGTATTATGATAACCTTCGGTTTTAAGTATGGAGGCTACAATTTCGCTGTCTGATATGTTCATTTGACAACCATAACTTTCTATAAAAAAATATTTTAACGGATTTGATTTAATAATCGATTCAGTGTTAGTATGATGATCGGTTTGTATTTTGCTTAACATAGCGTTAAAAATAGAATAGAAAATTCTTTGCAAATGTAATCTTTACAAAATTTTATTCACATTTATTTTACCTATTTCTAAGGTGTACAACTTGCTACATTTTAAGGGGAGTTCTATAAATTAAATGTTGATAAATTCGGTAATTATATATTAATTTAATTATATGAATGTCAGGTAGTTAATTTTATATTTGCACTATAAATACATCAATAAAATGAAGACAGGTTACTATAAATCTAAA
>JAVKLI010000104.1:0-59916 GCA_031539425.1 Bacteroidia bacterium
AGCAAATACAAGTAGTAGAAGCTAAATTAAACAACAGGCCACGAAAAAGATTTGGATATTTAACCCCTAAAGAAGTATATTTACAAACAATTAAAAACAAGGGACGAAAAGTTGCATTTATAACTTGAATCCGCCAAATTTTATTTAAATTTGTTGAAAAAAATCTATGTATGAAGAAAAAAATATTAATCCTAATCTTATACTTTCTAGTAAATAATTTTTACTCCCAAAATTGTAATTTATTTTGTAATTCTGATTTTGAAATTAATACACCTACAGCTCCTGCAAACACTATAACATTTTTAAAAGCACTAAAAGGCGTATCCTGCTGGAATACTACCGCTTCAGATACTATGATAGAAATTTGGGGCTCAGGTGCCCTGGGAGTTCCAGCCTATAGCGGTAATTATTTTATAGAGTTAAACGCATCGTTTGTTTCCACTTTATTTCAAAACTTTTCAGCTCCTCCAAATACAAATATTACAGTTTCTTTTGCACATAGAGGTCGTCTAGGGACTGATATTATTAGCGTTTCGGTAGGCCCATTAGGCGGACCATATACCACTTTAGGTACTTACACAACAGGTAATACGGCTTGGGCAGTTTATACAACTAATTATTTAGTTCCTCAATCTACATCACCTATAAATATGTCATTACGGTTTAACTCTGTATATAGTTCTGGTAGCTCTCCTAGTATAGGTAATTTTTTAGATGCTGTAAAAATTATTGGTGCTTTTTCGCCAAATGTTAGTCTTAAAGTATTACCAGCATATTGCCCACATACACAATTAGGTGCCGCTAATGCATCTATAGAGATTGTTTCTGGATCACCTGTATTTAGCGGTTTTACATACAGTTGGAGTCCTTCTCCAGCAAATAGCACCTCAGCTTATGTAGATAAATTAACACCTGGTATCTATTCTCTAAATATAGGTTCTCAAGGCGGAGCATGTAAAGCTACTCGTACTATAGAAATTGTTTCATTACCTAACTATACTTATTCCTATTCGCAATGGCATAACAATTGTATTAGTGAACTAAAGGGTGAAACAAGCTTTGTAGATTTTGTGTCAAGTGCATCATCTCCATATACTTATACATGGCTACCCAAAGGGGGTAACAACCCTAAAGTAATTGATTTAACACCTGGCACTTATACTATTTTGGTAGCTGATCAAAAAAGCTGCACCGCTTCTTATAACGTTTCCATTGCTGCTTTTACGCCTACTGCTTTATCTCAAACAACCTTTCCTAATGTATTTACGCCTAACAAAGATGGTATTAATGATGAGCTTCGTTTTATTGCTATTGAAGATTGTGATGTGTTTTCGATAACTATTTTTGATAAATGGGGCAATAAACGATTTGAAACCCCAGATATTAAATTAAAAAATTGGAATGGTCTTGATTTATCTGGCAACCTGGTAGATGAAGGCTCATACTTTTATATATTAACAAGCAGCTCTAAAAAACAATACACAGGCAATGTGTATGTGTTTAGATAAAACCCCACAACTTAATTTTTAAACATACTTAAAACGTTTGCTAAAAAGGATTTAAGCTCTGTACGAGGCACTATTTTATCTAAAAAACCATGTTCTAACACAAATTCTGCTGTTTGAAATCCCTTTGGTAAATCTTTACCGATGGTTTCTTTTACAACACGTGGCCCAGCAAAACCTATTAAAGCGCCTGGCTCCGAAATGTTTAAATCGCCCAGCATGGCGTATGAAGCTGTAACACCACCCGTTGTAGGATCAGTACATAAAGAAATATAAGGAATAGATGCTTTACTCATTAATGAAAGTTTAGCAGATGTTTTTGCCATTTGCATTAATGAAAATGCAGCCTCCATCATACGAGCTCCGCCTGATTTTGAAATAATAAGCAAAGGGGTTTTTGTTTTAAGACAGTAATCTATTGTTAAGGCTATTTTTTCGCCTACTACAGATCCCATAGAACCTCCTATAAATGCAAAATCCATGCAACAGATGGCTAAGCTATGTCCATCTACTTTGCCATAAGCACTACGTAGGGCATCTTTTAGTTTTGTTTTTTTAATAGCGTCGGTTAATCGAACGGTATATTTTTTTGTATCCGAAAACTCTAAAGGATCGCCACTTACTAAGTTTGGTGCAATTTCTGTAAATTGATTATCATCAAAAATTATTTCAAAATATTCTGCGCTGCCAATACGAGCATGGTAGGCACAACCAGAGCACATGTATTTGTTGTTAGTGTGATCTTGCGTTGTTTCTATTTTTTTACAACTAGGGCACTTATACCACAAGCCTTCAGGTGTTTCTTTTTTATCGGCAGTTGAGGTTTTAATTCCTTCTTGAATTCGATTATACCAAGCCATTTGTTAAATATTAATGTAACTAAAATTAAAATAATTAAGCTATTGTAATGCTTTTATCTAAATACACATCTTGTATGCGGTTTAAAATTTCAATACCTGTTTTGAGTGGTTTTTGAAATACTTTTCGTCCAGATATTAACCCTTGCCCACCAGCACGTTTGTTAATTATTGCTGTGGTTACTGCCTCTTCCATATCTGTAGCGCCTTTACTTTCGCCGCCGCTATTGATAAGTCCTATTTTACCCATATAACAATTAGCTACTTGATATCGACATAAATCTATTGGGTGGTTGGTTGTTAGTTCAGAATATACCTTATCGTGTGTTTTACCATAATTTAAAGCGGTATAGCCCCCATTTTTATCTGACAGTTTTTGTTTGATAATATCGGCTTGAATAGTAACTCCTAAGTGATTAGCTTGAGATGATAAATCGGCTGCGATGTGATAATCTACGCCATCTTTTTTAAAGGCATTATTTCGGGTATAGCACCATAATATAGTTGCCATGCCTAGTTGGTGAGCTCTTTCAAAGGCTTGAGCTACTTCTACAATTTGACGGCTAGATTCGGGCGATCCAAAATAAATTGTTGCACCTACTGCTACAGCACCCATATTATAAGCACTTTCTACGGTTCCAAACATTACTTGGTCAAATTTATTTGGGTACGAAATAAATTCGTTATGGTTTATTTTAACTATAAACGGAATTTTGTGTGCATACTTACGAGATACTGAAGCTAATACACCAAAGGTGGATGCAACGGCATTGCAACCGCCTTCTATAGCTAATTTTACAATGTTTTCGCTATCAAAATAAATAGGGTTAGGTGCAAATGATGCCCCGGCGCTATGCTCTATACCTTGGTCTACAGGTAATATGCTCATATAACCAGTATTGGCAAGCCTGCCATTGCTATATAATTGGTTTAAACTGCGCAAAACTTGTGCGCTGCGGTTGGTATTCATAAATACCTCATCTACAAAAGCAGCACTTGGGTTAACAATTTGATCTTTGGTAATAGTTTTGCAAACGTGTTTTAATAAATGGTCTGCGTTTTTTCCTAAAAGGGTTTCTATTTGAGACATAGATTTAAAAAATTGAAAGGCGAAGGTATCATTTTTTGATAAAAAAACCAGGATTAAAAAGGTAATTTTGTGGAGCTATTATTTCTATTTATGTATTTCTATTTATGCTAAATAAAAAAGAGTGTCTAAAATTATTACAAATATTAAAAAAACTTTACTAGGATTTGTTTTTATCTGATTTTATTCACATTTAGGATTTGTTTCGTTTCCATTACAAAAATCTGCACCTAACAATCAGATTAATTATAAAAGACTGACAACTAAACTATAGTAAGTAAAAAAACTCCGTCATCTGTAGATACGAATGTTACTAAAATAATTTCAAAAACTAAAAAAAACTATATGAACTTAATTTATGCTGCTGTTTCTATTGTTTCTGGATTTTTATTGGCAGATTTTATTGTTGTTGTAGTTCTACGATTTTTATTCAAATCTCTAAAAATTAATTTTTAGACCCCACCCTTATTTAGCAATTAATCTAATACATTGCGCAATAATTTTTTTACATGAAAACACTCTATTTTTTATTTTTAACTTTTATTTCTACATTTACTTTTTCTCAAAAAACTACTATCAGTGGTTATGTTAAGGATGTGTCAAATGGCGAGGCTTTAGTAGGGGTTAACGTATTTAAAAAAGGCACTACCAATGCTGTTCAAACAAATGAATATGGTTACTTTTCTTTAACTGTAAACAATCCAACAGATACCGTTGCTGTATCCTACTTAGGTTACCAAGCTCAATCATTTGTAGCCCAAAAATATGCTGGAAGTGTAATAACAGTAAAACTAGAAACAGAAGGTATTACCTCTGGTGAAGTTGAAGTAACATCTCAAAAAGCAGACCATAACATTACTAGCACCGAAGTGGGCGTAAATAAAGTAGAATTAAAAACCATCCAAAAAATGCCTGCATTTTTAGGCGAAGTAGACGTTATAAAAAGTATACAATTACTGCCAGGTGTGTCTAGTATTGGCGAAGGCGCTACAGGTTTTAATGTTCGTGGTGGTAATATTGATCAAAACCTTATTTTACTTGACGATGCGCCGGTGTTTAACGCTTCGCATTTATTTGGTTTTTTTTCCATATTTAACCCCGATGCTGTAAAGGATGTAAAATTAATTAAAGGCGGTATTCCTTCAGTTTACGGTGGTAGAGCCTCTTCTGTACTTGATATTAGAATGAAAGAAGGTAACTCCGAAAGATACCAAATAAATGGTGGTATAGGTTCCGTGTTTAGTAGGTTATCAATAGAAGGTCCTTTAGGAAAAAATGCCTCTATTATATTAGCCGGACGAAGAAGTTACTTAGACGTGTTAGCACGCCCATTTTTGCCTAGCAATTTAAGTAATGGCCAATTTTATTTTTACGATTTTACGGGTAAAGTAAACTGGAGAATTAATAATAAAAACACCATTTTTGTTTCTAGTTACGTTGGGCGAGATGTTTTTGGAGCTGGCTTTACCTTTAACTGGGGCAATTCTACCACCACTGCAAGATGGACTAGCATATTAAGCCCTAAATTATTTTTAAATACCACCGTGTACTATAGCCACTACAATTACGAAATAGGATTTACAGACCCTACTAATGCCTCAAAATTTAATGTACTATCTGATATTTTTAATGTAAGCCCTAAAGTAGAATTAACCTACAATCACAGTGAATCCATAAAAGTAAAAGGCGGTATACAATCTACTTATTATACCTTTTTACCAGGTAAATTTACCATAGTTAGTGCTGATGGGGTAACCACAACGCAAAACTCAGAAAACAGATACGCACTAGAATCTGGAGCATATATAGATTGTGAGCGTAAAATTAATAGCCGCTTATCATTACAATATGGCTTACGGTTTTCAAATTACAATTACTTAGGCGAAAGAACGGTTTTAGTTTTTAGAGATACAACACCAAATACAACCAAACCTATTGCCAGAGAATACCAAGCGGGCAACAATGAAATTATATCAACCTATAACAACTGGGAACCACGATTTAACATGAATTATAAACTAAACCAATTTAGCTCAATAAAATTAGGTTATAACCGCATGAGTCAGTATTTACAAATGGTTTCTAATACAGCAGCTTCAACCCCATTAGATACCTACTTACCAGCCACCAACAATATTAAACCCATGGTGGCTGATCAATTATCAATTGGGTATTTTAGAAATTTTTTAGATAATCTATTTGAAACTTCAGTAGAAGTTTATTACAAAGAAATGGCTAACCAGCTAGATTACATTGATAATGCCAGGCTTACATTTAACAAATATCTTGAAGCCGATTTACTCCAAGGCCAAGGACGGGCATACGGAATAGAACTATATGTAAAAAAAACCAAAGGATTTATTAACGGCTGGATTAGCTACACCTTTGCTAAAACAGAACGTAAGGTAGAAGGAATTAGTAACGACCAATGGTTTAACTCTCGCTTTGATAGACCACACAACTTAGCCTTAGTAGTTATTTATGACGTTAATAAAAAATTAAGCTTCTCTACTAATTTTACTTATCAAACAGGCACGCCAGCCACATTTCCTACAAGTAAAATGTCTATGCAAGGTTTAAGCGTTCCTTATAATACAGATGGATTAAGAAACAACTATCGTAATGCTGACTATATTAGATTTGATTGGGCTATAACCTACCACTTTGACCCAAAAACAAAATATAAAATAGAACAAAACGTGGTGTTAAGTGTTTACAACGTATTTGAACGTAGAAACACCTTTAGCACATACTTTAGAGCATCTAAAGATATGCCAAATGCTACAGAAGCGGTAAGATACTCAGTAGTTGGTGCAATTATACCTTCTATAACTTATAACTTTAAATTTTAATCATTATGAAACTATCATTTAAATTGTTTTCTATAAATATTTTTTTAGTAATTATTTTAGTGTTTTCATCTTGCGAAGATGTTATTACCGTAAAATTAGATTCTGGCAAACCACTCATAACAATAGATGCCTTTGTAAATAGCTTACGAAAGCCACAAGAAATAAGACTTACATTTGGTACCGATTATTTTTCAACTATTGAAAACCCTCCAATAAAAGGTGCTTCTGTTTTAATTAAAGATTTAACTTCAAATGAAACTTTTACATTTACAGAGGTTGGTAACACAAGTGGCGCCTATACCTTTCAGCCTACACCATCTCAAACACTTGGTATAGTAGGGCGTAAATACGAATTACAAATTAAGTACCAATCAAATTATTATACCTCACAATGTTTGGTAAACAGAAGTGTTGAAGTACTAGATTTAGATACGTTAAAAGATTATAGAAACTCTACACGTTACGCATTAACATTAGTGGCAAAAGATGTACCTGGGCCTACTTCAGATTTTTATTGGATACGAGGCTATAGAAACGACACTGTAAAAAATACATTTAACCTCGCATGGGATGCAGCCGGCGGCCCTGGCGCTGATGGCTTTCCGTTTACACCCCCTATTGCTCAAGGATTAATAAACGAAAGCGGTGCAGGCGGTAATAGAAGTAAACCTATATTTAAAGGCAACACTTACAGGGTAGAAATACACTCTATAAACCGTCAGGCTTATGATTTTATAACCCAAATGCAGCGTCAGGTACAAAACACGGGCCTATTTGCCACTACTCCCGAAAACATTCGCAGTAACATAACCAGAGTAACAGGAGAACAAGTAGTAGGTTGGTTTTGCTTAAGTTACGTTACAGTAAAAGAAAAGAAATTTTAACTACCTTTAAATCGTGTTTAAAACCCGATTAAAAATAGCTATTCTTACTTGTATCGCATTTGGTAAGTTAAATGCGCAACCTCCAAAAAATTTTTATAAAACCTTTGGCGGTAATGGGGTTGATATTGGTTACGATATTATTTCGGCACTCGATAAATCTTACGTTATGGTAGGCTCCACCAGCAGTTTTGGCGCTGGCAATTCAGATGTATACTTAATAAAAATGGATAGTGTGGGGGATATTAAATTTCATAAAACATTTGGAGGAGCCAATAATGACATTGGTAAATCTGTTACCCAACTAGCCGACTCATCATTTATCATTGCAGGTTATACCAACTCTATGGGCTTAGGTGGGTACGATGTATATGTTATTAAAACAGATAACAACGGAAACCTTATTTGGCAAAAAACATTTGGTGGCATAGATTGGGATTTTGCGCATAAAGTAAAAACAACCACAGATGGAGGCGTTATACTAGTAGGATCTACCGCTAGCATGGGTAATGGCGCACTAGATGCTTACATTTTAAAATTAGATGCAAACGGAAACATACAATGGCAAAAAACCTATGGCGGCAGCCAAGACGACGAATTTAAAAATGTACACCAACTAAGCGACGGAAACTATGCTACCTGTGGCTTTACCAAAAGCGGTGCAGATATAAACGGCGATGCTTGGCTAATGAAACTAAACCAAAGCGGAGTGCCTATTTACACAATAACGCACAACCATGGCTTATACGATGTGTATAACGATTTATTAGAACTCCCCAACGATGAATATATTGCAGTAGGCGGTATTACAACAAATACACTTACCAAGTTAGATGCTTATGTTATTAAAACAAATTCTGTGGGAGCTGTTTTGCATGTTACTAAGCCTAGTTTTAACAATAATACTGATGAAATGTGTTATCAAGTTTTGAAATCTAATTCTAAATATGGTGATTATTTATATTTAAGTAACAATAAAAATTTAGGTGAATATAAAAACGATATAAGAATTGATGTCTTTACTTTTGCGTTAAATTGGGTTAACACTATAATTTATGGTAGCACAGAGGATGATGAGGCCTTTGCAATTACACCCACATTAAAAGAAAAAAATAAAGGGTACGCAACTATAGGATTTACCAAGGGTTATGACTGTATTAATACAGATATGTATGTATTAAAATATGATTCTATGTTAAATGTAGGAAATGTAAGAATTTCATCTATTGAAAATTACAGTAAAAACAGAAATGTAACCATTTATCCTACTCAGGTTGCAAATGAACTTTATTTTAAAAACGAAAGCCCAGAAGACTTGTCACTAATTAATATTGCAATATATAACATATATGGAGAGAAGGTATTTGAAGCTAAACATCATAATGTTTTATATCCAATTATATTAAATAATTTGATAAATGGAATTTATATATGTAATATACGCAATCAAAACAATTTTTATATTACTAATCAAAAATTTTATAAAATCAACTAGACTATATTATTTCAAGTATAGATGAAAAATAGACTTATTAATTATATTTAAAATGAGGAATACTTTCAATTCTAAATATTTTTTATGGTTCAACGCAATGAATTCTTCATATGTTTGGTTTATTTTAATATTCTTAATTCACCTTTTATTTAAAATTCAATTCATTCCAGAATCTTCATATTGGTATGATGAAATCATTTCGGTAAAAGCAGCATCTTTAGATTTTGGACATATTAAACATGAATCGGAATGGGATAACAATCCACCATTTTATTATTACTGTCTAAGTGTTTGGATTAAAATTTTTAATGATTCGGAATTTGTTACAAGACTGTTAAGTGTTATATTTACTAGTTTAGCTGGTGCTTTACTTTTTATTTTAACTAAAAAATATTTTAATTTAAGTGCAGCAATTTCCGCTTCCTTACTTTTTATATCAAGTAATTTTATTTATTATTATTCTTATGAAGCAAGAGCTTATTCTCTTATACTATTGTTAGGATTAACCTCTACTTACTTCTTTTTTGAATTAAAAAATACAATATCAAAAAGCCTAATTTTTTACTTAGGCCTATTCAATTTTTTACTTATTTATACCCACTATATATCAGGAATTATCCTATTTATACAAGTTGTTTTTACATTATTGTTTTTAAAAAAAAAACAAAAACTATATTTTTCCCTAAGTTTATTGTTAACATTAACTTTTATATTTCTCAGGTTTACAAAAAAACAATGGCTATTAATTTTAAACTTTAATTCTCCAACGAATAAATTTTGGTTAGAAAAATCTACTTTCCTATCCCTAAAAAAAACATTTAGTACTTTTTTATTCTCCGATTCTTTTATCGTTCCTATATTATCTATAATAGTTTTATCACTTTGTTATGTTTTAATTAAACAAAAACGAGATATATTTTATGTATTGTATATTAATTCAATTGGCATCGGTGCAGTATTTTTGCTCTATTTTTTTGGGCTATTTACATCAATTTTTTTAGATAGATACCTCATATATACACTTCCGTTTATTTTTTTATCAGTTGTTATAATTATAAACTACGTTCAAAAATCATATTTTTTTTTAGGTATAATTATACCTTTTTGTTTTTTTCAAATTTCCACAATCAATTATCATATTGATAAAAATATGGATTATAAAAATACTGTAAAATTTATTAAAAAAGTAAAGTCAGAACATGATTTATGTATAATTAAATCAAAAGATATGGAACCCTTATTTGGGTATTATTATTTAAAGGATTATTTTAAAACTAAAGAATTTCCAAAATCTGAAAATATTATTGTATCAACTAATTTGCAAGGATTAAACCTAAATGAGTACTCTAAGATTTATGTAATGGACACATATTTAAAAAGTATAGAAGACGAAAGGCAATTCATAAATAATATTTTACAAATAAAAAGACAAATCTTTCAGACTCAATTTTATAAAGGAGTCAAAATTACTGTTTATAAGTAGATTTATTGTTTAAGACACTTTAATTTTTACTTAAACTCTTCTATTCCAACATATAAAACCCATCAAGGCACAGTAATTGCTGGGGTTACAATCACATTACTTTTTTGATTGTTTTTATCTATTAAATAAATTACATATTTAATAGATTTAATGTTACTAAATGGTTTATAATCTGTAATATTTATAGAAAATTCGCCAGACACAGGGGCATTGTCAAAAAGAAGTCCATCTTTATTGATGATATAACCTGTTTTTATCGAATCTGTTCCGGTACCAAAACAAATGGCTCTATAATTGTATGGTGGCAAGGTGTCTTTATAATAATAATTTGCCCATAATCTTCGGGTGGTATCATTAGAAGGCGAAAATAAATTACCACCACCATCAGAAAACGAAATAACTAAGGTGGCCGTTTTATTTTTATTTAAAGTAATGCTTTTAAATGAAATGGTGGGTACTATTGATTTTTTAGCTACTTTAAGGCATGAGCTAAACATGATGCCCATGCAACCTATTATTAAAATTACATAACTATGGTTAAACTTCATGCAATTAACTAAAATAACGTTTCATCTTTAGCGGTAGCTTCTGTATCATCTGATTTTTGAAGCTGTTTAGGTTCTTCTACTTCTTCTTTATCAAACGGACGTTTACCAAAAATAGTTTCTAAGTCTTCTTTAAAAATCACTTCTTTTTCAAGTAATTGTTCTGCTAAAAGGGTTAGTTTTTCTTTGTGGAGAGTAAGCAAAGTAATAGCTCTATGGTATGAAGTATCAACCATTTTTTTCACTTCTTCGTCTATTGTTTTGGCAGTAGCTTCGCTGTAAGGCTTTTGAAACCCATATTCGTTTTGGCCAGTACTGTCGTAATAGCTAATGTTTCCAATTTTATCATTTAATCCGTAGTATACAATGCTAGCGTAGGCTTGGCGGGTTACTTTTTCTAAATCGCTCAGTGCGCCTGTAGATACTTTTCCAAAAATAATTTGCTCTGCAGCACGCCCAGCTAAGGCAGCGCACATATCATCTAGTATTTGCTCTGTAGTAGTTATTTGCCGTTCTTCTGGCAAATACCATGCAGCGCCTAATGAGCGTCCTCTAGGTACAATGGTTACCTTAACAAGTGGTGATGCAAATTCGCACATCCAGCTAGCTGTAGCATGTCCGGCCTCATGAAAGGCTATAACCCTTTTTTCGAGTGGGGTAATAATTTTATTTTTCTTTTCAAGACCTGCAATAATTCTGTCTACTGCGTCTAAAAAATCTTGTTTGGTAACGTTTTCTTTATTGTTTCGAGCAGCTATTAATGCCGCTTCGTTACAAATATTAGCAATATCGGCACCGCTAAAGCCAGGTGTTTGTTTTGATAAAAAATCAATATCAACAGATGCGTCAATTTTAATTTTTGCTAAGTGCACTTTAAATATTTGTCCTCTTTCAACCACATCTGGCATATCTACATAAATTTGTCTATCAAATCTACCAGCACGCATAAGGGCTCTATCTAAAATATCGGCTCTGTTGGTAGCAGCTAGTATAATAACGCCACTGTTTGTTCCGAATCCATCCATTTCTGTAAGTAATTGGTTTAGGGTATTTTCTCTTTCGTCGTTTCCGCCAGTAGCCATATTTTTTCCTCGGGCTCTACCTATAGCGTCAATTTCGTCTATAAAAATAATGCAAGGCGATTTTTCTTTGGCTTGTCTAAATAAATCTCTTACCCGTGAGGCACCTACTCCTACAAACATTTCAACAAAATCAGAACCAGATAGTGAAAAGAAAGGTACTTTGGCTTCGCCAGCAACCGCTTTAGCAAGTAAGGTTTTTCCAGTTCCTGGAGGGCCAACTAACAAAGCGCCTTTAGGAATTTTAGCACCTAAGTCGGTATATTTTTTTGGATTTTTTAAAAAATCTACAATTTCCATTACCTCTACCTTTGCGCCATCTAAGCCTGCTACATCATTAAATGTGGTGCTTACATTAGAATCTTTATCAAACAATACGGCTTTGGATTTTCCAATATTAAAAATTTGTCCTGGCCCGCCAGATCCGCCACCCATACGGCGCATCATAATTAACCAAAATATAATAAGGATAATAATTGGTAAAAACCAACCGATGTATTGCTTCCAATCGCTGCGCTCTTCGCTAGATGGAGATACTAAAAATTTTGATGGTACATTGGCTACTTTTTGTATTTCACGCACTTGTTCTAAAAAATCTTTAACATCAGGTACAGATACTTTAAAGTGTGGTCCTTTATATCCCTTGCTGTTAGAAGGGAACAATGGCACTAATTTCCCTTTAGAATCTGGGGCTGAATATCTGGGTAGTTTTAAGCTGTCTTTATCTATCGTAATTTCAGCAAATTTTTCAGTACCTAATATAATTACAATTTTACGTACATCGCCTTTAGCAAGCATGGTTTGTTCAAACTGACTTTGACTAATGGGGTATGCTTTTGTGGTTGCATCTTGACCTAAAATAGTATAACCAAGCAACCCTGCTATAATTAAGCCATACACCCAATAAAATGAATTGTTGGGTTTATTTTTATTAGGTCCAAATGGATTTTGTGCTGGGCGGTTTTTAGCAAACTGCTCCTTCATTCTTTCAAATTGTTTTTTACGCTCTTCTTGTTTATTGGTTTGCGTATCGGTGTTATCTTTTGGTAATTCGGTTTCTGGGGCTTTATTAGTATCGCTCATAAATATTTTTATATGTACTTTTTGTGTTTAAATGGGCCTTAGTTAATATGGGTAATTACGCCATTTTTCCATAATTCTTCTACTTTGTAATAGGCACGTGTTTCGTTTAAAAAAACATGTACCACAACCTTAACATAATCTAAAACAATCCATTCCGAATTTTCAAACCCCTCGCTTTTATAAGGCTTTTCTTTTGCTTGTTTTAATACATAATCTGTGATACTATCTGCAATAGCTTTAACGTGGGTTTTGCTATCTGCTTCGCAAATAATAAACCAATCTGCCACCCTGTGTTCTATTTTTGAAATATCTATTTGAACAATCTGATTGGCTTTTTTTTCAAGCATTCCTTCAATAACTGCATCTTTCAAACTCAACATTTTAGTAGTTGGTTGAACTTTAGATGTTTTAGGTTTTCTTACGGCTACTGGCTTTTTGAAACCATTAATTAATCGGTTAGCAGTTTTTTCATTAATTTCTTTTTCTGTTTTTATTTTTTTTACAACAACTTTTTTAGTAGGTAATTTTTTAGAAACACTTTTTTTAGGCATTATTTTTTTAACTGAAGTCTTTTTAGTTTCAGTTTTTTTAGGAGTTACTGTTTTTGATACAGTTTTTTTAGTAGTTGCTTTTTTTACTTCTTCTTTTTTGGTTGCAACTTTTTTAGTTGCTAGTTTTTTGGCTGAGGCTTTCTTAATCATGGGTTATATTTCTAATATCTATTTGGTATTGGTGGTGGGCTATAAATAGGTAAATTTACGCTTTTTAAGATATATGCAAACTCTATTTGTAGGTCAAACACTTATTTTTATTTCTTCTACAGATAGTACCAATTTATATGCCGTAAATTTAATCAGACAAAATGGCGCACTTGAAGGTGCTACCATTTATACTGGCTTTCAAACAAATGGTAGGGGACAAATGGGCACAAGCTGGAATAGCCAAGAGGGATTAAACGTATTAGCCAGCATTATTTTAAAACCTCAGTTTTTACCTTTAAAATGTAGTTTTTATTTAAGTAAAATTATTGCCTTGGGCCTAATGGAAACAATAGCTGAGCTTGTTGGCACATCGGAATTTATTAAAATAAAGTGGCCAAATGATATTTTAGTTCATAACAAAAAAATAGCTGGCATTTTAATAGAAAACATCGTTTCAAAAAACGCTATTCAATATAGCGTGTGCGGCTTTGGGGTTAATGTTAATCAAATTGAATTTGAAAATAATTTGAAAGCAACTTCATTAAAACAAATTTTAAATAAAAATTTAGATGTAAAACAAGTGCTTCAATTGATTTGTCAAAATATTGAAAAATGGTATTTAACACTAAAAAACAACAAACTAGACCTTATAAATTCTTATTATTATAAACACTTATTAGGTTTTAAACAGCCCAATATGTTTGGTGATTTAAATCAATCTCAATTTACAGCTACTATAATAGGGGTTACAGAAGATGGACAGCTTATATTAATTACAGAACAAAATCAACAGCTTCATTTTGATATTAAACAAATAAAGCAGTTATATTAATTTTTATATTGGCTTATTATTATTTTACAATCATCAATTTATGACGTATATTTTATCACAAACCCAAAATCACATTTGCACCATTACCCTTAATAGACCCGAAAAATACAACAGTTTTGTAAGAGAGATGGCTCTAAGCTTACAACAAGTATTAGATGAAGCAAATAATAATTCTAATGTAAAAGTTATTGTAATAACAGCTAATGGCAAGGCTTTTTGCGCCGGACAAGATTTACAAGAAGCTATTGATCCAAGCCTTGGTATTAAAAAAATTGTTGATGAGCATTACAATCCTATTATTTTAAAAATAAAACAAATTAGAAAGCCCATTATAGCCATTATAAATGGGGTAGCAGCGGGGGCAGGAGCAAATATAGCTTTAGCATGTGATATAGTATTGGCAAAAAAATCGGCCAGTTTTATACAAGCCTTTAGCAAAATAGGACTTATACCTGATAGCGGAGGTACATATACCTTACCTCGATTGGTGGGGTTGCAAAATGCAACAGCTTTGATGCTTAGTGGTGATGCGCTAACTGCCGATGAAGCCAAAAATTTAGGTATGGTATATAAAGTGCTTTCTGATGAAAACTATATACAAGAAGGCATGGAATTAGCTACTAAAATAGCCCAAATGCCGCTACAAGGCTTACAATACACAAAAACATTGTTAATCCAAACTTATCAAAATAATTTAGAAACGCAACTTCAATTAGAATCTCAATACCAAGAAAAAGCAGCAAATACAGACGAACACAAAGCTTGTGTTGTTAATTTTTTAAATAAGAAAAAGTAATTCTTTGTTTTAAACTTTAAAACAGTGGTGCGGGTACTGTTTTAAATCCTCAATATTAGGGTTGGTTTCGTAAATTCCATACACGCTACTGCCACTACCGCTTAGGCTGGCATATAAGGCACCGTTATCATACATGGTATTTTTAATTTGTTCAATAATTGGGTAGGCTTTAAAAATGC
Organism: Bacteroidia bacterium; assembly: GCA_031539425.1. Classification (GTDB taxonomy): domain Bacteria; phylum Bacteroidota; class Bacteroidia; order B-17B0; family Aurantibacillaceae; genus UBA4416. Next base: position 15,376 of record JAVKLI010000104.1, read on the forward strand.
CTGGTTCAAAATCGTTAATCAAACTGTGTTTCCAGGTATTCATAGGCTGATCTAATATGTGTTGTAATGATGCTGCCGAGCTGTTTATTGTACAATTTTTGTAGGCTAAAGCTGTGTTGCTATGAATATTAGGGTATACCACATATATATAATAGCCTGTTAAATCAATATTAATAGGCGTTAACAAATTGCCTTTACCAGTGCATAAAGTTGGTTTATTATAAATAAAGAAAGCACAATCGCTACCTATAGAAGCGGCAATCGTTTCTTTTTCAGTGTTAGATAATTGTAACTTAAACTTGGTATTTAATAAATTAATAAAAAAACCCACGTTGGCACTGCCGCCTCCAAGGCCAGCCCCCATGGGTATGTTTTTATGTAAATACACGGTAATGTTTGGAATTGATTTTAGTGCCTTTATTTTTAGAAACGTTTTGTAAAGTAAATTATCTTGTAAAGCCCCATCAATAGAAATACCTGAAACCTGTAGTTCAAAATCATTACTGGTATTGTTACTTTCTATTACCTCTAGCGCATCATTCCATTGTATAGGAAACATAACGGTTTCAATGTTATGAAAGCCGTTGCTGCGTTTGTTAAGAATATGTAAACCTAAATTTATTTTGGCAGTCGGAAAACAAATCATGGATTAAAATAAACACTACAGAGTAATCAAAAAAATTATAACTTAATCCCAACTCCAACGTTAAGGCCAAATAGATGACCGGGTTCGATAATCTCAGTGGGTGCAGATTGTAAAAATTTACTTGTTCCTCCGCCAAAAATATAAGTATAATTTAAATTAGTATTTAAATAAACCATTTCTGTTAATTTATATTGAAGCCCAACAGATTGATTGACGGAAAATTTATTGATTGATCCTACCACCAGATCTTTATATTCAGAAACTGTACCATCTGTATAAATGGATTTCTGATCTACAAATATACTTGTTGAAAAAATACCTGTTTTAAATTCATATATCAAACTTAATTTTTCATTGATATCACCATTGTACCTAAGCCCTATGTAATTGTTAAAAACAGTAGAATTACATGTTAAATTCACTTTAGATGCTGGCCAAAACAACAAGTCGATAAATTCTCCAGTATATGAGCTGGTTCCATATTCAAACAACATGATAAAGCTTAAATTAGGATGAAACTGATAATTAGCTTGTAATGAAATGGACGTTAAATTTTCTATAAAGCTAGTAGCAGCAATAGTATAATTTTTTAAAAACTGAGGTTTTAAATATTCTTTACGCATATCAATATACTTAGTGCCTGGCGAGTAATAATACCCAGAGTTAAACTGTAAAGAAAATTTTTTATCTTGAGCATACGTATTATTAAATAAGCTAAAAAAAAGTAGTGTAAAGAATAGATTTTTCATATGATAATGTTAAAACTGTATAAGTAAAGTTAATATTTTTTTATTTAAAACATAAAACCTTAATTTAGCCCAAATAAAATACCCTTTTATGCAATTTGAATTAAACCAAGATTTTTTAGAAACGCTAGAAAATGCGGTGGCAGATAATGAAAGTAATTTTATAAAAGAGCAGCTAGATAAATTAGACACTAGCGACATAGCCTTAATTTTAAATCATATTAATGTAGATGATGCTAAATATTTATATGATTTATTAGATGAAAAACTAGCGGCCGATGTGTTGTTAGAAATGGACGAAGGGAAGCGTGAAAAGCTATTAGCCACCTTTACCACTAAAGAAATTGCCGAGCAGATAGACAACATGGAATCTGACGATGCAGCGGATATGATACATGCGTTGCCAGATGAAATGCAAAGCGAGGTATTATCTCAAATAGAAAACATAGACCAAGCTAGTGACATTGCCGAATTATTAAATTATGAAGAAGGCACAGCTGGCTCTATAATGGCTACAGAGTTGGTAAGCATACATGTTAATGTAACGGTAAGTGGCTGTATAGAAGAGATTAGAAAACAAACAGACAATGTGAATAACATGTACGCTGTATATGTAGTAGATGAAAAAGAGCGGCTACTAGGTATGTTATCATTAAAAAAATTAATCATTTCTCACCCGCTCACCAAAGTATCCGAAATACTAGACCCCGAAATAGTATCTGTAAAAACAACCGACAGTACAGAAAGCGTAGCCACAATTATTCAAAAATACGATTTGGTAGTAATTCCTGTGGTAGATCAACTCAACAGATTGGTAGGCCGCATTACAGTTGATGATGTGGTAGATGTGATTAAAGAATTGGCTGAAAAAGATTTTCAGCGCATGAGTGGTTTAACAGATGATGTGGATAGTAACGACTCGGTATGGAAACTTTCAAAAGCTCGTATACCATGGCTATTAGTGGGTATGTGTGGAGGCATTGTGGGGTCTCGTATTATAAGCGTATTTCAAGATCAAATTCATATAAAGCCCGAAACTGCATTTTTTATTCCATTAATAACAGCAACTGGTGGTAATGTAGGCGTACAGTCTTCATCCATTATTGTTCAGGGGTTAGCTAATAAAACATTAATAACTTATAATTTATTTCCTAAGCTGTTAAAAGAATTAAGTGTAGGATTATTTAATGGGTTAATGTGTTCAGTTTTAATATTTGGATACAATGCGCTCATAAGCTCTTCGTACCAATTAGCTTTAACGGTGAGTGTGTCTTTATTTACTGTTATTGTATGCGCTTCGTTTTTAGGCACTTTTGTGCCGTTGATGATGCACAGATTTAAAATAAATCCTGCTCTAGCTACTGGTCCTTTTGTTACTACATTAAATGATATCATAGGAATTTCGATATACTTTTTTATGATTCATTTTTTATACCGATTTATATAATAAAACTGTTTTACACTTGCATTACCCTATTTTAGATAGAACCGAATTATACACAACAAAGTTAGACTCAGAAATACAAAAAAATAGTTGGCTTATTGTTACGCATTTTATGCGCATTCCGCCGCATATTGGCTTACTTATAAATGGTAATTATAACTCGCTTAATATTCAGGGAATAGAAAAAAACATAAAACTTTTTACTTTACAAAAATCTATTGCTATAAAAAAAATAGATACGCTGTATATTAAATTACCAAAACATCCAGTATTTAGTGAGTTATATCAATTAGAACTATTTCAAACCATTTTGCAAAATTATCAATCGGTATCTGTACACAACACTTGTTTAAAACCTATAAAAGAATTTTTAACTGAAGTTTACGGCATTAATACTATTCAACAAAATCATTTATTTTATCAAGTACTGCATGAGTTACATCAAAATCATTTTATTCAAAAAATTATTGCTAACGTATCGCCATCTTCAAAACAAGTAACACATTTTGAATTACCGCATTATACAATTAATGAATTACATGAAGTGATTCTTAAAAACAAACTGTAACCATATGTTTATTTACAACAACAACATATATTTAAGAGCCCTCGAATTTAGCGATGTTGATTGGCTATATACCAACGAAAACAATATGAATTTGTGGGCTATTACTAATACCTATGCGCCGCTTAGCAAATATATACTGGAGCAGTATATTTTAAATTCGCATCAAGATGTATATGCAACCAAACAAATTAGATTGATGATTGCAGATAAAAACAATCATGAAAATTTGGGAACCATTGATTTATTTGAATTTGATCCACAAAACGCTCGAATTGGTATTGGCGTTTGGGTGCATCAGCAATACCAAAATAATACCATTGCACAGCAGGCTGTTCAATTAACTTGCACGTATGTATTTAATACTTTATTGTTAAATCAAGTGTTTTGTCATATTATGGAATCCAACAGCAAAAGCATTGCCGTTTTTGAAAAATGTGGATTTGTAAAAACAGGAACAAAAAAAATGTGGGTTCAACCTTCTCAAAATACCTTTGAAGATGTTTATTTTTATCAATTATTAAAAAAATGAGAGTTTTAAAATAACAACAAATGACATTAACAATACTTAGCCCCCTAAAGGCCTTAAATAAAGCATTTTTAAAATTAAAACCAACTCGAATAGATTTTGATATTTTTAAAACTAACCTTATTTCTTTAATCCATAAAGCAAATAAAAATGAAAGCAAGGAGTTTCATAAAAACCTAATATCCGATTTTTTAAAAAATACTTATTACAAACAAAATCATTTTATAAATACCAAAAATCGCATTGACCTTGTAATTCATAATGGAAACAGCGCAAACAGTGCTATAGGTGTTATTATAGAAGCTAAAAAAATTACCAATAGAAACGAAATGTTAACTGTTGGTAATATAAACACCAAAGCGCTTCACGAATTAATACTATACTATTTACGAGAAAGGATTACAAATAAAAATGTTGAAATAAAACATGTAATAGCTACAAATATAAATGAATGGTTCATTTTTGATGCAATAGTATTTGACAAACTTTTTGCTCAAAACAATGATTTGGTAAAAAAATTTATTGATTTTGAAGAGCGTAGATTGTCAGATACAACAACTGATTTTTTTTACAGTCAAATTGCACAACCATTTGTAGATAGTATAAACTCCGAAATTGAATTTACACACTTTAAATTAGATAGTTTTAAAGATCAACTTGAATCTAATAATAAAGATAACGATAACAAGCTAATTGCTTTGTACAAACTATTTTCGCCAGAGCATCTTTTAAAATTGCCATTTGCTAATGATAGCAATAGCCTTGATAAAAACTTTTATAATGAATTGCTTCATATTATGGGGCTAACAGAAACCAAAGAAGGTAGTAAAAAATTAATTGAACGACTTAAAGAAGGAGGAAGACATGATGGAAGTATTTTAGAAGATGCCATCATTCAGCTTGATAGCCTTGATAAAATAAGCAGATTACCTAAACCTCACGAATATGGAAATACGCATCAAGAACGATTATTTAACGCATCACTTGAACTAACAATTACATGGGTCAATCGCATTTTATTTTTAAAATTATTAGAGGCTCAACTTATCGGATATCATCAAAACGATAAAAACTATTCGTTTTTAAACCTTACTAAAATTAAAAACTATAACGAGCTTAACGGTTTGTTTTTTCAAGTATTAGCTCGTAAGCACAACGAGAGAAACGAAAATATAAAACACATTTTTGAAAAAGTACCCTACCTTAATTCATCTCTTTTTGAGCCTACAGAACTTGAACAACTTACATTAGTTATTAATAATTTATCCGATAATAAAACAATTCCAATTTTAACATCAACCGTACTTACAAACCAGCAAGGAAAAAAACAACACGGTAGCCTGCCTACACTTCAATATTTATTTGAATTTTTAGACGCTTATGATTTTGGCGCCGAAGGCCAATCAGAAATACAAGAAGAGAATAAAACATTGATTAACGCTTCTGTACTTGGTTTAATTTTTGAAAAAATAAATGGATATAAAGACGGTTCATTTTTTACACCAGGTTTTATAACGATGTACATGTGTAGTGAAACTATACGTAAAGCCGTTGTGCAAAAGTTTAATGAAATCAAAAATTGGAGCTGCACTAATTTTGAAGAACTTTACAATAAAATTGAAGATAAAAACGAAGCAAATCAAATTGTAAATAACCTCAAAATTTGCGATCCCGCAGTGGGTTCTGGTCATTTTTTAGTTTCGGCACTTAACGAAATAATTGCTGTAAAAAATGATTTAAAAATTTTACAAGACCGCACTGGCAAACGACTTAAAGAATACCATATTGAAGTAGTAAATGATGAGCTATCTATAACAGACGAAGATGGCGAATTATACAGATACAACCCCAACAATAAAGAAAGTCAACGGGTGCAAGAAACATTGTTTTATGAAAAACAAACTATTATTGAAAATTGCCTATTTGGAGTTGATATCAATACCAATTCAGTTAAAATTTGCAGACTCCGTTTATGGATAGAGCTTTTAAAAAATGCTTATTACAAAAATAGCGGAGAGCTTGAAACACTCCCAAATATTGACATCAATATAAAATGCGGCAACTCACTCATAAGCCGCTTTGCTATAGATGCAGATATTAAGCAAGCTTTAAAAAAAAGCAAGTGGAGTATAGATAGTTATAAAACCGCAGTAGCCACCTATCGCAATGCCCAAAATAAAGAGCAAAAACGAGAAATGATAAAACTTATAGCTGATATTAAAGCTGAGTTTAAAACAGAAATATCACAAAACGACCCTAAGATAAAAAAGCTAAGAAAATTATTGGGCGACTTGTTTATACATACCAATCAAAGCCAATTATTTGAAATGAACAAACAAGAAAAAACAAATTGGCAAAATAAAGTAACAGAACTTACACAAGAAACAAAACAACTAGAAACAGAAATAGAAGAAATAAAAAACAATAAAATATTTGACAACGCCTTTGAATGGCGCTTTGAATTTCCGGAAGTACTAAATGATGAAGGCACTTTTATAGGCTTTGATATAGTGATAGGAAATCCGCCGTATATACAGTTACAAACTATGAAAATTTTTTCAGAACAATTGAAAACATTTGGCTACGTAACCTTTGAAAAAACTGGAGATATATATTCTTTATTTTATGAAAAAGGCTATCATCTATTAAAAGTAAATGGATTATTGGGTTATATTACTTCAAATAAATGGTTGAAGTCGAGTTATGGTAAAAGTACCCGAAACTTTTTTTTACAACACACTCAGCCTGAGCTACTAGTAGATTTGGGTAGTGGGGTATTTGATGAAGCAACAGTTGATTCTAATTTGCTTGTATTTAAAAAATGTTCACTTACAAAAGCTTTTAATGCGTTAGATATAAGTAAACAGAAAAATATTTCAAATATTCATTTGTTTGAAAGTAACATGTTACAAGTTTTGCCAAAAACCAACAAAAGCTGGATAATTTCATCTAATAAAGAACAAAAAATAAAACTAAAAATTGAAACAAAAGGAAAGCCATTAAAAGATTGGAACATTCAAATTAATTATGGCATAAAAACCGGATATAACGAAGTTTTTATTATTGATAGCAAAAAGAGAGATGAATTTATACGCAAACACCCAAAGAGTGCAGAAATAATAAAACCTATTTTAAGAAAATCGACCATTACGAAGTATAATATAAAATTTGATAATGAATATTTATTAAATATACATAATGGATTAAAATCAAATAAACTCAAAGCAATTAATATTGAAAATTATAAAATTATTAAAAAACATATTGATGATATTGTAAGCCAAATAGAAACTGGTAATAAACGCAGAAAGGGAGGTCATAAATCGAAAAATAAAAGTTTTTTTGAAAGAACAGATAAAGGCATTACTGCTTATAATTTAAGGAATTGCGCATATTTAGCTAAATTGAGTTTACCTAAAATTATGTGGAAGCAAACATCTATTAATCAAACATTTGTTTTAGATGAAAGTGGTTTTTTTACCGATGTGAGTGGTCAATTTTTAACCATAGAAAGCAATGAGATAAAAACATTAAAATATATATTGTCCATATTAAATTCTAAAATTGTTTTATATTTCATGCATACAAACTCTATTAAATTTGGAGAGCTTGGTATTCGCTGGATACCAGCAGAAGTAGAAAAAATCCCTATCCCTGTTATATCAGAAAAAGCTCAAAAACCATTTATTTCATTAGTAGATAAAATCTTAACAAAAAAACCCATCAGCCGACACATCTACGTTAGAAAAACAAATAGACCAACTGATTTATCAGTTGTATGAATTAACCAATGAGGAAATACAAATTATAGAAGCCAATTTATAAAGCATGAGTTTTACAATTAACCATACAGATGCCGCATCTAAAGCCCGTGCGGGTGTTTTGCAAACAAACCATGGCGCTATAGAAACCCCCATTTTTATGCCAGTGGGCACATTAGGCACTGTAAAAACGGTTCATCAGCACGAGTTAAAAGATGATATTAAAGCCCAGATTATTTTGGGTAACACTTATCATTTATTTTTACGCCCAGGCTTAGGGGTATTAAAACAAGCTGGGGGCTTACACCAATTTATCAATTGGCAAAAACCTATTCTTACAGATAGTGGCGGCTATCAAGTATTTTCATTAGCCTCATCTAGAAAAATAACTGAACAAGGTGCTATTTTTAAATCTCATATCAATGGTGCTAAATTAGAATTTACCCCCGAAAATGTGATAGATGCACAACGTGTTATTGGCGCTGATATTATGATGGCCTTTGATGAATGCACCCCCTACCCTTGCGAACACCATAAGGCTAAAAAATCATTAGCCCTTACGCACCGCTGGTTAGATAGGTGTTTTAAGCAATACAATAATACTGAGCCATTGTATGGGTACAATCAATATTTATTTCCCATTGTGCAAGGCTCTGTGTATAAAGATTTAAGGATAGAATCGGCAGAATACATCAGTGCAAAGGGAGCTGTAGGCAATGCTATTGGCGGTTTATCTGTGGGCGAACCAGCCGAAGATATGTATGCTATGACAGAAGTAGTATGTAATATTTTACCAAAAGACAAACCCCGTTATTTAATGGGGGTAGGCACTCCAGTAAATATTTTAGAATCTATTGCCTTAGGTATTGATATGTTTGATTGTGTAATGCCAACCCGCAATGCCCGCCATGGATTGCTGTATACACAACAAGGTATTATTAATATTAAAAACGAAAAATGGAAAAATGATTTTTCTGAATTAGACTCCAACGGAACCTCCTATGTTGACAAAACCTATTCTAAAGCCTATGTAAGGCATTTACACATTTGTAACGAATATTTAGCCGCACAAATAACCTCCATACATAATTTAGCATTTTATTTATGGCTTGTAACCGAGGCTCGCAAACAAATTATAGACGGCACCTTTACAGCATGGAAAAACAAAATGGTTATTCAAATAGCCCAACGTTTATAATTACTGCATGCTTAAACTATTAGATAAATATATATTAAAGCGGTTTGTAAGCACTTACATTGTATCTATAGCATTGATGCTTTTGATATTTATTATAATTGATTTATCAGAAAAATTAAAAGATTTGATGATTCAAAAAGTGCCAGCTCGTGAGGTAATTTTTGAATATTACCTCAACTTTATACCCTATTACGGTAATTTGTTTAGCCCCTTATTTACATTTATCACTATTATTTTATTTACCTCCAAACTAGCTAGTAAAACAGAATTTGTAGCCATGCTTACCAGCGGAATTAGTTTTAATAGGGTTTTAAGACCATACTTTATTGGCGCTATTGGTATTACAATTATTTCCATTGTTTTAAATCATTATATAATCCCCTTGTCCAACCATACACGCATTAATTTTGAAGATAAATACATAAATAGAGGTACCAATACCGCTGATAGGCACATTAGAAAACAAATAGAAAAAAATACCATTTTATACTTTTCCGATTACAATATTTCTAACAACTCAGCAAATAATGTAAGCATAGAGAAAGTAGACGGTATCTATCAAACCTATATTTTAAGAGCCGACAACATGATGTGGGATTCTATTCAACAATTTTGGACGTTAAACAATATTTTTGAAAGGCATATTTATTACCATAATGTTAAAACAGAACAAGGCGTAAAAAAAGTAGTTAAAAATACAACACACCAAACTTCAAATACACAAACTATAAATATTGACTTTTATCCAAAAGATATGTCTCGGTTTTTAAGTAAAATAGAGGTAATGCCCTCCCCTCAGCTTATCAAATACATAGCTAAAGAAAAAGAAAAAGGCTCAAGCCGCATTGAATACTTTGAAGTAGAGTTATATATAAGAACTGCCTTTCCTATAGCCTCTCTTTTGCTTACTGTTATTGGTGTTTGCGTATCATCTCGAAAAATAAGAGGTGGAACAGGCGTACATATAGCTATTGGGGTTTTAATAGCCTGTATTTATATTTTAATGCTGCATGTGTTTAAAACCTTAGCCGTTTCTGGCTTTGCCGATCCTTTAGTATCTGTATGGATACCAAATATAGTATTTAGCATAGTAACTATTTTATTTTATAAAATGGCTCAAAAATAAGTTATGCGTGTTATTTTTAACTAAAAATTAACCATTTAAAAAAGCCGTTAATGGGCTAGATTGATTAGCTTGTTTTGTTTGCGACGGGATGCCTGATTCAAAAGCCATACGCCCTGCTTGTACCGCTAGTTTAAACGCTTCTGATATTGAAACGCAATTTGTTGCCGTTGCAATTGCTGTATTTACAAGTACAGCATCTGCCCCTATTTCCATAGCTTTAACGGCATCTGCGGGCGACCCTATGCCAGCATCAACAATTACGGGTACCTGACTTTGTTCTATAATTATCTCTAAAAAATCAATTGTTTTTAGCCCCTTATTGCTTCCTATTGGCGCAGCTAATGGCATTACAGCTGCTGAGCCTACATCTTCAAGGCGTTTGCACAATACAGGGTCGGCGTGTATGTAAGGTAATACTATAAAGCCCAGTTTTACTAACTCTTCAGTTGCTGCAAGGGTTTCAATAGGGTCGGGCATTAAGTAACGTGGGTCAGGATGAATTTCTAATTTTATAAAATTAGTTTCCATTGCTTCACGGGCTAGTTGGGCTGCAAATACTGATTCTTTAGCTGTTCGAGCACCCGATGTGTTTGGTAGTATTTTTACATTTGCTTTTTTTATGGCCGCCAATATATCTTCCTGTTCATTTAAACTATTTTTAGTATCCACTCGCTTTAAGGCTACAGTTACCATTTGGCAACCGGAGGTAATAATAGATTGTAGCATCTCTTGATTAGAACCATATTTGCCAGATCCTAAAAATAAGCGTGATGTAAATGAGACGCCTCCTATGTTAAGTTGTTTCATACAGTATTGTGTTTATTTGATTTATAGTTTGGGTAGTGTTATTAGATTTAGTAATAAAGCCAGATAAAGCTATGCCATATATTTTTGTTTGCATTAAGGGGTTAATATCTTTAATAGTTATGCCGCCAATTGCAAATATAGGTACATATTTTTGAGCGTTAGTTAAGGAAGTAATAATTTTATAATATCCTTCTAGTCCTAAAATAGGACTCAATTTTTGTTTGGTTTCTGTAAATGCAAACGGGCCTAACCCAATGTAATTAGCACTTTCATTAATTCGTTGCAAAACATCTTGCAAGGTATTTGCTGTGCCGCCAATTATTTTTTTAGACCCTAGAATTTCTCTTGCTTCAACTATAGAAGTATCTGATAAACCCAAATGCACACCATCGGCATCTACCTGCTTACAAAGCATTACAAAATCATTAATTATAAAAGTAGCTTGGTGTAATTTGCATAATTCTTTTATTTCAAGTGCTAAGGTTTCTAACTTTTGTTGTGTGCCGTTTTTAAATCTAAGTTGTATCCATTTACAACCGCCCTCTAAAGCCCTTATGATGTTGAGTTTTTGGCTTTGTATGGTTTCGCCTTGAGATATATATTGCAATTTACTATACATGATGATAAGCAAGTAAGCTGTTGTTGCTACTTAATATTTGTTCTATATATTTTTTAGCATTAACGCAGGCATTTAATAAGGGTTTGTGTAAGGCTAAATTACTAGCAATGGCGGCTGATAAGATGCAACCTGAGCCGTGTTTGTCAAATTTTTGATATGTGGTTTGAGGATTTATTATTTCTATTTTATTTTGATAAAACAATTGGTCGCGCCCTTTATTTGATTCGTTATGTCCGCCTTTTAAAAGCACGTTACAATGTTTAGCCAACTCTTTTGCCGCTAAGATACTATCATTAGATTGAGTTAAAAATTGAGCTTCTATGGTATTGGGGGTTATTAAAAATATTTTATTTAAAATAAAAAAAAGTTCATTTGCATTTAATTGTTGTAACACTTTAAAATCACTGGTGGTAGCGCAAATGGGGTCCCATATAATATTAATATTGGGGTTTTGTGTTTTTAAAAAATCTATAATTTGAATTAACATTTTCAAGTTTTCAATTAATCCAATTTTTACGGTGTTTATTTGATACATTAAAAACAGTGATGTTAACTGGCTTTCTATTTCATTAAACGATAGCCATTTTACATGTGTAAATTTTTTTTCGTTTTGGCTAGTAATACAAGTAGTTACAGCCATTCCAAGGCATTGGTGCTGTTCAATGGTTTTAATGTCTGCTAATACACCGGCGCCTCCGCAGGGGTCGTAACCGGCTATGCTTAATACAATAGGTCTTACGGCTTGCATATTGCTTGAAGTTTTAAATAATTTGACACACAATTTTCTACCTCATTCCATACAAAACCTAATACAGCAAAGCCATCTAAAGGATACGGTTTTAATAACGTCATATTTTGATCATTAATGCCGCCCAAGCCAATAAGTTTGATGTTGCTTTTTTTGATTTGTTGCAACTCATCAAAGTTAATAGACGCTGTGGTATTTATCTTTGAAGTGCTATTAAATAGGCTGCTAAAAAAAGCATAATTAAAATAGCTAGGCAGCTTATAATAGGATTCTATGCTATGAATTGAGGTGCTTATGCAAATTCCTTTATTTACTAAGTTTTTAAACTCTGTTTCGGTTGTGGCTTGTCTTGTTTGTTCGGTATAATGTAATGTTTTAACATTGTAGTTAGTGTGTATGTTATGATGTTGGTGCAAAGCAATATACGGGTAATAAATGGGGTTTATATTTTGTATTAATTGCTGTATTTGATGTTGGGTACTTTGTGGCTTACGTATATGAAGCGTTTGCAGGCCATTTAAAAATAACTGATTTATGCAATGAGCCTCATTATCAAAAAAATGAGGGGTGGAGATGACAATCAGTTTCATTGTTTTATTCCATTAATGTAAACGTTTTCTATCATATCTAACCCAAATGAATAAGGGATATGCGCCAAGTGTTGTATTGGTTTTGTAATAATAATATTGGCTAATTTTCCTTTTGTAATACTTCCTAGTTCATTAGCAAGATTAATTGCATAAGCACTATTAATGGTACAAGCATTTAGCATTTCTTGTGGGGTTAGTTTGTATTGTATGCAGCCAAGGCTCATTACAAAATTCATGTTTCCGCTGGGGCTGCTACCAGGGTTATAATCACTAGCAAAGGCAACAGGCAAGCCTGAATCTATCATTTTACGGGCAGGTGGCAAAGGTAAGTTTAAAAAGAAGGCTGCACCTGGCAAAATAGTTGGCATGGTGTTTGATTGCTTTAATTCATCAATATCTGCATCGTTACAAAATTCTAAATGATCTACACTTATAGCATCACATTTTACAGCAGCTTGTATGCCTCCACTGTGGCTCAATTGCTCAGCATGTACTTTACCTTGTAAGTTGTATTTTTGACCAGCCTCTAGTATTTGCATAGTTTCTTGTGCTGTAAAATAGTTTGCTTCACAAAATACATCTATAAAATCGGCCAATTTTTCGGTGGCTATAGCGGGTAACATCTCGTTGAGTATTAAATTTATATAGCCTTGTTTATTGTTTTTATAAGCTAAAGGCAAAGCATGCGCCCCTAAAAATGTAGCTTTTATAGGTATTAGGTTTAGGTCTTTTAAGCGCTTTATAACGCGTAACATTTTTAATTCCCCCTCCACGCAAAGTCCGTAACCACTTTTAATTTCAATACCTCCAGTACCTTGTTTTATTACTTCCTGTAGTCTTTCAAAAGCTCTATCAAATAAGGCATTTTCGGATAGTTGATTTAATTTATCCGACGAGTTTAAAATACCGCCACCACGCAGGGCGATCTCCTCATAGCTTAATCCGTTTATTCTATCTTCAAACTCTAAGGTGCGGGGCTCTGCAAATACCAAGTGGGTGTGGCTATCTACATAGCTTGGTAATAGCATTTTACCTTCGCAATCTATCACATCTACTTCATTCCAATTGGTTATTATTGGAAAATCTGCCATAGTTCCATAATCTTCAATTAATCCGTCTTTTATGTGTAACCAAGCGTTTTGTATATTTGGGACTTCGCTCATTTCGTTACCACTTACTTTTAAAATAGAGGCGTTTCTTACTTGGTGTAATTGAAAAATATTTTTAAATAAAAGGTTCTTTTTATTTGATTTCATACATAGCATTATCAGCTTTGTAAAAATACTAGTTTAGCTTTGATAAAATATGATTAGTTTTTAAAAACTAATATTTACGCCCTCATCAACTTTGGCACCTTTGTAGATATTGACGTACATCAAGATGGTTTTGCACATGTTTCTCAATTTAGTGATACCATTGTAACCAACTCTAATAGTATTATAAAAGTTGGTCAAAAGGTAAATATAGTTACAAGAAATTGTGGTGTGCAACGCACACGTACCTCGGAAAAAAATATACTAGAGCGTGTTACAGTTGTTTTAATATATCAAATTTTTTATTCTATTCTTTTAAAGCCTTAAAAAACATAAAAATTAAGGTTTAACTTAAAACTTCTTTTAAAATTTCTAATGATTTAACTTCCAAATTTTCTATATAATGGTATTTAAAATACAATAGCAAAGTATCAAGCATATTGTTTTTATCTTGCTTTGTTAAAGTATAATTTTCATTTAAACAATTTGAAAATATTTGAGATAAATGCATATCTATTCCAACAGGATAAGCCATTTCAAAACTTTGAAATGAGCCCTCTACTAAATTAAAATAGGGCGTATAAATTGAATAATTATTTTGTGGATAAAAACCAAAATGCCTTGCTAATTGTAATAAAAAATAAACATGAAATTGAGAAAAATTAGATTCTGCTTTATCAAGCCATTGAAATGAAGTAATTAAATAATTAAATAAATTTTCATTTTGAATATGTGGTTTTAAAGATTTATAAAGCATTTCATTTAAAAATTGTGAGATACATATTTTAGAAACATCTATGTTTAAACTTTGATAGATATAAAAATGATGTATGTCGCTAACTTGATATATTTCTTTATTCTCATTGTGTTTAAACTCAACTTCTATTTGCGATAGTGGTTGTATGTTACTTGGTTTTATTTTTGAAGACTTAGATTTACCAACGTAAAAATGAGCAGTTATAAGCCCATAAGATGACGTATATATTTTAGAAATAACCTGATTGGTTTTGTAAGGAATATTTTTAATAACGATTCCTAAATCGGATACCAGCATTAGTTTAACACTAGTAATTTTACTGTTTCAGCATATTCTCCATTGGCGGTAGCGCAATGAATTAAATAAATACCGCTTTCTACTCTGTTTCCTGATAAAGTTTTTAAATCCCATTCTAACCGCCCACTTTGTGCTTTATTTTCCCAAACTAAGTTTCCAGTAATGTCTGTTATTTTTACTATAGATTCATTAACTAAACCGTTAATATATACAGAACCTTGGTAATTGGGTTTAACGGGGTTAGGGAAAACATGCAAAGACGTGTATGTTGTTTCTGCTTTTGTTTCAACGCCTTTAAATGATTGTATGCCAAGATTTGTAGCAAAAAAAACATCACCAGTTAATTGATTGATAGTAATATCGTTAATACTATTTGAAATAAGTGGGCTGTTTTCTTTTGTAAAGTGGTATATTTCTTTTTGTCCATCTGCCGATACACAATATACACCAGACGATTCGGTACCTATCCATTTTTGATTAGCCCCGTCTACAACTATTGAAGAGATTGCTTCGGTAAATAATAACTTTTGAATATTCCCATCTTGCTCTATTAAAATTGGGGCACAGTCAAAATTGTTATTTGTAAACACATTTGCAGGATTATTAAACACTGCAATTCCCTGTTGTGTACCTATCCAAATAGCTCCATTTAAATCTTCACAAATTGCATAAACATCTGTTGATGGCAAGCCTCCTTCTTTGGGTTTTGTAGTTAATCGTTTAGTGTTACTTGAGTTTGGCTGCTGCTGCGTTAACACATCTTTATAAACCAACATGCCACCTCCCTGCCCAAGGGTTATCCAAGCATGATTATTTTCAGTAAAAATAATTTTTTCAGGTGCTGGCTGTGAAGGAAAAAAATTAGTAAAATCAAGCAAAGTCCACGTTTTGTTTTTATTGTAAATTTGAATAGCTCTATCACTTAAAGTTACTAAAGCCCATGTGTTAGATTTAGAATCAATACCTACACCGGTTACACGTATATCATTAGCAGTTAACCCTATCATTGGGCTATTTTGATTATTAAAAATGTTTGTGATATTAAAGTTAGTGTTAAATCTAGCCATATCCACTAACCCAGCTCCCATACATGCAAACATTAGCCTATTATTGTCTTTATCTATATCTAGAGCGTTAATGTCAGTAGCAAGCCCCCATGTATTTACTGTAACCCATTGTTCATCTATATAAGCGCTCGGAAAGGTATTATCCCATTTGTTTTTAGGGGGTCTACCTAATGATACAGGTGCTGTAAGTAATATTCCCGATTTTGATACTATTCTATTTGCAAAATTAGAGTTGGGTCCATTTAATAAAAGATATTTAACAAGTGTGTTGTTTGTATAATTTATTAAACCTAAGTTGTTATCTGCTATCCATAACGATTTGGAATTGGTATACACTACATTGTTAATGGCTGCTACTTGAGGGATTTTAGGTGCATAAGTTGTAATAGAATTATTTACTACACCGTTTATGTTAAAATCTACCAAACTGGTAGGGGTTATTACCGTTAGTAAGTTATACTGTTCGTTACTTAACAACTTTAAGTTTATAGTATTTTTTAAAGATTCAAAAACAGACCAAGTTTTGGTTTGTGGATTAAACTCAAAAAGGGTATCTAATTTTATTGGTGCTGCATCATTTTTATCAATACTACGGGCATAGTTAGCTAATATTTTAGTATTATGCACCACAACACCATTAAATGGTTTTCCTGCAAGTTCACGAATTTTTAGCTCTTTCCAATTAGTATTATCTATTAAATTTTTTAATTTTAAACCATACAAAAGACCATTATTAGTAGCTGCTATAAGAGCTGTATCATTTATTGCTAATTGATATACAATGGTGTTTTTATCTAAATTATAGGTTTCTTTTATTTCCAGTTTATTTAAATCAAAAACAACTATACCATATCCGGTAGATAGGTAAGCGTATTGGTCATTTACCAATACATTGTAAATTGTTTTATTTCCCGTTATTAATTTTCGTTTTATATCCGAATAATTTGTAACGCTTCCATTAGGATAAACGATGTCAATATTTGAATTTTTATAAATAACCAATAAGGCGTTATTATTTATTTTTTTAATTAATTGAATTTCAAAATCGTTTAATGGGTTAAATTTGTTAAGCTTTTCAATACTGTTATCGTCTGTATTATATTTTACTAAGTTTAAACCATTTGAATAATAAATGGTATTGTCAATACATTCAACAAGTTTAATAGACGAGTAATTTAAATGGTCTGTCCAAGTTCCAATTTTAGAAGTACTATTTTGAGAAAAGAAACCTGAAATAGAAAAAAAAGTAATTAAAAAAAAGTAATAGCGTGTGCAGCTTTTATTTGTAAATGCCATGTTGTAATGATTTTGAACAACTAAAATTGAAATTTAAAAATGACATAAAAAGCCAATTTTTTATAATATTTTTATAGTTTAAATCTATAAAATAATTAATCATAATAAAATAAAATACTTAGTTTTGGTTATATTAACATCTTATTTATTATAATTATGAAAACTAAATCTTTAGTGTTAAATCTGTTTAGTATAGCTATTTTACTTTGTTTTATAAAATGTGGCCCTGCTCAAGAAGATAAACAGGTAATGCACACTAAAGCAAAACGTATTTCAGATTCTATTGGTAAAACAGTTGACTCATTACTTCAAGTAAAGCCAAAGCAATAATGCGAATTACTAAAATAATTGGGTTGTTTGTTTTTTGTAATTTTATTTCTATAACCCATATTTCGCAAATTATATATAAAGATGTAGCACCAATTTTTTACCATCGCTGTGCCAATTGTCATAATCCAGAAAATCAGTTTCCGTTTTTAAACTATTATAGCTCTATCAAACAGTTTAAAGGCTTAATACAATTAGCATTAGAATCAAACAAAATGCCACCTTGGCCTCCAGATACTGCTTATTCAAGATTTTCACACGAAAGAATAATTACTTTACCTGAAAAAACAAAATTACTAACTTGGATTAATAACAATGCACCTTTTGGTGCAACGCTTTCAGATACTTCCCTTGCGCCGCCTTCACCTACCTATTCTAAATTTAAGTTATATGGCAATCCAGATTTAGTAGTTACAATACCTTCATTTACATCAAATGCCACCACAAATGATACCTACAACTGTTATTCTATTCCATTAAATTTAACTCAAAACAGAATATTAAAGGCATACGAAGTAATTCCAAACAATCCAACTTTAATTCATCATGCGGTGTTTAATGTTGATACTATTGGAAACTCTACAGATGATTTAACTGGCGGCTGTTTTAATATTTCAACTGGATTTAATATTGGAGATTATGCCCCTGGAGCAAACCCTATTGTGTTTCCTAGCAATAACCAAATGAAATTTGGCATAACAATAAAAGCAGGATCCAAGTTAATCGTTCAAATGCATTACCCAGCAGGCAGTGCAGGTAAGGTAGATAAAACCCAAATTAGACTATTTTTTTATCCTGTAAGCACAACAAATGTGCGTCAATTAACTTCATTTGTTCCGCTTCAAAATTGGGCATTTTCTATCCCTCCCAATTCTTTAAAAACAGTTACTGTTACGTTTCCTCCAAGTGCTATCACTACACCCTCTCCTGTATCTATAATTTCCGCATTTCCGCATTCACATAAATTATGCACCTATATAGAAAATTACGCTAAAACAGGTGCCCTTACTACTAATTTAATTAGAATTAATAAATGGGACTTTAATTGGCAGGGGGTTTATACCTATCCAAAAATGCTAAAAATACCAACTGGTAGTAAACTTTATGCTATTCATACATTTAGTAATAATACTGGCAATACTGTATCTGCTGGATTTAACACTTATGATGAAATGATCTTTGACGGCTACATTTTTGCAAATTATTTACCCGGAGATGAAAATATAGATTTAACAAACATGCTAATTAACGATCCATTATTAAACACACCAAGTACGTTAAACAGCATAGAGCCAATACAATTAAAAGTATTTCCAAATCCGTTTAATCAAATAGTGCAATTTCAGTATGCCAATAATGCCAATCATTTTAGCGCTTTAACTATATTTGATAATTTAGGTAAAGAAGTAATTACCTTATATAACCCATTAAAAACAGGCACAAAACATACATTTATATGGGATGGAAAAAACCATCAATCTAATTTATGTGCCCCAGCAAGTTACATATATAAGTTATTTATAGGAGGCTCAGTTTATTCAGGGCAAATACAATTAAATTAAACAATGGTATTTAGTAGCATTATTTTTTTACTTTATTTTTTACCTATTTTTTTTATTGTTTATTATTTAATAGATAGTGCTTATAAAAATGCCACTATACTTATAGGTAGTATTTTCTTTTATGCGTGGGGGGCTCCACACTTTATTTTTGTTATTTTATTTACCACCTTTTTAGATTTTCATTTAGTAAAATGGATGGACACCGTTACTAGTGAATTTAAAAAAAAAGTATTATTAGGCATTTCTGTATCTATCAATTTAGGCTTGTTAGTTTATTTTAAGTATTCTAATTTTTTTATCAAAAACTTTAATAGCATTTTAAACCTTTGTGGCTTTGAAAATATTACATGGACAAAATTAGTTTTACCTATAGGTATTTCATTTTACACCTTTGAAACTATTACATACGTAGTAGATGTATATAGAAAACTTCATAAGCCTCTTAATCATTTTTGGAATTATCAATTATACATTATACTGTTTCCAAAATTAATTGCAGGGCCCATTATTAGATACCACGAATTAGCCAATCAAATTGCCAATAGAAGAACACAACTAGATGATATACTTATTGGGTTTTATAGATTTTCAATAGGCCTAGGTAAAAAAGTCATTATAGCTAATCAAATGGGTATGTTTGCCGATTTAGTTTTTAATTCAAATATAAGTACACTTAATAGCAGTAGCGTATGGATTGGTAGTATTGCGTATACCTTTCAAATTTATTTTGATTTTAGTGGTTATAGTGATATGGCCATAGGGCTTGGTAGAATGATGGGTTTTAAGTTTCCTGAAAATTTTCATAATCCTTATACGGCCCAAAGCATTACTGATTTTTGGCGCAGATGGCATATTACTCTTGGTAGTTGGATGCGTAATTATTTATACATACCGTTAGGTGGAAATAAAGTTTCTAATATACGTTTGTATTTTAATTTATGGATAGTGTTTTTAGCCTCTGGGTTTTGGCATGGTGCCAGTTGGAGTTTTATATTATGGGGTGCTTTACATGGATTTTTTATGGTATTTGAAAGAGTATGTTTTTTAAACATACTTCAAAAAATTGGTAAAATACCGAGCATACTTATTACTTTTTTTTTTGTGAATTTATGCTGGGTGTTTTTTAAAATAGAAAACATTAGCGAAGCATTTAAATATATCACTTGTATGTTTTCGTTTAACAATTCATCCATCTCTCAGCCTGTAGATATAGAGTTTATAACCTATTTTTGTATAGCAATTTTATTTTCATTTTTTACAATTAGTAAGTGGGGAAATAAAATTCAAGAAATCGTTTATTTTAATTCATATACAATTAAAAAATTTATCATCATGTTTATAGTAAGCATGCTATTGTTTGTATTATCTGTTAGTGCTATTACATCGTCTGGATTTAACCCCTTTATTTATTTTAGATTTTAAAATGGATATTAGCATTTATATCAAACGATTTTTAGTACTTAGTTTTTTTGGCTTATTGTTAGGGTTATTAATACTTTCTAAAATTCCTATAAGCCAAATTAAACCTTTAAAGGGAGCCTATACAATTCCTAGCACACCTCAATTTAAATTAGAAGAATGGTTTGCTGGTAGTTTTCAACAAGAAAAAGAAAAAGAGCTTAATGCCATATTTGGTGCTCGACCTTTATTTGTTAGATTAAATAACCAAATAGATTACACCTTATTTTCTAAATTAAATGCCAATGGTGTAACTGAAGGCAAGGATCATTTTTTATTTGAAATAGGGTATTTTGAAAGTTATAATGGAAAAGATTTTGTAGGTGCAGACTCTATAAACAAAATAGCCAACAGAATTAAATTTGTGTCAAACGAATTACAAAAAATAAATAAAAAATTAATCATCATTTTTGCACCCAACAAAGTTGATTATTATTCAGAATATGTTCCAATCAAATATCAACCATTAAAAAACAAAAAAACAAATTACTCAGAGTTAAAAAGAAATTTAAAAGACGCCAATTTGAATAGTATAGATTTTAATGAGCTATTTTGTAAATGGAAAAAAAACACTAAATATCCTTTATTTCCAAAGTATGGCGTGCATTGGAGTAACTATGGAGCTGTGTTAGCCGAACAACTTATTATTAATTCGATGTCTCGTTTTATAGCAAAACCAATGCGCACGTATTCAATTACAAATATTGAAATTAAAAGTGACATATTATTTGATGATTGTGATTTGGAAGAAGGATCCAATCTGTTATTTAAGTTACCCAAGTTTCCATTAGCTTATCCAAATATTACTGCTATAAAACCAGCAAATATGTTTAAACCCAACGTATTAGTGGTGTCTGATAGCTATTATTGGCAGATGTATAATATGAACATTGCTGAAAGTTTTAATACCCACCATTTTTGGTTTTATAATAAGCAAATTTATCCCGAATCATTTAAAGAAGAATTATTAGTTGAATCTGTTAACATTAAAGAGCAAATAGACCAACATGACTTGATTATAGTAATGTCTACAATAACCAATTTAAACAGAATAGGTTGGGGTTTTTTAGAATCATTGGAAATTTTTTTTAAAGGCACTTATAATTATAATGCAATCAAAAAAATAGATATTAATAAATTAAATAATGTGATAGCTTATATTAAAAAAGATAAAGTTTGGATAAAAGATGCTCAAAATCGGGCTACTGAAAAAAAGATTTCATTAGATTCTGCTATAGTACTAGAAGCTATGTGGCAGTTACGCTAATTATAATTAATAATAAAATTCTTTAACTTGTTTATAAAGCGGCAAGTACCAAGTAAATCTAAATCCATATAACATATCAAAGCGTTGTTGTGTATCGGCTTGGCCAGTATTAAAATTAAATTTTCTATAGCTGCTGGTGTAACCTTGAAATAGTTCAAAGCCTAAAGCAAAATTAGTAAGTTTATTAGTTCCAAAATTTACAAAACCAATGTATTGCATGGTAGCAATACCTCCTGTATACCTGTCAAAACCTTTAATCATTTCGGCAGATTGTAAGGCTGGAATATTGCCTTCCATATTTGGAGGCTCATTAAACTTAACAAAGTGCTGCATATAGCCAATGCCACATTTTACTAATATTCCGGAGTTTTTATTATAATTTACAACGTTTAATAATTTACCTATATACCCCAACACATACCAACCTCCATGCGTAATTTCAAGATTAGCTGGGTTTCCTACATTATTTGTAATAAATCCATCTGAATTTTTTAAAGGCTTTAAAACATCTTCATAAACTGTATTACCAAAAAAATAGCTTCCTTCTATTCCAAATAAAAAGTACCGCTTTGTTTTTAACATCACTTCTCCTCCTAAACTAAAACTGTTTCCAAATCGTTTTGCCAAATCATAATCTGGAAATTGATAGGATAAATGTGTACCAATAGCTACAATTCGTAAAGACGAATCTTTAATAGATTGAGCATTACATACTAACGAGATAAATAATAATAAACTTACTTTTATTATTTTCATTTAAGTCTTAAAAAATCGGTATTAGCGTAAACCATTAGTATCAGTAGTATTACAAGCCCAACGTTATTAGCATAATAAATAATTTTTTCTGAAACTTTGCGGCGGGTTACCATTTCTATAAGTATAAATAATATATAACCGCCATCTAACATAGGTATCGGTAAAAAATTCATAAACGCAAGCACTAGCGATAACATTCCCGTAAACGTCCAAAAGTGTTCCCAATTCCATTGCTCAGGCATTGATTCATAAATAGAATAAAAACCACTTACCTGTTGGTAGGCATCTTTAACAGTAATTAATACTACTATTTGTTTGGCTTGCATGACGATATTTTCTATGCCGTCTTTAAAGCCTTGTACAATAGATTCAAAAAATGAATATTGTTTAGTTTCTATAGGATAGAATAATTTTCTATTTTGTGTAATACCAAGCATGGCTGTAGAGTCTAATTTACCTTTCAATGCAAGCTCTTGGTCATTTCTTTTAACTGTAAAAGTTACTTCTTGATTTTTTAATTTTAATAAGGCTGGTCTTAATTTTTCTTGATACAGCACTGTATCCATATTTACTTTAATAATTTGATCGCCCTTTAATAGGCCTATTTTAGAAGCTACAGTACCTTTTAAAACACTATCAATAATTATTAACAAACGAGGCGATACAAAAGCACTTTTTCGTAACCGTTTTAATATGAGACTTATATCATTGTCAGATATTGGAAAGCTTAATTCCCTTCCGTCTCTATTAACTTCAATACTTTTTGCTTTATTCATGATAATCATTACCGCCACTCTATTTAACGAGGTAATTTTTTCATGATTTATCGATAGGAGTTTGTCACCATTTCTTAACCCAATATAATAAGCTGTAGAATCTACCACTACGCCATGTTGTAATTTATCTACCGGCAAGGTGTCTTTTCCCCACACAAATAATACCATGATATAAATAAAAAACCCAAGTATTAAATTAAATAAAATACCGCCAAGCATTACTAATAAACGTTGCCATGCTGGTTTGGCTCTTAATTCCCAAGGCTGTGGAGGTGTATCAATTTGAGATTTATCCATTTGCTCATCTACCATGCCGGCAATTTGAACATAGCCACCTAACGGAAACCAGCCTAAGCCGTATTCGGTTTCGCCAATTTTCTTTTTAAATACTGAAAAATTTAAAAGACCTGCAAACGGAAATAAAAAATCAAAAAACAAATAAAATTTATCTACCCTGGCTTTAAACTTACGGGCAAAGTAAAAATGACCTAATTCATGAATTGTAATTAAAATAGTTAATGCTAAGAAGAATTGTAAAAATTTCATTTTTTTATTTATTTGATGAGTGAGTAAGTTATTGCGCGCGTTTCTTTATCGCACTGTTGGTATTCTTCCAGTGTGGTAGGGTTAAAAAATGGTATTGTATTTAATGTTTGTTCAATAGTATCTGCTATTCCTAAAAATGATATTTTATTATTTAAAAATGCTTCAACAACTACTTCATTAGCAGCATTTAAAACACAAGGAGCATTACCTCCTGTTTGTAAGGCTTGATAGGCGAGTTTTAAATTTTTAAACAAGGTTAAATTTGGTTTTTGAAATGTTAATTCTGGATAATTTAGAAAATCAAATCTAACAAAATTTGATTGAACACGATTAGGATAAGATAAGGCATATACAATAGGCAGTTTCATATCTGGTAATCCCATTTGGGCTTTCATGCTATTGTCTTCAAACTGTACAATACTATGAATAATACTTTGAGGATGTACAATAACTTCTATTTGATGTGGTTTTAAATTAAATAACCAAGCAGCTTCTATTACCTCAAGTCCTTTATTCATAAGTGTTGCAGAGTCTATTGAAATTTTTGACCCCATCTTCCATACCGGATGATTTAAGGCTTGTTCTTTGGTTACGTTTTGTAAAAAAGCTAAATCTTTTCCTCTAAAAGGACCGCCAGAGGCTGTTAAGATAATTTTTTCTATAGGGTTTAAATATTCTCCCACCAAGCATTGAAAAATAGCCGAGTGCTCAGAATCTACAGGTAAAATAGGCACTTTGTGTTGTTGTAACAATTCCGAAATAAGTTGCCCTGCTACTACTAAGGTTTCTTTATTTGCTAAAGCAATTGGTTTGCCATGCTTAATAGCATTAATGGTTGATGCTAGCCCCGAAAAACCTACAATAGCTGATAATACAATATCTACGCTTTCCATTTCTACAATTTGAGTAACTGATTCGGCGCCTGCAAAAACTTTAATATCTGTATGGCTAAGGGCTTGTTTTACTTCGGGGTATTTATTTTTGTTTTCTATTACTACGGCATTGGGGTTAAATTCTAACGCTTGTTTAATAAGTAATTCTGAATTATTTTGTGCAACCAACACTTCTGCCAAAAATAAATTTGGAAACTGTTTTATTACTTCTAAAGTT
This sequence comes from Bacteroidia bacterium, assembly GCA_031539425.1. Lineage (GTDB taxonomy): Bacteria > Bacteroidota > Bacteroidia > B-17B0 > Aurantibacillaceae > UBA4416. Next base: position 40,627 of record JAVKLI010000104.1, read on the forward strand.
TGCGTACCAATACTACCAGTACTACCCATAATAGCCACACGCTTTTTGGGTATATTACTTGTAGTTAAAGTTGATGAAAGCATGAAAATATTATAATGCTTTAAAAGTATGCAAGTTTATAAAATAAATGGCGTTTAAATAAACATTTAGATTAAAATATTATGGTTTCCATTATTCTAACATATTTTAAAAGAAATTTTATTAATTGTTAAAATTATTTGAATTTCTAACAAATAATATTATTTTTGATTTACTTATATTTTTATATAAATTGGTGGATAAATGCAAAACCTTGGGAACATTAACAAAACCTACGAGAGAAGCAACTCTGATAAAAAACTTAATATAAAGAATAAAATCAAAAACTAACTCAAACCTTTAAAATTATGAAATCAAACTTTAATTTTAGGGGGGGGGGGGCACCACCGCTTAAAAATTGCAATAGCCTCTGTATTTATATCTAGCTTTATGATGCTAAATATAAGTTGTAAGAACTTTTCAACTAATAAGCTACCACCGCCTGTTTCTGCAAGTATTAGGTTAGGCGATTTTAGTTATAATTGTGGTGCCTTTAATCCTTGTTATGCTGTATTGAAAGGATATGGATTACTGAAAATCATAATAACTGGCAACACTCAATTTCCTTTTAGCCAAACCTATACTTGGGATCTTTATAATGTCAATAACCCAGGTATAATTGTTCTCAATGGAACTTCAATTCACTCTCAACCCCATACCCTAAGTAATGATGGCTGCGTAAACATTGATGTTCCAAATTATGGTGATTACATGATAACAGCCTATTACATAGAGCATGGCGACTATAATAACAGTTCATTATCTTGTTCAAATCCTTTACCAAATAAATGCTTCAGATGGATGAGACAAATGTCTATATCTGGCGGCATTGTTCCTTCATGTATGGGAAGCCCTGCATATTTTATTAATGTCATGGACCCTGCTGGATTTGCAGGGAATTATTGCTAATTAAAAATCAAAATAAAACATAATAATAATTTAAAAAACACCAACTATGAAAACAATAGCTAAAACATCAATTCAACTTTTAATAATACTGGCTTTATTTATTACTTCTTGTAAAAAAGACAAGGCAGTTACAAACTCAAACACAAGTAGTATTAAAACCACTATATCAAATTTAAGAGTCCTATTAAATGAAGAGGGACGACGCATAGTAGATGACGCTATGGATTATGATTACAGTGTAGGTGTGATAGATAATCCAAACTATGGAAAATTTGGACTCGATCCCGCTTACGACGTTTATCTTGGCGGAGCAACGCCAAATGATATAAAAATTAGCTTAAATGGAACTGAATATGCGGCACAGTCAAATGGACAATGGGCAAAAAACGGGATAGAGTTTAAAAATTACTTTGGAACTAAGGTAAAAATAAACATTTCAGATTCAAAAAATTCACAAGCTTACGAAGTGTATGTGCCAACCCATGCCTTAGCAAAAAAATTAGGCATGCCGCAAAGCCAATATATTAACAGAACGGGCAATGTATTAACTTGGACTCCAGACCCTTTAAACAAAACTGGCAAAGTGGCATTATATTATCATTTATGCACCGGAGATAATGGTGATACCTGGTTTGCAAATAACGTTTTGCTATTAGACGATAATGGAAGTTTTAGTTTGGATGATGTGTTATCAGATACAAAAACTACTAAAATTAATTTTATGCTTATTACTGGTAATGTGGTTTCGTTTATAACAAAAGATAATAAAAAATTAATTTGTTTTATTAGAAGTTGTGATAGCCATGAGTATTTTATTCAATAAAAAAAGAGATACTTATCATAAAATTAAAAGAGGCTGATAAAGGCAGCCTTTTTTTTTATAACGCATTAAATGCGTCAAATAATTACTTTATACAAAACAATCAAAAAGAAGATTAAAAAAAAACTAAATGTTTTATTCTGTATATTTTTTAAATACAACCGCTGCATTGTGCCCACCAAACCCAAAAGTATTACTTATGGCATAATTAATGGTTCTATGTTGCGCTTTATTAAATGTTAAATTTAAGTTAGGATCTATGTCAGGATCAACATTTACATGGTTAATAGTAGGAGGTACGATATTATTTTTAATTGCTAAAATTGTGGCCATTGCTTCTATAGCACCTGCAGCACCTAATAAATGACCAGTCATAGATTTAGTGGAGCTAATGTTTAGCTTATAAGCATGCTCTTTAAATATGTTTAAAATTGCTTTTAATTCAGCCCCATCTCCTAAAGGCGTACTAGTACCGTGCGTATTGATATAATCTACCATATCGTAGCTTATGTTAGCATCTTTTAAAGCTCGGTTCATAACTAGGGTAGCGCCTAATCCTTCTGGATGGGGGGCAGTTATATGATGCGCATCGCCACTCATTCCGCCGCCAATAACTTCGGCATAAATTTTAGCACCACGTTTTTTAGCATGCTCTAACTCTTCCAATACAATGGCAATACCACCTTCGCCTAATACAAAGCCATCTCTAGTTTTGTCATATGGCCTAGATGCTGTAGTTGGGCTTTCATTACGAGTACTCATAGCCATACAGGCATTAAAACCGCCAATACCGCTTTCATTAATTGCAGATTCTGAACCTCCAGTTATAATAGCATTTGCTTTACCTAATTTAATGTACATTAACGCATCTATCATCGCTGTAGTAGATGAAGCACAGGCAGATACCGTTGTAAAATTAGGGCCACGTAAACCAAAACGAATAGATATATGCCCAGAGCATATATCTGCTATCATTTTTGGAATAAAGAATGGATTAAATCTAGGTGTACCATCGCCTTTTGCAAAATTAAAAGTTTCGTTTTGAAAAGTATCTAAACCACCAACGCCAGAACCCCAAATAACGCCAATCTCATCTTTATCAATTCCTTCTGCTGTAATTTTAGAGTCTTCAATTGCTTGCACACTGGCTGCAATACCATAATGCGAAAAGGGATCTAACTTATTAGCCTCTTTTTTATCAAAATAGTCTTCTAACTTAAAACCCTTTACTTCACAAGCAAATTTGGTTTTAAACTGAGATGCGTCAAAGCGTTTAATAAAATCTGCGCCAGAAACGCCACTAATTAAATTGTTCCAAAACTCTGGAACAGAACTGCCTAGAGGTGTTATTGCACCAAGACCTGTAACAACAACACGTTTTACAGACATAAGCTTAATTTAATTAAAAAGTAAAAATTACTTAACGTTAGCATTAACATAAGTGATAACATCACCTACAGTAGTTATTTTTTCAGCTTGTTCATCCGGAATTGCAATATTAAATTCTTTTTCAAATTCCATAATCAATTCAACAGTTTCTAAAGAATCTGCTCCTAAATCTGTTGTAAAGCTAGCTGTAGGCGTAACTTCTTTAATATCTACACCAAATTTTTCTGCTATCATTGAAGTGATTTTTTCTGAGTGATCTGCCATTTTTATTTTTTTTTAAAAAGTTAGAGTACAAATATATACTATCAATTGAATTAAAAACAGATTTTCAATTTTATTTTATCTTCATTTTTTAATTAACAATTAAATTACTTGCTAAATTTGTTTTTACATTTTTTTATGCAAGATCAAATTCTTATTCTTGACTTTGGCTCTCAATACACTCAGCTTATAGCTCGAAGATTGAGGGAGCTAAACACTTACTGCGAAATTCATCCTTATAACAAAATTCCAACTATAACGCCCAACATTAAAGGCGTTATATTATCGGGCTCTCCAGCTTCTGTAACTGGAAACGATGCGTTAATTCCTGATTTAGAAAACATTAAATCAAAAATTCCTTTATTGGGCGTATGTTATGGTGCACAGTATTTAGCCCATTTTTATGGCGGAAAAGTAGGTCCGTCATCCTCTAGAGAATATGGAAGAGCCAATTTAGAATACATCAATCATGCTTGCCTCTTATTTAATAATGTACCTACCAAATCTGCAGTTTGGATGAGTCATGCAGATACTATTTTAGAAATTCCTAATCACTATACAGTTACCGCATCTACACATGATGTAAAAATTGCAGCCTATCGTATTGAAGGTGAACAAACCTATGGCATTCAGTTTCACCCCGAAGTATTTCATTCTACAGATGGCACACAAATTTTAAAAAACTTTACCGAAACAATTTGTGAATGTAAGGCTAATTGGACTTCCGCCTCTTTTATAGAAAACAGCATCAAATCGATACAACAAAAATTAGGTGATGATCATGTTATACTTGGTTTATCTGGCGGGGTAGATAGCACTGTGGCTGCGGTTTTAATGCACAAAGCGATTGGAAAAAGACTACACTGCATTTTTGTAGATAACGGTTTGCTAAGACACAATGAGTTTGATGCTGTTTTAGAGTCTTATAAAAATTTAGGGTTAAATATAAAAGGTGTAGATGCTAAACATCAATTTTATTTTGCCTTAAAAGGACTCACAGATCCTGAGCAAAAACGTAAATGCATTGGTAAAGTATTTATAGATGTATTTGATGAAGCATCAAAACAAATACCAAATGCAAAATGGTTAGCACAGGGTACTATTTATCCCGATGTTATAGAAAGTCTTTCTGTTAAAGGACCTTCGGCAACTATCAAATCTCATCATAATGTAGGTGGGTTGCCAAGTTATATGACTTTAAAAGTGATAGAGCCTTTACGGGCTTTATTTAAAGACGAAGTTAGAAGATTAGGTAAAGAATTACAGTTATCAGACGCATTAATAAACAGACACCCTTTTCCGGGGCCTGGGTTAGCAATCAGAATTTTAGGAGATATTACCGAAGAAAAAGTTAAACTATTGCAGCAGGTGGATTATATCTTTATTGAAAGTTTAAAATCTGAAGGCTTATATAATAAAACTTGGCAAGCTGGCGCTATTTTATTACCCATACAAAGTGTAGGAGTAATGGGCGATGAGCGCACTTATGAAAAAGTGGTAGCGTTAAGAGCAGTAACATCAACAGATGGAATGACGGCTGATTGGTGCCATTTACCTTATGATTTTTTAGCAAAAGTATCAAACGATATTATTAATAAAGTAAAAGGGGTAAATAGAGTGGTATATGATATTAGCTCTAAACCTCCGGCAACAATAGAATGGGAATAAAAATGCTTAAACAATCTTTAACGCTGTTTTTTATTTGTTGCTTTTGGTTATTTCAAAATAATGTATTGGCTCAAAAAAAATCTGTTAAAAAAAGTATTATAACCCACATTGTAGAACCACAACAAACTATTTTTTCAATTGCTAATCAATATAACATATCTACAGATGTACTTAAAGAAACTAATGGTTTAAAAAGTAATAGTATAAAAGTAGGTCAAGCTTTAAAAGTACCTATTACTAATGATGCTAAAACGTTGGCAAAATTACCACAAGATACCAGTAAGTACATCTATCACAAAGTTTTAAAAAATCAAAATCTTTTATCAATTTCTAAATCGTTTGGAGTAAGTGTATCAAGTATTTTAAAATTAAACCCTCAATTAAAAACCTCCAAATTAGAGGGCTTACGAATTATTATAGCCGAAAAGAAATCAAAAAAAAGAAATCAAACTGTTCAAATAAACGACACTTTAATATACACGCCAACTCAAACAGAATCTGTGTACGAATTATCAAAACGATTGAGGGTATCGCTATTTACTTTATTAAAACTCAATCCAAATTTAAGCACCTATGCCTATAAAAATGCAGCTATTAAATTTATAACCAATACCTCTTATGTAGATGAAGATTCAATTGCGCAAAAGACTATTTTAGATAGTGTATTAAATTTTAAACCAAAAAAATCAAATTATAAAGTAGGTTTATTTTTACCTTTTAATACCAGCATTGCGGATACTTTATCAGTTGATTATTTGGTACAATCTGAAACGCCATTTCCGTATGAAACCACTGCGGCTATTGATTTTTACGCTGGTATAAAAGAATCGTTGTTATCATTATCATCAACAGAATCAACCATTGACTTACAGTTATATGATGCTGCCGATTCAACTAGTATCAATAATATCCTCAACTTAACCGAAATAAAAATACTTGATGTTATTATTGGACCGTTTAATTATAAAGATTTTAGAATGGTTAGTGCTAAAGCTAAAGAACTTAAAATTCCAATTATATCACCTACTACCATAAGTAATAAAATAATAAGCGATAACAATTTGGTAAGTAAAGTTACACCGTCGCATCAAATATATATTGAAGGATTGGCAAATTATTTTAAAAATACTTTGAAGCCAAACTCTACTGTTTTTATATTAAACTTGATTAATCAAAAAGATATGTTGTTTGCTCAAACATTTTCAAACGCCATTCAAACGCCTACATTAATTGTAAAACAAGTAGGTAGTTTTAGTGTTTTAAAAAACATGTTAAGTGAATCAACAACTAATGTAGTAGCCCTATTTACAAGTAATAATGTATTGTTGCAAGATTATTTAACCCAGCTAGCAACCGCTACAAACAACCAACAAGTAATAGCTGTTGGTTTTAATAATATTATAAATAATGATAATATAGATTTAGAATATCTTAATAAATTACAATACCATTACGCTAGTAATTTATATTTAAATGAGCACGCCCATCAAACAAATACATTACAAAAAGCATATCAAACTCAATTTAATACTATACCTACAGATAATTACTATTTAGGTTATGATATAGGTCATTTTTACTTTAACAACCTAATATTACAAGGCCCTTCATTTTTTAATGCCTTGCATAAATATAAAGATACAGGCTTAATTACTAACTTTGATTTTTTAAGTATTAATCCATCTACAGGATATGAAAACATGAAGTTTCATGTATTTAAATACCAAAATCATTCCATCATAAAAATTCAATAATTAAGATGTTACATTTTAAAACAGAATTACCTCTTTGGTTAAAACAATTACAACAAAATATTACCAACTCTTTATTAGCATTAGATACTCAAGCCACCCTTAAAAGCGATGAATGGCAAAGAGCGGAAGGTGGTGGTGGTGTTTCAAACGTAATTACAAACGGTTCAGTATTTGAAAAAGGAGGTATCATGTTTTCTTCAGTACATGGCACAGCCCCAAATTTTTTATTACACGAAATAGGTATAAAACATGATGATACTGCTACCCCGCTTCAATTTTTTGCAACTGGTTTATCAATAGTTATTCATCCACTAAACCCATTAGTATCTATTATTCACATGAATATTAGATATTTTGAATTAAGCAATGGTATCAATTGGTTTGGGGGAGGTATAGATTTAACACCAATTTATATTAATGATGCGGAAGCAAAGTTTTTTCACCAATCACTTAAAACAGTTTGTGATAAACATAATAAAAACTATTATTCTAAATTTAAACCATGGGCTGATGATTATTTTTACATTCAACATAGAAAAGAAACCAGAGGTATAGGAGGTGTATTTTTTGATAAACTACACGCAGATGAAACCGCAACTACCGAACAAATATTAGCCTTTTGGAAAGAATTAGGAAAAACGTTTGCCCCAGTGTATACTCACATAGTTAAACAAAAAATGAATGTACCGTACACCCAAGCGCATCAAAACTGGCAATCCATAAGGCGCGGCCGTTATGTTGAATTTAATTTAGTATATGACAGAGGTACCAAATTTGGACTAGAATCTAACGGACGGACAGAATCTATTTTGGTTAGTTTGCCCAAACATGCTGAGTGGCATTATGATTACGCACCTCCAGTAAATTCTGATGAGCAAAAAACACAACAAAAACTTATAAAAAATTACGACTGGATAAATACATAAATCCAAACTAAAACCTGATTATGAATAAAAAAATAGAACAACTCAATAAAAAAATAAACGAAGCCTTATTAGGCGGCGGTCAAGCTAGAATTGATGCACAGCATCAAAAGAAAAAATTGACTGCTAGAGAGCGCATTCATTTTTTAATAGACGAGGGTACATTTGAAGAAATTGGAATGATGGTAACCCATAGAAGTAAAGATTTTAATTTAGATAAAGAACAATACTTAGGTGATGGCGTGGTTACTGGATATGGAAAGGTAAATGGACGATTGGTGTATGTTTTTTCTCAAGATTTTACTGTGTTTGGGGGCTCATTATCTGAAACGCATGCCGAAAAAATTTGCAAAATAATGGATTTAGCTATTCAAAATGGTGCGCCAGTTATAGGTTTAAATGATAGCGGTGGTGCACGTATACAAGAAGGCGTAGTATCATTAGGCGGTTATGCAGATATTTTTTACAGAAATGTAAAGGCAAGCGGTGTTATTCCTCAACTATCGGCCATTATGGGCCCCTGCGCTGGTGGTGCCGTATATAGCCCTGCTATTACAGATTTTATATTAATGACTGAAAACACAAGCTATATGTTTGTAACAGGCCCAAACGTTGTAAAAACCGTAACACACGAAGAGGTAACCAGCGAAGCCTTAGGAGGCGCTATGGTTCATGCAAGTAAAAGCGGTGTAGCTCATTTTGCTTGCGCTAACGAAGTAGAAACAATAACACACTTAAAAAAAATTTTAAGTTATGTACCACAAAATTGTGAAGACGAAGCTCCAACTGTTCTATACGGTAACAATCAAAACGAAATAAGGAAAGAATTAGAAACAATAATTCCAGAAAATGCCAACCAACCCTACGATATAAAAGAAATTATTAATCAAGTAGTAGACAATAATACCTTTTTAGAAGTACACCAACACTTTGCAGAAAACATCGTAGTAGGCTTTGCCCGATTAGCAGGCAAATCTATAGGAATTGTGGCTAATCAACCAGCCGTGTTAGCTGGCGTGCTTGATATACATGCCTCTACAAAAGCCGCCCGATTTGTTAGATTTTGTGATTGCTTTAACATTCCATTATTAGTATTTGAAGATGTGCCAGGCTTTTTGCCAGGTACCGACCAAGAGTGGAACGCCATTATAACCAATGGTGCCAAATTATTATATGCGTTTAGCGAAGCTACAGTGCCTCGTATTACTGTAATTACTCGTAAAGCCTACGGAGGCGCTTACGATGTGATGAATAGCAAACACATAGGAGCAGATATTAATTATGCTTGGCCAACAGCAGAAATAGCTGTAATGGGCGCTAAAGGAGCAGCAGAAATTATTTTTAAAAAAGAAATAAACGACGCTAAAAATAAAGACGAGAAATGGAAAGAAAAAGAATTAGAATACCAAACCATGTTTGCTAACCCATACAGAGCTGCAGAACGGGGGTTTATTGATGAAGTCATTCATCCAGAAAAAACAAGAGACAAACTAATAAAAGCATTTGAAATGCTACAAAATAAAGTAGTAAAAATGCCAAAGAAAAAACATGGCAATATTCCATTGTAAAAACAAAGTTACTTTTTAATTTACGCATAAAATGCACTATAAAATTTATTGTAAGCACCCTTCTTCTAATTACATTTATGTAGATTTAACTATCAATGCTTTAAATTCAAAAGCTGTTGAATTCCAGCTCGCATCTTGGCGACCAGGCAGATACGAATTAGGAAATTTTGCAAAAAATATTAAAAAAATTGAGGCCTTTGATTTAAGTGGTAACAGTTTAGAAATTTTAAAAAAATCAAAAGACCTATGGGCAGTTGAAACTCAACACAACGAATTTATAAAAATTACTTATGCTTATCATACCTCTGAAATAAACGCTGGCAATTGTTTTGTAGATGATAACCAATTATACATTAATCCAATTCACTTATGTATGTATGTACCCAATAGAATGCACGAAACGCATACTGTTGAATTATTAATACCCGAAACTTATAAAATTGCTACTTCATTAAAACAAAATAAAAATATTTTAACTGCCCAATCTTTTGATGAATTGGTAGATTCTCCTATCATTGCTAGTCAAACGCTACAGTCTACTTTTTACGAGATTAATAATATTAAATATCATTTACATTTTAATGGAGAATGCAAACCCAATTTTGAAAAAATAAAATCTGATTTTATAAAATTTACCAATACACAAATTAGTTTTTGGGGCGATGTGCCCTTTGAAGAATATCATTTTATTTTTCTAATCCTTAATCATCACTTTTATCATGGCGTTGAACATTTAAAATCTACAGTTATCGCTTTAGGTCCGGGTTATTATTTAAACGAAAATAATTTATACAATGAGTTATTAGGCGTTTCATCACATGAGTTATTTCATGCTTGGAATATAAAAAGCATTAGACCGCATAACATGTTGCCCTATAATTATACACAAGAAAATTATTCGCCTTTAGGCTATGTATATGAAGGATTTACAACCTATTACGGCGATTTATTATTACTAACTAGTAAAGTATTTTCTATTGAAACTTATTTTAAAACATTAGAAGAACGAATCATAAAACATTTTCATAATTATGGTAGGTATAATTTATCAGTAGCAGATTCAAGCTTTGATACTTGGTTAGACGGTTACACGCCTGGTGCACCATACAGAAAAGTGTCAATCTATGATGAGGGTAACTTAATTGCCTTGATGTTGGATATTTTAATATTAAAACATTCTAATGAAAAATATGGGTTAAAGCATTTGTGTCAAATTTTGTATACCAAATTTGCTAAAAAAAATTTAGGATACACGCAACATGATATAACCGAGAACGCATCTAGGCTGGCTAATACAGATTTAAATTATTTTTTCACAAATTATGTATACGGATTAGCCGATTATGAAACGCTTTTAAACGACTGTTTAAATTATATAGGCATCGAATTAATTTCTGTACCAAGTAATTTTGTGTTTGAAAAAAAATATGGATTTAAAATTATTCAAAGCAGTACAGGTACAAAAGTGAGCATGGTTGCGCCTTATTCTCCTAGCTGGAAATCTGGTTTATCAATAGGTGATGATATTATTGCCATCAATAATCATGTTTTAAACAATGATTTAAACAATTGGCTTTTGTACTATGAAGTTGATAAAACGCTTTTTTTAACCGTAAACTCAAGAGGCATATTAAAGCAAATTGATTTAACCAAACCCAAAAAAGAATTTAACTACTTTAATCAATATAAGCTTAAATTAGTTGATGCTAAAAGTGAAAAATTTAAAAATTGGATACAAATAAATTCTTAATACACAATTTATGAATGTTTTAATATTAGGTTCTGGAGGCAGAGAACATGCCTTTGCTTGGAAAATAGCACAAAGCACACTACTCACCAAATTATTTATAGCTCCAGGAAACGCTGGCACTTTAGAGTGCGGTACCAATGTTGACTTAAAAATAAATGATTTTAATGCTATTGAAAAATTTGTTTTAGAACAAAACATTAACTTACTTTTAGTTGGCCCCGAAGATCCTTTAGTAAATGGCATTCACGATTATTTTTTATCCCATCATAGTTTAAAAAATGTGTCTATTATAGGCCCCATACAAAAAGGTGCTCAACTAGAAGGCAGTAAAGAGTTTAGTAAACAGTTTATGCAAAAGCATCATATTCCAACCGCTGCTTATAAAGCATTTACCAAACATAATTTACATGAAGCAAAAGCATTTTTAAATACATTATCACCGCCATATGTATTAAAGGCAGATGGATTAGCAGCTGGAAAGGGCGTTTTGATTATAGACTCATTAGACGAAGCTCTGACAGAATTATCAAATATGATTTTAAATCAAAAATTTGGTAATGCCGGAAATACAGTAGTGGTAGAGGAATTTTTAAAAGGTATTGAATTATCAATATTTGTATTAACCGATGGTTTAAACTATAAAATATTACCAACCGCCAAAGATTATAAAAGAATAAGTATAGGCGATACAGGCTTAAACACTGGCGGAATGGGGGCTGTAAGCCCTGTACCATTTGCAAATAAAGAATTTATTGAAAAGGTAGAACAAAGCATTATAAAACCAACTATTGAAGGTTTGCAAAAAGAACAAATTAATTATACTGGTTTTATTTTTATTGGTTTAATGAATTGTAACGGAACCCCTTATGTGATAGAGTATAATTGCCGCATGGGAGATCCAGAAACCGAAGTTGTTATTCCACGTATAAACTCAGATTTGTTAGAAGTACTAATTGCTACAAGTACACAAAAATTAAATACTATTGATTTACAAATTATAGACAAAACCGCTACTACCATCGTGTTAGCGTCTGGTGGTTACCCTGAGGCTTATGAAAAAAATAAGGTAATAGATAATATACCCTTATCTAATTTGATAGATGATTGTATTCTGTTTCATTCAGGTACAATTACCAAAAACAATCAAGTACTAACTAATGGTGGTAGAGTGTTTGCTGCAACTGGTTTAGGCACCTCAATACATAAGGCCTTACAAAAAAGCCTTATAATAGCTAATCAAATTAAATTTGAAAACAAATACTTTAGAACAGATATAGGGGAAGATTTAATGTGAAATGCCTTTGTTAAATACTGTGTAAAATTTCAAACAACATCAAATTAATAATAGACAACATATAAATTATAAATTACTAATCCTAAAGTTCAATTATATTGTTGCATTTAATGCTTAAACCTGCTGTGTGTTTAATTTTTAACAAACATTTATTTTTATCAAAATAATTTGTTACCATTGATTTAAGAATTATTATTTTACAATAAATTCTTTTTTCTACCCCATTAATTATTAACCATTAAAAATAAAAATTATGAAACACATTATAAATATTAAAAGCATACTAACTGTTTTGATAATTAGTATTTGCTTACAAAACGCATATACTCAAAATATAGCCATTGACAATACATTTGGAAACAATGGGGTTTCGAAAATTGCACCAAGTAATGTAAACCCGTGCACACTTTTTAAAATAGATCACAACAGAAATGTATATTCTGCTTGCATTAATTATAGCAATACTACTACATTAAGAATTACAAAATTATCACCTAATGGGTTATTGGACAATCAATTTGGTATAAATGGGTTAAGTACTCTTTTTCAAAATGTTACTCACTTATACTCCATTGATATTTTAAATAACTCTAAAATACTAGTTTGCATTGATATGGCAATAACTACTACTACATCACCTATAACTTGTTTAGTAAAATTAAACGTAAATGGTAGTATTGATAATACTTTTGGTAATAATGGTATTGTTGAAATAAATAACCCAACGTCCCACCCAGCGTACCTGAGTTTGACAGATAATTCTATATTAATTAGTAAAATAGGCGGAGTTAACAATTCAGAAACAGTTTTGTTTAAATTAAATGAAAATGGAATTATTAATACACAATTTGGCGTAAATGGTTATCTAACATTAAGTTCAAATAGCTTTCCGTTTTCAATATTGTCTAACATATTGACAATGATAATAGTATAATATTTATTGGCTATGTTTGGTCTAACACAATTCCATTAACATTTGCTGTGTGTAAAACAAATTTACAAGGAATAATGGATAATAGTTTTGGACAAAATGGAATAATTTATTATGATAAAATTAGCTTAATGGGTATAGCTCCTAATTATATATCTGGACTTAAAATAGGACCAAACAACGATATTTTTATTTCAATTAATCATGCTGACAGTTGCTTTATTTTAAATTATAATGCCAATGGCACACTTAATCAAAATTTTGGTATAAATGGCGCCGTAAAAACTAGGTTTACTGAAGTAATAGGCACCAACACCGTTTTTATGAGCATGGTTAAAGACTTTGATATACAAATAGATGGTAAAATTATTTTATTAGAAGATAACTCATTAGCTAATAACATCATAAACCCTAATTCTAATCAAGTCTTAATTCGTTTAAACACCAATGGTAGCATTGATACCACTTTTAACAATGGTAAACGAATAAATATTGATAAACAATATGGATTTAATTTTATAAAGTACATTGCACCAACTCATTTATACCTTGCGGGTGCTTCTACTTCAACACTTACCCCACCATATGATATGATTGCCACCGTTTTAAAATACAACTTAAGTAATGTGGTAGGTATCAACGAAACCGATAAACAAACCATTTTACAAATTTACCCCAACCCCTTTACCAATCAACTATTTGTAAACAATATGCACGAGGTTAAAACTTTGCACTTATTTGATGTACTGGGCAAGCAAATAAAAATTAATGTACAAGGTAATACAGTATTTACAGAAGCTACCTTAACAAGCGGGCTATACTTTTTAAAAGCACAGCTTAAAAATGGTGTCACTGTAACGCAAAAGGTGGTGAAGGAGTGAGGTTAAATAAAAAATAATTACTTCAAATTATTTAACGCATTGATAGCGTCAAAAAAATTAGGGTTAATTTGTATACACTGTTTATAATCATCTTTAGCTAGTTGGTTTTTTTTTTGAGCTTCGTAACAGGTGGCTCTAGCGTAGTATGCCATAGCGTGGTTTGTATTAATTAAAATTACTTTATTAAAATATTGAATGGCTAAATTATAATCGTTTTTTATTGCCAAGGCTATAAAACCCATATTATAAAGGGAGTTTTGATGTGTAGAATCTATTTTTAAAATTGTTTGATAATTATTTTTTGCCTCTTCAAAGTCTTCATTATTTTGATACAACATAGCCAGCGCATATATAATATCTGTAGAGGTAGGATTAATTTTTATTGCAGATTGGTAATATTCTTTTGCTAAAGGATTTTTTTTGGCAGCATAAATTAAGCCTAAGGTATAAAAAGCATTAAGGTTGTCAGAATCTTGCTCTATGGCTGTTTCGTAGCTAGAGATGGCTTTTGAAGTATCACCAGTTTCTAAATATATTTTACCTTTTAATAAATAAGCTTGGGCTAGGCTTACATCAATACGTAAAGCTGAGTTAATTAATTGAAATGAACGTTCATATTGCTTTAAAAAGAAATACATTTCGCCTAATTTTAATAAGCCCTCCGTGTTTGATGAAAATTTTTTTACCGTTTTTTCTAAAACTTCTTTGCATAATTTTGGTTCATTTTGCATCAAGTAAGCATCCGCTTTTGCTATCCAAGCTTCTGCATAATTAGAATCTATTAATATAGCTCGGTTTGCGTCATTTAGAGCATCTTCTGGAAGGCGGTAGTTTAAATAAATTTTAGATCGCTGTATGTATAATCTAACATTATCTATCGAATCTAAAATGTTTTTGTTAAGCAGTTGTAATTCTTGACTATTTAATTTAATGCTTAATGAATCGTTGTGTTTTATATCTTGAGCTGTGTTTACTTGATGCTGTTGGCAAGTATTAAATGCAAGTAATATTATAACACATTTAAAAAAAACAAAATACTTCATATAAAACTTATTTTATTTTTTTACCCCAAGTGCTTTTAATACCTCTTCGCTTTTATCTAATTTAGGGTTTGCATAAAGCATTGATATATCAGAGGCTTTATCAAATATAATCATCAACCCGCCCTTATCTGCTACTTGTTTAACGGCACTATATATTTTATCTTGTAGTGGCTTTACTAAATCTACTCGTTTTTTATATAATTCGCCATCTACACCAAATTTACTTTTTTGAAACTCTTGCATTTCTTCTTCTTTTTTGGCAATATCAGCCATGCGTTTTTTTTTCATTTCATCTGTAAGCAAAACAGATTCTGCCTGAAGCACTTTAGATAATTTTTCTATTTCCGTTACTTTAAGTTCTAATTCTTTTTCCCATTGCTCCGATGATTTATTGAGCTCCTTTTGCGTACTAGCATATTCGGGCATTTTGTTTAATATATAATCAGAATCTACAAAAGCAAATTTTTGTGCTTGTGCAACATTTATAGCAATAACTAAAAAAATTAATACACTTAATAATATTTTTAAATTAGATATTGGGCTTATTTTTTTTCTTGACATAATTCTATTAATATTTTGTTGGTTGTTTTTGGATGTAAAAAAGCTATGCGTTTGTTATCGGCGCCATCTTTAGGTGTTATGTTTATTAATTCAAATTCTAAAGCTGTTAATCTTTTTATTTCTTCATCTATATCATCTACTTCTAAAGCAATATGATGAATGCCTTCGCCTTTTTTTTGTATAAACTTAGCAATGGCGCTTGTTGGGGCTTGTGCTTCTAGTAATTCTATTTTTGTGTCGCCTACTTTAAAAAAAGATGTTTCAACCGCTTCGCTTGTAACGCTTTCTGATTTATAAGGTTGTTGGTTTAATAATTTAGCAAATAACTCGTTGGATATTTTAATATCAGAAACCGCTATACCAATATGTTCAATTTTTTTTATCATACTATTTTAATGTGCATCAAGCCAATTGTTTCCTGTTCCTACACTTACTTCTACCGGTACTTTTAAAGGTAAGGCCTCTTGCATTAATTTTTTAATAATGGGTTGTATTCTGCCTAATTCTGGTTTATAAATATCAAAAATTAATTCGTCATGTACTTGCAATAATAATTTTGATTTTAAATTTAATTTATTTAGCTCATCATGAATGTTAATCATTGCTATTTTAATCATATCGGCTGCAGAACCTTGTATGGGTGCATTTATAGCATTTCTTTCGGCAAATGAGCGAACGGTAGCGTTGTTAGAATTAATATCTTTTAACCAGCGTTTTCTACCCAATAAGGTTTGAACAAAGCCTGTTTCTCTGGCAAAATTAATGGTGTCGTCCATATATTTTTTGATGGCTGTGTATTGCGCAAAATAATTATCTATTAATGTTTTTGCTTCGACCCTTGGTATGTTTAAGTTTTCTGCTAGGCCAAATGCACCTTGTCCGTATATAATTCCAAAATTAACACTCTTAGCTTTGTATCTCATATCTTTGGTTACTTCGGCTTCTGCTACATTAAATACTTTGGCAGCAGTAGCAATGTGTATGTCTTTATTTAAATTAAAGGCTTCGCACATGGCTTCATCTCCGCTAATGGAGGCTACAATGCGTAATTCTATTTGGCTATAATCGGCGCTTAATAAAGTGTAGTCTTCATTTCGAGGAATAAAAGCGGTGCGTATTTGTCGGCCACGTTCTGTACGTATTGGAATATTTTGGAGGTTTGGGTTATCGCTACTTAATCTTCCGGTTACGGCAACTACTTGATTATAGGTAGTGTGTATACGCTGAGTAATGGGGTTTATCAATAAAGGTAAGGTATCTACATAGGTTGATTTTAGTTTTACCAATTCTCTATAATCTAAAATTTTAGAAACAATAGGATGTTTGTTTTCTAATTTAGAAAGAATGTCTTCGCTTGTGGCGTACTGACCGGTTTTAGTTTTTTTTGGTTTGTCAATAATTTTTAAATAATCAAATAATATTTCGCCTACTTGTTTGGGTGAGGCAATGTTAAATTTGGTTCCGGCTAGTTGTTGTATGTCGGCATCTACTTTGGTTATATCTTCTTGCAGCTCTTTAGAAAAAGTGTTTAATTTTTTTACATCTAAATTTATGCCTTCTCTTTCCATTGCCGATAGGGTTTTAATTAAAGGCAATTCAACTGTTTCAAATAATTTTTTAGTTTCAGTTTGGTTTAATTTTTCATCAAAAATAGTTTTAAGTTGTAGGGTTATATCTGCGTCTTCGGCTGCGTAATTAGTAATTACATCAAGCGGAACATCTCGCATATTAATTTGATCTTTCCCTTTTTTTCCTATTAAAGTTTCAATGCTTATGGGTTGGTAATCTAAATAGGTTTCTGCCAGTATGTTCATGTTATGACGCATATCGGGCATAATTAAATAATGTGCCACCATGGTATCAAACATTTTATTTTTAATGTCTATACCATAGTTTAATAACATTTGATAATCGTATTTTATATTTTGACCTATTACTGTTTTTGTTGTGTTTTCAAAAATTGGTTTAAAATGATTTAATTGTTCTAGTGCCTCTTGTTTGTTGGATTTAATTGGTATATAATACGCTTCATTGGCTTTTACAGAAAAGGATAAACCAACTAATTCTGCCTGAATGGTATCTAAGCCTGTGGTTTCGGTATCAAAGCAATATTCGTTTTCTAAATTTAATATTGAAATTAAATTTAAAATACTTTGTTCGGTATCACATAAAATATAATTTGGCTTTGTATCTAAAATAGTTTTATAAATTTTAGTTGGCTCCTCTGCATCTTCTGTTTGACTACTAATGGGTGTAGGTTGCGTTTCTTCACTATTAAATAAATCTACTATTTTAGACGTACTTTGGGTTAAGGAACTTGTAGACTCGGGTGTTTCAATTACCTCGCCCAATACCTTTAAAGCTAGGTTTCTAAATTCTAGTTCGGTAAACGTGTTTTTTAAAGCTTCTTTGTTTATTGATTTTAATTCTAGTTCTTGGTCATTTAAAACATAAGGCACATCAATTATTATGGTAGCTAATTTTTTTGATTGAAGCGCTTGTTCTTTATTAGCTTCTACTTTTTCTTTGAGTTTGCCTTTTAGTTTATCTGTATTAATTAATAAATTTTCGATGTTATCAAAATCTTTAATTAGCTGAATGGCTGTTTTTTCGCCCACTCCAGGTATGCCTGGTATGTTGTCTACCTTATCTCCCATAAGCCCTAGTATATCTATTAGTTGGGCTACATTTTTTATGTCCCATTTTTTACATATCTCTTCTACACCTAATACTTCGGCGCCATTGCCAAGCCTGGCAGGTTTGTACATAAAAGTGTTGGTATTTACCAATTGGCCATAATCTTTATCGGGCGTCATCATATAGGTTGTATAGCCTAGTTTTTCTGCTTGATAGGCTAATGTGCCAATTACATCATCGGCTTCAAAACCGGGGTATTTGATGATGGGAATATTAAATCCTTCTATTATTTGAATAATAAAAGGTAAGCATTTACGCAAATCTTCAGGCATCTCTTCTCTATTTGCTTTATATTCAGGGTATTCTATATGCCTTACTGTTGCTTCTGGTGTATCAAATACTACAGCTATGTGCGAGGGTTTTTCTTTATTTAATATTTCTAACAGCGTGTTTGTAAATCCAAACGCTGCAGATGTATTTAACCCTTTAGAATTAATGCGGGGGTTATTGCTAAAGGCAAAGTAAGAGCGGTATATTAACGCGAAAGCATCTAATAAAAATAATTTTTTTGGTATGTTTTTTGAAATCAAAGCTACGTAAAGTTGTTTGAACAAACTTACAACAAATAAATTTACAGCTTTAGATAAGATTAATTTTTAGGCAAAAGTTTTTTCGATAAACGTTTTACTTACCCAACCTTTCTTCTAAAGCTTTTAAACGCTTTTCGAGTGCTTCATTTTTAGCCTCTTGCGTTTGTAATTGCTTTTGTTGTGCCTCTATAATAGTTTGTTGTTCAATATTAACTTGATCTAGTTCTTTTACC